>PYJE01000080.1:18088-25845 GCA_003635305.1 Candidatus Poribacteria bacterium | reverse complement strand
CAAAGATGCCGATAGCCTGAACCGCTTCAAGCGCAAACATTTCCCGCACCGAATCGAAGGTAAAGTTGCTATACGCCATGATGTAGCTCCCTCCTATCTCACGCCTCCTGTTTCACCATGCTGGCGAGGATGCCGAGAAGCTTGTCGCACCTATCAATCGAATAGGCTGTCATATCAATGGAGAGCTGCTGTCCTTCCAACTTAAGGAACAGCCAATTCATCCCGGAGGTAGTCGCTCCATAAACGCACGGAATGTCATTCCCTGCTTCCGCATTGAAGCGTTGCGCCGCCACCATCTCCGCAACACACTGTCCAAGCCCATCTTTGAGGCTGTCTTTTTTTGCTTCAACCAAGATGATAATCGGTGCCTTCACCGAAAATTGGTTTGGTGACAAACTCACTAAAAAATCGCAAACCCCTGTCAACTCGCTTTTGGCATCAACGTTGAAATCAACACCCGAAAAGAGACTGATACGGCCATCAAAATGCTCACACAGTTCAACCAGAATATCGGCAACAATCAATTCCGATTTTGCCTTCTCGGTGTCAATCGCGAGAGCTAACGGTGCCTTCTTCGCCAATCCGGCAGTCAGGTAGTCACTCGGTGCCACCGGCACCGCTTCAGAAAAGAGCCCGATAAACCGATGCGTTTCTAACTGAAATGCGTCTTCCACCGTGTCTAAGGTAAAGTTCCTATAAGCCATGATGAGAAAACCTCCCAGATGCTCTCTCATTTTTAGTATACCTGATTTCCCAGCAAAATGCAAGAAATTAATAATACCAAATCTTTCTCTGAAAATCAAGTTTTTTGGACATCAAAATTGTCCCGCGAGAAACCCACTTGCATCAACTGACAAAATTTGCTATACTATTTTCACGCGGGAATAAACTATGCAGTTTATCAAACATTTTTCAGAGATTATGGACGAAGACCTCGGGCACGTCGGCGGAAAAGGACTCAACCTCGGCAAATTGACGCGCGCCGGCTTTGCTGTCCCAAACGGGTTCTGTGTAACAACGGATGCCTATCGGTTCTCGGTGAAAGAAGTGTCAAAAATCGCAAAAGACATCGCGTTGGCACCAGCACTTATCACCGCAATTCAAGACGCGCACGCCCAGTTGAAGACAGATACCGTCGCAGTCCGTTCCAGTGCAACTGCCGAAGACCTGGGGGATGCCAGCTTCGCCGGACAACAAGACACGTTCCTCAACGTCACCTCCGATATGCTGTTGGATGCTGTGACAGCGTGCTGGGCATCCCTCTGGGCTTCACGGGCTATCGCCTATCGGCAAACACAAGGTATCACTGATGAAGGCTTGGCGATGGCAGTCGTCGTCCAAGAGATGTGCCCCGCCGAGATTTCAGGCGTGCTCTTCACGGTAAGTCCCTTTGACGAAAACGTCTGCATCATCGAATCCAATTGGGGACTCGGCGAATCCGTTGTCTCTGGAGAAATTACCCCAGACAATTTTCAGGTTTCGCGAGAAACAGGGGAAATTGTCAAAAAAACAATTGCCAAAAAAACCGAGATGGTCAGCGCGCTTGAAAAGCATGCCTACGGCGAGGATTCCGATTCGGTAGGCACGCTTAGTAAGCGCGAAACAGTGCCTATTGCAAAACAGGATATGCCGAGCCTCACAGACGCGCAACTGAAATCCCTCGCAAAACTCGGCATGCAGGTAGAGGCATTTTACGGACAACCGATGGATGTTGAGTGGGCTTTCGCTGACGGCGAATTTGTCCTGCTGCAGGCGAGGCCCATCACAACTCAAACTGTAAGGGAGGATGTCCATATCCACCCACCGGAAGTTGTGGAAAAACTGCGTCAAGAGGAAATCCGCCGCCTAGAGAAACGCGCCGATAAACACGGAACCGTCTGGTGTCATCACAACATCGCCGAAGTGTTGCCCGCACCGTTACCAATGACATGGGAAATCATCAAGGAATTTATGTCCGGCACCGGCGGCTTAGGTATTGCGTATCGCAATTTAGGTTACTATCCGAGCGCGCGCGTGGATACAATGGGCATCCTTGAGCTGGTTTGCGGCCGCATCTACGTAAACCTAAACCGAGAAACCGAACTCTACTTTGACGGTTACCCCCTCGCGCACGATTTTGAAGCACTCAAACGGGAGCCGCAAAAGGCAATGTATGCGCAAGCCGCACCGAATATCAGGCACAGCACCGCCTCGTTTTGGCTTAAACTCCCGCTACATATCGCGCGGATGAGCAGAACCGAACTCCGCTTGCGCAAACAGCGTCTTAATTTCGACCGGCGGTTGAAAGAGCAAGTATTCCCGCAGTTCCAAGCGACTGTAGAAACGGCGTGGCACATCGTCTATCCTGACCTGTCCGACGCGGAGGTGGTAGCGAAGTTCCAAGAATGGCGCGACAAAACTTTGCGCGAATTCGCACCACAAGCACTGACAGCAACGCTCCTCGCAGGCTTCTCGCTTCAGCGACTAGAAGCAGGACTCGCAAAGTGTCTCGATGAAGCAGAAGCGAAGACGCTCACGCAACAACTCATCAGCGGGTTATCGGACAATCTCACCGTCGAAACGAATGAAAAGTTGGGGCAGGTAGCAAGGGGAACTCTGTCTCTTGACGATTTCTTGGCGGAAGCTGGACATCGCGCCGTCGGAGAATTTGAGTTGGCACAACCGCGCTGGCGCGAGGATACTGACTACCTTGAGCAGATTATCGCTTCTTTTAAAGCGCGCGTGAAAAGCGCGCCTACCGAAGATGATAGGATAGACGCGCACATTGGATATGGCGAAGGAGCCACTCAACAACGCGAAAAAGCAGAAAATCACCTCGCCGAGTTGCTAAAAAATAAGAAGCGTTTGCGGAAACAGATTGAGGAAGAACTCGCATTCACACGCCGCTATATGCCCTTCCGCGAAACGGCGAAATTTTATCTGATGCTCGGTTATGAACAAATCCGGCGCGCTTTAATTGAACTCGACCGGCGGTATCAACTCAATAACGGCATTTTCTATTTAGTGCCAGATGAATTAGCACCGCTAATCAACGGCGAAGATTTTAGCCGCATCATTGCAGAACGAAAGTCAAAGCGAGAGGCATTGCTACAGATTGAAATCCCTGATGTCCTCTTCAGCGATTCACTAACGGAAAAGTTGTCCTCCAAAGCGACAGCGCAAACCTCGCCTACGCAGGCATATACCGGCACGGGAGTCTCACCGGGCATCGCGACAGGGCCGGCGCGTGTGCTTTCAGACCCGGGAGATGTTCATCCGACAGAACGGGACTATATTTTGGTGTGTCCCTCCACAGACCCGGCCTGGACACCGCTCTTTCTGCACGCCGCGGGGTTAGTCATGGAGCGCGGCGGTATGTTATCGCACGGCGCGGTAGTGGCGCGAGAATACGGCATTCCCGCCATCGCCAACATCCCGAACGCAACCCGAAACATCGCTGATGGACAGCAACTCCAAATCGATGGAAACCGAGGCACTGTATCCATTGTCCTAGCACCTCCATCAACGTAGCGCGAAGACCCGGCACGCGCAAATTGTCAATGTATACCGTTCATCAACGTAGCGCGAGGGCCTGTCCCTCGCAAACTACCGATGTTTCTCCATCAACATAGGGCGAGAACCTGTCTCTCAAGCTCTGCCGATGTTTCTCCATCAACGTAGCGCGAGGGCCTGTCCCTCGCAAACTGCCGGACAAAAATCATGCACATCAACCACAGCGAATTTGTTGGCAACTGGAGCCGATATTCCCGCTACTCAACCGAAACCTACACCCGCAAACGCCAAAGCATAAGGCAAAAAACGCGGAAATCGTTCCTCATCTCTCTCATTATCCACGCCATCGCACTCGGTGTGGTGAGTTTCGGCTACATCCGGTGGTATCAACCCGTTCCGCCTTCCGAACCGCTCGTCTCTGAGGCAATCGCGGTGACGAATATCCCGCGCTTTCACGTGACGAGCCCCCGTAAACGTGCAATGCCTGCAGCGAAACGTTCTACACCTATCTTACCTACCGTGGCTGCCGGCACAGATGCCCCTATGCGGCCGACTCCCGCATCTAGCAGCTCTCGGATGCTGATGCCGGGCACCGACGCGCGGCTCCCGATGGCAGAAACATCGCTGAGCGAAGAGACGACAAAAACGCCGGAGTGGAAGTCACTTGGCACAGCCCCGGCGCAAGTGCCCACCCTGCAGCGCAACCCTGTCCATCGGCACGGGCAGCAGCGGACAACTGTAACAGCCGAACCGACGCATGCAGCACCGATCGACCGGGATGCAGAGATGGGCGAGGCACTAGAAGGCATCGCCGAAAGCATCGCGGATGGCGACAGCGAACCTGTCAACGTCGACATCGTTTTTTTGCTTGACATTAGTGGCAGTATGATAGATAATATCCGTGCTGTTGGTAGACAACTGAATCAGATGGTAGAGGTATTTGAACAGAAAAACGTCGATTTCACCCTCGGCATCGTGATTTTCAGATACCTTGAGGACGATACCATCATCCATCCGCAAACGCGCGATGTGGAACGATACAAGCGGTTGTTGACTTCACACGTCGTCGCGGCGGCGGGAGATGAACGCGCACACAACGCCATCATCAAAACAATTCGCCGCGTCAATTTTCGCGAAGACGCAAACCGCCGATTCGTCCTCGTCACTGATGAAGCAAGCAAAGGTTCTTACTCGCTATCCGAAGTGCTGGTGCAGTGCTTGCAACAGAAAATCACCGTCGATGTCATCGGCATTAATCACACGACGCACAAGGCGTTAACCGTCAAAACGGGGGGACTCTGGTTCCCTATTCCAAAACAACAGTAGGAGAGACCTCCCGCGTCTCGATGCAGTCTCGATGCAGTAGGAGCGAACAATTCAGTTTTCGGTTTTGATGCCAACAATCGAAAATCGACAACGGCCCCTCTCTGTAGGGCAAGAGCACCCGATTTTGACCGTTTGAAATCGGGAAATCTCAAACTACAAAAGAGGCGGAAGGAGAATAATCAATGAAATGGGCACTGAACACGTATCAAACGTGCCAAGATTGGGAACTTGAACAGATACTCGAAACCGCCGAGGCTACCGGGTATCACGGCGTTGAATTCTTAATGGATTACAAACAGAAGCACGGCTTCGAGTGGCACACGCCGCGCGCTGAATGGGGCCGGTTAAAGGCACACGTCGATGTCAGCGGCGTAGTCATCTCATCGCTGACGAGTTGCCAGAATTTCCACGCCGAAGATCCGGAAGACCGGAAAGAGAGCGTCCGCCGCATTACACGCGTCATTGACATGGCGGAATTTATGGGCTGCGACCACGTCCGCGTCCTCGGCGATAGATATACTGAGGAAACGAAGGAAGCCGTTATCGGTTATGTCACCGAAGGATTAAAGGAACTCGGCAACTACGCGGGCCCGAAGGACATTACCGTATCCATTGAGATGCACGGTTCTTTCACCGACCCGAGTTCGGCGATGCGCGTGATTGAAGACGTAAATCTGCCCAACGTCGGCTTCGTCTTCAACTCGCAATTTGTCGGATGCGAAGAGGGAAACATTGAACCGCTGTTTTCGCGCGTGGCACCGCATATCACCGCCGTGCATACGCACCGTGTGGAAGAGTCGGGAACATTTGAACTCTATCGGCAGATGTTTGAATGGCTCAACCGCATTGGTTTTTCAGGTTACATTTCCAACGAGTGCGCGTATACAGGGCCAGACCCGGAGAAGGTGCTCGCGCTCTATGTGGGACTTTTCAAGGCATTTGTTTGAGAATTAAACCGTATCGCGAGGGCCCGTCCCTCGCAGTTCCACTACCGGATAACCTTATCACGAAGGGCTGTCCCTCGCGTTTGCCGCTCACAGAACCGTATCGCGAGGGCCTGTCCCTCGCGTTCCCACTACCGGATAACCGTAGCGCACCGTATCGCGAAGACCTGTCCCTCGCGATTTTACACGAAAAAAAAATGCATCACCCACAATCCGCGCATCTCTATCAACGCGTCCCAATTCCAGATGCCTTTCTAAACGAAACGTGGGGCGGCGACATCCGCATCGGCGATCTGACCGGCGATGGCAACGTCGATTTTCTCGTTTACAAATCACTCGGCGGCATCCACCCCTGTTTCCTCGGCGCGTTCACGCTGGAAGGCGAACCTCTCTGGTCCCGCGGCGACAAGCATCTTACTATCCCAGATGCAGATGCCGCGGAAACTCACTTGGAAACGCTCTCTCCCGACCGGCCGGGTCCCGTCGCGATTTACGATATTGATGCCGATGGAAAAACCGAAGTCATCTGCTTTTGGGTGGATGCAGTAGGCGCGTCTTCCCGGTCGCGAGCAATAAGCAAATGGAATCTCTCCGAAATTCGCCTGCTAATCTTAGATGGCGCAACCGGCGAAGTCAAACGCACTGCCGCACCCGATGAACTCCGACAGTGCAACGCTTACGCCGAAGGCGAACTGCACATCCCCAATTACGTGCATCAGCGGTTGATGATTGCCAATCTCACAGGAAACCCGCAGCCGCAGGACTTCGTCGTCAAAGTCGGCGTAAATCTGCTCGCATTTAACCACAAACTTGAACTGCTGTGGCAGTATACCGACAAGTGGTTCCGGTACCCAAAGCACTCGGCGTACATCCCCGCCATCGGCGACTTGAACGGCGACGGACTCGACGAAATCAACGGCGGCAACTTCGGACTCGCCGCCGATGGAACAAGGTTGTGGGACAAATACCTCGGCGATAACATGGACTCTGTTTTAATTGAGGAGTGGAACCGCGAAAAAGCGGCCATCCTCTCCGGCGGCGGACAAGTGCTAGATAGCAGTGGCACGCCGAGGCTTTCACTGGGACTCAAAACAGTGCCGCATGGACAAGAAATTCGGTGCGGTAACCTCCTCCCTGACTCGCCGGGACGAGAGCTCGTTATCCGCTATAACGGGCATCGTCCGAATTTGATGGTAGTGGACAGCAGCGGACAGATTCGGAGCAGATTTCGCGTTGATGAATCCCCGAATAATACCGGATTAGAGGTAATCCGCTGGCACGGCCCCGGTAACGCCGAACTGATTTACAGCCCCGCCGCCCTTTACGATGGTGATGGAAATAAGGTGGTGACGTTTCCGGAACTTCCGCCGCCGAGTGGCGGTAAGATGGGATGGTATCACTGCTTCCCCGCCGATGTGTGCGGCGACGAACGCGAAGAGGTCATCCTCTATGAACCCTATAGCGATGCGATTTATATCTACACACCAGCTGCCTTTGAATCGAGACAGTTTCGCGGCTATACGCATACAGCGCGGCAATACAACGCACGGCTAATGGATTAAAGGAGTCGAAAGGGTGGATGTCTTTATCCACCCAATCTCGCAACTTAAGGGCAGATGTCTCTCTCCACCTGACTCCGTATAAACTCGCTGAATCTGGATAAAAACAGCATGGAACCCTCAAGCATCAACAAATTTCTACTCATCTCAATCGATTGTTGGCGGTTTGACGCGCTCAGCCGCACCAATCCGTCCTTCAATACACCCAAGTTCGAGCTCCTGACGAAAGACTTCACCCTCGCCGAGAAGTTCTTCGTCACCGCGCCTGCGACGCGTCCTTCGCATACCTCTTATTTTACCGGGCTCTATCCGTTTGAGCACGGCGTTTACGGACAAACCTATCTGAAGATGTTCGAGGGCATCCCGAACCTCTTTCAGATTTTTGCCGATGCCGGGTATCATATCACGGGCCGTTCGGAACGGCACGAAGTATTCC
>PYJE01000080.1:0-18068 GCA_003635305.1 Candidatus Poribacteria bacterium | reverse complement strand
TGGAACAAGGCTGTGGGACAAATACCTCGGCGATAACATGGACTCTGTCTTAATTGAGGAGTGGAACGGCGAAAAAGCGGCCATCCTCTCCGGCGGCGGACAAGTGCTAGATAGCAGTGGCACGCCGATGCTTTCACTGGGACTCAAAACAGTGCCGCATGGACAAGAAATTCGGTACGGTAACCTCCTCCCGGACTCGCCGGGACGAGAGCTCGTTATCCGCTATAACGGGCATCGTCCAAATTTGATGGTAGTGGACAGCAGCGGACAGATTCGGAGCAGATTTCGCGTTGAGGAATCCCCGAATAATACCGGATTAGAGGTAATCCGCTGGCACGGACCCGGTAATGCCGAACTGATTTACAGCCCCGCCGCCCTTTACGATGGTGATGGAAATAAGGTGGTGACGTTTCCTGAACTTCCGCCGCCGAGTGGCGGTAAGATGGGATGGTATCACTGCTTCCCCGCCGATGTGTGCGGCGACGAACGCGAAGAGGTCATCCTCTATGAACCCTATAGCGATGCGATTTATATCTACACACCAGATGCCTTCAAACCGAGTCAGTTTCGCGGCTATACGCATACAGCGCGGCAATACAACGCACGGCTAATGGATTAAAGGAGTCGAAAGGGCGGATGTCTCTCCACCCGACTCCCTATAAACTCGCTGAATCTGGATAAAAACAGCATGAAACCCTCAAGCATCAACAAATTCCTACTCATCTCAATCGATTGTTGGCGGTTTGACGCGCTCAGCCGCACCAATCCGTCCTTCAATACCCCCAAGTTCGAGCTCCTGACGAAAGACTTCGTCCTCGCCGAGAAGTTCTTCGTCACCGCGCCTGCGACGCGTCCTTCGCATACCTCTTATTTTACCGGGCTCTATCCGTTTGAGCACGGTGTTTACGGACAAACCTATCTGAAGATGTTCGAGGGCATCCCGAACCTCTTTCAGATTTTTGCCGATGCCGGGTATCATATCACGGGCCGTTCGGAACGGCACGAAGTATTCCGTTTTCTCGATTTTGAACCGTTCATCACACCGCTTGACCCGGGTGCAAAAGCGCAACACCTCGGTTCGCTTGAAGATTGCATCCAGCACCTCGCGCAACCATCGGATACGCCGCAGTTCTGTTTCCTCCATTTTTGGTATACGCACGGCGGCTACGGCATGTCAGGCATCCCAGCCGCACCGAATTTCAGAACGCTTGTGGAGAGCGGCAGAACCGATGAAGCACTGCGCTTCTATTACGCCGCTGTGACGCACGTGCTTGAATTCAAAATCGTTGAAATCCTGAAACACCTGCGACTTTCGGAATGGGCAGTCTTCATCTTCGGCGACCACGGTGAAGGCATCTGTGAAGAAATCATCGCGCACGGCGACACGCTTAATCAGAACGTGTTGCATGTCCCGCTGTTGATGCATATTCCCAAGGTTGGAAAATTGGCACTGCCGAACGCGCCGCTGTGCTCCCTCGATCTCTTTCCGACAATCACCCACCTCGCCGGCATTGACGTGGACTATCACGGCTACGGCAAAAACCTGCTCGCGCCAGCGGCAATCCACGAAAACCGACTTGTGCTATCGGAATTAGATAGTTTATACGGCATTGGGTTTCTGAGTCGGAGCAACTTGGAGATGCCGCATCACCGCGTCACCTCTCGCACATCGGTTGACAACGTTGAGATGAATCGGTATGCAGAAGGAGTGCGGCTCTGGTCCCTCACCGATGGCGAGCATCTCTATCGCGAAGATGAGCAAACGGGTGAGTTTGTATACAGAGAGGTGTTAAGCGGCGAAGATGGCCAGTGCGAAGCCCCGGAGCGTTTCCGCGCAGCTTATGACGACATCTTGATGAATTCGCGCTACCAACACCTCCAATTCCAAGAAACAACCGCGGAAGAGACAGAGATTCTGGAAGGACGGCTGCGCGATTTGGGGTATGTGGAGTAGAGTCTCGCGGGATTTCCGAATCCCAAGAACCAACTTTATCCGTTGATTGCGGTGAACCGCTTCACTAACTCCTTTTTCATCGCTTTCGCCAACTTGCTGTCCTCTACCTCATCAACGTCCATATTTGCCTTAATGAGAGATTTCAGCCCAGGCGCGACCCGGTTTTGAAAAGCAGCCCTAATCAGTTTCGGTAAGTCCCCCGATCTATCTTCCACCAGACGGGTTGCGAACGTCTTCGCGTCTCCCTGTTCAGCGTCATTCAACCAGAAACAGAGCGTTATGAACGCGCTTATCCGGTTGGCGGCCGCTTTGGAAAATTGGATAGTGCCAGACCCGGGGTTCTTAGCGATGCCTCGCCATAAATCGCCGCGCCCTTTTTTCCAATCCAACTGAAAAACGCCCTGTTCATAAAGCGTGTTCATCTGCGAGAGCCACCGCGTCAGAAAATCTTTTCTGCGCGTGCCAAATCCACCGATGGAAGGAAAGGGCCGATGCCTTTCAAGTTCAAAGAGATTCAGAAAGAGGGCCTTTTGGAATCCTGTATAAAACGCCCACTCATTCGCCTTGAATCCTTCCAACTCGCCTAACGGGGTATCTATTGCATCGCGCGGATTAAAATCTCTACTTTCCGCCTTCCTTCGGTTCCGGAATTTGTCACGTTGTTCTTCCGGGAGCAAAAGATAGTCCCTGAGCATGCCATCAATCGCTCCGATGTCGCGCGCCTTTGAAAGGTATCTTTTATAAGGCGCGAATTCGTAGAAAACGCGCAGAATGTGCGGTGCCCATTGTTCGCGAAAAGCCCCTTCCATAGCTGTCAAGTGTTCGTCCGTGACACTAAACGGCTCGTCGCGCCCTACACATAACTGGCGGTGCGCTTTGAGGCTCTCCTTTATCTTTGGCTTCAAACTGAGTCTCGCGGTAATCTTATCCGTAAAAGCTTTGATCTTCCCCTCATCAAAAGGATCTATCGCATCAGGCAGCGCACCACGCAAGCAATAACCGACAACCTCATTAAGGTTCAAAACGGAGGAAAGGCTAGACCCCGAATCAAATTTCGCCTCATCTTCCAGCCACGTCACCAGAGACAGCGGTAATCTCTCGGAAATTTCGGTAGCGTCCTTTGCAAGCAACGTCCTAACACAAACGGACTGAAGATTCCGATCTTCAAGAAGAATGAGGCTGGATTTGGACACCATCCGGGCGTTTTTGTTCAGGTCGATAAAAATCTCGCGCAGTGTTTTTATCAACGTGTTCCCGGGCCGCCGTTTGAATCCAACCCGCTCATCCAGAATCAACAGGATAACAGGAACTTTCGTCTGGAGTTCAGGCAAATTGGCGACAGCATCCGCTCTGAGTTCCGTGCAGTATTCCTTCAACGCGGCCAAACGGTGTTGCCCGTCAATAGCGACAGGAAAGACTCGCCCCTGATGCCATTGGACGACACCCACACTCCTATCAAGACCGAACTCAACATGAACGTTACCGACATCAATTTTCTCCCAGTCCGGGTATGCCTCAGGCGGAATGGATTCAGGCTCGCCGTAACTTTCTTCAATTGCTGTCCCGTTGAGCGGAAGCAAAGCAATCGTCAAGGCGTTGAAGAAACTGAGTTTGTTCGGATCTTTGAGGTACCCGTTAACGAGTTCGTTCTGGACCCGATTCCAATTAATATCCCGTTGAAAAAGTTCCTCCAGGGACCAGTCCATGCGAGCGTTCTCCGGTATATCCTCAACCAGTCCGATCGCACCGACTAAATTTTGTAGCGGCATCACCGCTGAGAAGTAAGGAACCGGCCCCACCTGAGAAAATCTGTACTCACCGGGGATGAACATTAAGGGTTCAGTATATTTGCTCACTTCCGGTGCTCTAAAGGTTCCAAGGGCGTGAGTTGACATAGTTTCCACCTTTCCTTTTTTCAATTAGCCGACGCGCCGGACAAACCCAGGGAGAGACAATCTCGTCATTATGTCTTCAACCAACTGGACTAAGGGCGTTGCGCCATCCGCAGTATCAGATATTGGCACATAAGCCACTAGACACTGTTCAAGCGACAATCCCACTTCCTCCAGCCTGTCGCCTAAATCAGATGTCCGGTTGACATGCTCCCAAACGCGCTCGGCCAATCTCTCTGTTTTTCCAACGTACAACGGCGGTTGCCAAAAGGTGAGTGCCTCCAGAGCACGCCCTATTTCCCGCCTAAGACTCTCCGTTTTCGCATAATGCGCTAACGCTCCTTTCTTCGTTGAAGTTAAGGTGCCGGGGGTAACCACTATCCCAACATCATAGAAAGGAGATACCCGCCCCTTTCGCCTGGCCGATAAAGGACGCGTATTCAACGAAGATTCGTCAAACAAAGCCATCAACGCATCGACAAACTGCGCTTCTGACGCAATAATTTCCTCAGACAGTGTCAGATCGCGGAACCAGGCATAAACCCCAGCATCACCCGGAAGAAGAGCTCGACACTCTTGCCGCGTTCCCAACTGTGCATACCGGACAATTTCAAATTGCGGGATAGATAAGATCATGTTGACACTGTCACTAAGGACAAATCGGGAGAATAGAAACAGCGCCTTTCACCCTCATCATCCTGAAGAATCTCTCCGAACGTTTTAATCAATTTGCGATAATCGCCTCGGAATTAATTATACACTTCAAGTATAGCAATTGTCAAGGAAGAATCCCCAAAAATCAACCGGCGATGCACCCGCTAACTCCTAAAGAGTGCCAGATACTCCTCCAGCACAAAAAGGCGGTTGCGCGAAAACCCAGTAATTTCCTTTAACACCCCAAGTTCTGTCAAGGACTTCAGGAGACGGTTCGCGCTTGAAAAACTCATCTCTAATGCCTCAACAATCGCACTGACACTCACAATCGGTTTGGCATACATAAGACACAGCAATTTTTGCGCATTCTTCGCCGGACGCGTACTAAGTTTCGAGATTTTTTCGTCATACGCCTGACGAAGCAAGATAACCGCTTTGAACGTCTTAATGCCGTGCCGCGCGGTTTCTGCGATGCCTGTTAAGAAAAACGCTAGCCACTGCTCCAAGTCGTTCAATTCACGAACTGCAGAAAGCGAGTCATAATACGAACTCCGATGCTTCTCAAAAAAAGCGGACATATAAAGCACAGGTTTATCCAGCATCCGCGCGTCAATGAGTTGCAGAATGATTAAGAGCCTCCCACACCTACCGTTCCTATCCAAAAAAGGATGGATAGTTTCAAACTGATAATGCGTGATAGCGATTTTAATCAGCGTCGGAATCTGCAGTGACTGGTTATGCCAGAATTTCTCCAAGTCGCTTAAAAGTTCCGGCACCTCCTCCGCGGAGGGCGGCACAAAAAACGCATCCGAAGGCGAAGAACCGCCAATCCAATTTTGACTCCTGCGAATCTCACCAGGGGCCCTATGCTCGCCGCGAACCCCGGAAAGTAATATTTTATGTGCCTCCCTCAGGAGGCGCACAGATAGCGGTAATTCCGAAAGTTTGGAGATTGCGAAATGCGTCGCCGCAATATAATTCTGAACCTCATGCCAATCGTCACGACGCTCAGGATTAATCTCCTCGCGCGGTAACACCACTTCGTCAAGTTCCGTTTTTGTGCCTTCAATCCGATTGGAGTTCGCGGCTTCTTTTGCCACACTCATCGGAATGGAGAAATCGACATCAGGAACGAGGACTGCATAGGTGTTAAGTTCCCCCAAAAGTCTCGCTGTCTGCTCAATCTGGAGAGTTATCCGAGGGGCTTCCCAAACAAAATGACTATTAACAAAGGAGGGAGTAAAACTCCGATAGCCGCGATGCTGGCTGTATTTACCCGCTACGAACGTTTTCATGGAATGAACCATCTGATTTTGACAATATAGAACGCCTCATTATCATTTTTGGCGACTTTTGACAACCATCAACGCTATATTATCATTTTCAACGACTTTTGACAACATCAAATTGATAGGCGAACTGCAGAACTCGCCTCTACAATTCATGAATCGTCGCCTCAAGCGTCCCCAAATCTACAACCGCGACAGTAGATTTCCCAGTCGTCCAGCCGCCTGTCTCACCCGGATTGAGCAGGAGAGACTTCTCCTTCTGGATGTCAATCTGGTGCGTGTGGCCATAAACGACGATGTCATACACACCGCTTTTGGCAATCGGGAGAGCAAGCTCCGGGTAGTGCATCACGGCGATGCTCCTGCCGCCGACAGAAACGTTCGCCAAATTCGGGTGAACCTCGCCAATAACTTCAAACCGCTGAGCGAGGATAACGCGTTCGCCATCGTTGTTACCGAACACGCCGACAACCTTGCAACCCAACTCGGCAAGCGGTGCAATTGCAAACGGCGAAATAAAATCGCCCGCGTGGACTACCAACGCTACGCCAGCATCGTTGAAGAAGGCAACAGCGCGCTCAATCTGCGGGACGTTATCGTGGCTATCGGACATTACGCCAAGTTTCATGAGGACTCTCCTTTGGGGTTATCGTGTCATTGAAATGTGCTAATTCTTTTTCCAAGTTACACTGGGATTTCTTCCCACCGTGAATGCTCGGTTCGGCCGAGAGAAGTTCCCTGAGTTTGCCTAAGGCTCGGTGGACACATCGAGGGAAATTCGCTACCCTGTTAGCCTGAAACATCTGAATCAGCCAATTTATCAAAGAGTTCCACATCGGGTTGCCCGCGATAAAGGACAACAAAATAACGCAACTTCAACACCTCATCAGCCGCAAGACAGAGCGGCTCATAGTAGACAAGCGATGGATGGATGAGGCAATAGTTCTCACGATTGCGCACCCACCACGTCGTCGGATAGCGCGGATTCTTAACGTCATCGACGATAGCCGCACCGTAAATCTCTCCATCAGCCGGATGCCGCGACGTGAAACTGCACCACCGACTCTGCTGCCCGAAGATGTCCATCGGCTCCGTGCGGCCGTCTGCATCCAACAGACTGCCCGGCGTGAGGACATTATCAAACCGGATAGCCAGCCCGCTATAAAACCGGCCGTCTGCACCGGGCTCCCCACGGCGCAAATCTAAAATTACCTCGCGTTCATTTGGCCGAAACTCAAGTTCCACCAGAATCCGCATCGCATGTTTGAAGCCTTCTTTCGCCGTTTCCGGTGCACCGAGGGTTAACCGTCGACGCTCAGTGAGATGCGTTACGCCTTGCCAATCAATCCATCTATTTTCAGCGATGATTCGCGCCTGGCCTCTCCCCGCACGACGTTCAACAATCCGCTGAGGAACGATTTTCCCGAAGCCGACGGCATCCTCACCGGGAGCAGGCTGCTCCCAGAAATTAACCCCATTGACTTTCTTCCACGCCACCCACATCCCCTGATGATGCACGTGATCTCCCGGTTCATTCATCGTGAGCGGCGGGCCGCCAGGCAACCGCAGCGGATGACAATAAGGACGGTTCCCATCTTCAGGAAAATGGTAACCTAATACCTCTTGGCCGTCCCAATTGACGGTTAAACTGTGTTGGGTTTCAGATATTGAAAACATTTTTTGCCCTTTCGCTGGAATGGCCAAAGACACCTCCTTTTCACAGAAGATACACTTGGCCAAGGAACGGTAGATGAAACTCCGACGAAAATCGTTCGGCGAGTATCGCCACCTCAACAGAAAATCTTAGCCGAGGTAAGAATTCACAACCTCGCGTTCTAACGACAAACCTTCCCACTCGTCATCGCCGGGTCCGTCGTAAATGAGCGTATGCGGGCCAGAAAACCCTGCGTTACGGGTAATCTCCAAACATCGGACATAATCCTCCCGCTCCATTTCGCGAGGTGCAGTGAAATGTGCTTTTGTATGACAAGACTCTGCCAAGGAAGCAATTGCACCCAAGTCATCGTATTTCGTATCGCCGCGCCAATTGCCGAAGTCAAGGCAGAGGCCGACTTTGCCATCTAATCCACTTAAAATGGTCTTGACGTTATCAGGCGTGGAGAAAATAGAGAACCAGTTCTCGCTCATCAAGCGGATGCCCGCGGTTTCCGCACGTTCCGCGAGTTTGGCGAGGACATCGCGGCTCTGCGCGAGGGTGGCATCAGAGGGTTCCGCTTTCCCGCCGATAACGCGCGCACACGTCGCACCGAGCTCTCCCGCAATCTCAATCCACGCTTCGATCCACGCGATATCGCGTGCCGCTTCAGACAGATGCGTAATGTCGCCATCGTCAATCAGCAGCGAGAAGAGTTCAACGTCGGCATCCGCAATGGCTGCACGGAGCTCCGATAGGTAAGCCTTCTCCACAGAAGGCAAATGGAAATGGCAGAGTTCCAAGGTATGGATACCAAATTCGGCGATGTGCCCTGGCAATTCTAGCAGGGAAATAAGCCCGTTGTGATGCGTCTCAACGGGGATGTGCATCTCATCCGCGGGACCGGTAAAGCCGGGCCGCCCGAGCTGCCGGTGCAAACTCCACGTTGAAACCGAAAGACGAGGGGTTGACATAGTTGTTATCCTCCAAATAGTCCGATGCGATTCGGAAAGTTACGACGGTGACAGAGGGCCACGAGGTTTTCTCGCCAAAGACGAAAGGCAACCTCGTGTGCCCTTACGGGTTTACTTTTTGTTCGCCTCTCTTATAGCCGTTCCGATGACAATCCCGAAACCGACGAAAAACGTTATCAACACGCCGAGGACGACCCACTCTCTCCAGTCCATTACAAGCCAGTCCATCATAGTTCCTCCAACTCGTTCAAGTGCCGGTCCAACCACTTCGCGACTTCCGCTGTCATCTGCAGAAGCGATTCGCCTGAAAAAACGTGATCGGCGTTCATGAACTGAACGAGTTCTGCGCCTTCATTCGCATGCCGCAGAATATCAAGGCTATCCTGAAGCGGAACCACATCGTCCTCAGCCCCGTGAACCAACAACCACGGCACGGTAACGTCACTCGCATGTCGGACAACACTGGCAATCGCCGACAAGTCATCCATATAGGCTTGCGAGAGCGGACACGCCGGTTCGTCCCACATGAAGCCTTCGTCCGGCGTGACTTCGCCGAATTCGCGTTGCGCGAACGCTTTCGTATGCACCATCCCGGCTAACGAGACAAGGAACCGGATGCGTTCATCAGTCGCCGCTCGCAACACGCCGACAGCACCACCCATGCTATGCCCAACATACGCGACAGTATACCCATCAAGCGCATCGAGCACGCACCCTAAGTCCGCCACCTCTTTAGTGATAGTCGAATCAGTGAATTCGCCTTCGGAATCTCCATTGCCAGAGAAAGAGAAGCGCAGCACAGAAATGCCAGCCTCGGCAAGACTCTCCGCCAAATGAACGATGAAAGGTCTCTCTTTATTGCCCGTAACGCCGTGCCCGATGACGACGATCTGGTTGCTATCGTTTTCGCTGCTTGTGTAACCCAGCACGCCTTCGTGAAAGGAATAGTCAAGACGTTCGCCGTGTTCGTTTCTAATTTCGCCAAACATAGTTGTTGTATTCCAAATGAGATAGATGGGACAGCATCAGGGCCGTCCCATCCATTGATAGCGCGTCAGCCTAATGTCCGTTGCTCCGCAGCGCATTCACAACCTTTTCCGGTTTGATCGGCAGTTCATTAACCCGAATACCGACAGCATCGCAGACAGCGTTCGCCATTGTCGCCAACGTCGGCGTAATCGGCGGTTCCCCAACACCTTTGGCACCGTAAGGACCATTCGGCGCAGGCACCTCAACGATGACAGACTCCACCGTCGGCAAATCGGCGGAGGTGGGGACGCGGTAATCGACAAAACCGGGGTTGACATTGCCGGCCTCGTTATACTGCATCTCCTCCATCATCGCCCAGGCATAGCCTTGCACCGTGCCACCCTCAATCTGTCCCTCAACCGTCATCGGATTAATCGCGAACCCGACATCTTGAGAAGCAACCAGTTTGAGAACTCGCGTGCGTCCAGTGCCCGGGTCTACCTCAACTTTCGCAATTTGTGCAGCGAGTGCCGGTGTGCTCGGCTGCCGCGCAAATGAACCCTTTCCAACAATCGGACCGCCGGTGGTGGACAGACTATAAGCAGCCAACTCACC
This sequence comes from Candidatus Poribacteria bacterium, assembly GCA_003635305.1. GTDB lineage: Bacteria > Poribacteria > WGA-4E > WGA-4E > WGA-3G > AGPOR5. The sequence continues at coordinate 8,067 of PYJE01000080.1, read as the reverse complement.
TAGCGAAATCGACTTCGGCGGATCCGCGGTGATGATATGCACAGCCCCCTCGCGGAGCTCCAAGTTATCAACGTTGGCATTGAGCCGCTCCGAGGCGAGCTCCAGAATCCGCCGATGCGTATCTTCCGCCGCCAACTTGGCAGTGTTACCCATCGTGAACGTCACGACGCTCCCGCCAGAACCGGTGGAATACGGCGCAGAATCGGTGTCGCCGCGCGTAATCGTCACGTTTTCATAAGGCACCGTCAAGATTTCCGCGATAATCTGCGAGATTGAGGTATCTGTCCCCGTGATGTCCATAGAACCGTGGAAGATTCGGACGCTTCCATCTTCGTGGACAGAGACATAGACACCCCCGGGGCCACAGCCGTTCGTCCAATCGCCGACAGCCACACCCCAGCCTTGGTTTTCATCCTTCTCGCGTCCCCACCATCCGGCGGCATCGGCGACAGCCTGCAAAGTCTCCTTGTAACCGACTCTCGGTTCACTGCCGCCCGCAGGAACTTCGTCGCCTTCTTCACGCATGTTCTTCAGCCGAAATTCCACTGTATCCATGCCGATACGCCGCGCTATCTCATCCAGCTGCGACTCGCCAGCGAAGATGGCTTGCGGCGCACCCGGTGCCCGATAGGCAGCTGTCCCAGATTTGTTTGTGTGAACCCCGTAAGCGTCTACCTTGAGGTTCGGAATCTTATAGACACCGCGCACCCGAATCGTGCTACCGATAGAAGCACCGGAAACGGAACCTGAATCCCAAAAAGCGAGTGCCTGCCGCGCGAGGATGCGGCCGTCATTCGTCGCACCTGTCTTCAACTTGATAACGCAACCGGGTGCCGGCCTGCCATCAAGAAATTCCTCTTCACGTGTCATCTGCACACGCACCGGACGGCCCGTCTTCTGCGAGAGCAAAACGGCGGGGACGTGCGTAATGATGACACCAAAACGCCCCCCGAAACCGCCGCCCATCGTCGTGCCGATAACGTTCACCTGCGTTAGCGGAATGCCCAAAGTGCCAGCAATACCCGAACGAATAGCGAACGGCCCCTGCGTGGATGCCCACACTGTAACCTTGCCAGATGAATCCGCACTCGCGACAGAAACGTGCGGCTCCATGTAGGTTTGATGGACGCGCGGGATAACATAGGTATCCTCAACGACAATATCGGAGTCGGCGAATCCCTGTTCCACATCCCCGGCTTCGCTGTGGCTTTCGGCAGAAATGTTGTAGTAAACCTCATCGGGATACTTCTCTAATGCTGCTTCCAGCGCGCGGAGTTCATCACCGTGGTCCGTCTCCTTATCGCGAGAAAGTTTCCGAATCTGTGCGGCGATGCCGCGACGGTTCGGGCCGTCCTTCGTCGCATCCCCATGCAAACGCGGTGCCGACGGTTTAATCGCTTCCATAACATCCTGCACTACCGGCAGAACTTCGTATTCAATGTGAACGAGCTCGGCAGCCTCCTCGGCGATATCCGCATCTGTCGCGGCGACAGCGGCAAGAGGTTCGCCGAGATAAAGCACCTTATCCGTCGCAAAGACGCGACGGCCGCTCTGCACATCTGCCTGCGTGACAATCGCACGAACACCAGGAAGTTTCTCCGCCTCGCTCGTATCAATACTAAGAATGTTGGCATGCGCATGCTTGCTACGAACGATTTTGCCGTAGAGCATTCCCGCAGGGTGGACATCCGCACCGTATTGCGCGGTACCCGTTACCTTTTCGATGGCATCGACCCGAGGCACTTTTTGGCCGACAACAGTATAATCTGACATACATTCCTCCTTAAAATTTACGCAAAACCAGCCTAGTCTGCGCGGTTTTCAACTGTAAAAAGTCAACGCGCTTCTACCGCAGCCTGGCAGAGCGTGGGAAGTGAACCAGTAGGAGGGACCTCCGGTCCCGATACATGTAGGAGGGACTTCAGGATCAGGCGATCCTGAACTACAGAGCGGAGCCTCCTCCGGTCCCGATACATGTAGGAGGGACCTCCGGGCCCGATAGACGGAACTCCGGTCCCGATACATGCAGGCGGTCTCCCCTACCTTCCACAAAACATCAAATGCTTGCAACGAGACGGTGGAGTTTACCGCGCCCGATAGCAGTGTTGCATCGTTTGCAAACGTTCACGGTATCCTCACCGACTTCTCGGCTGTAAAGCACTTTCACGCCGGTGCGTCCACAGACAGGGCAGGTGCCGCGGCCGTTGTTATATACGCCGGGATGCGTGTTGCCCTTTGGGTCGATGTAGAGGTGCTTTATACCTTTTCCACGATGTGTTTTCGCCATTTTTCCTCTGTTTTCCTAAGCGTAGCGAGGGACAGTGTCTCACGCTACGAATTGTCTCAAGTCGGCGCAGCGAGGGATAGCATCCCCTGCCTACGCAGTTGCCTGAACTTCTTCGGCGGCTTGCATCACCGCCTCCAGAATCTTGGTATAGCCGGTGCAACGACAGATGTTCCCACCCAGGGCGTGACGGAATTCTTCCTCCGTCCGATTCGGATTTTCATCAAGCAACGCCTTCGATGCCACGATGAAACCGGGGGTGCAGAACCCGCACTGGTAACCACCAGTATCAATAAACGCTTGTTGCACCGGATGAAGTTCGCCATCAACAGCGAGGCCTTCAACCGTCGTAATCGCTTTGCCCGCAGCGGTAACACCGAGCACCATGCAGGACGTGACAGCCCTGCCATCAACGATGACAGTGCACGCACCGCAGTCACCCGTGCTACATCCCTCTTTGGTGCCTGTCAAACCGAGCGTGTCGCGAAGCACCGCGAGCAGCGTCTTGCGCGGCTCAATGAGTAAATCGTACTCGTCACCGTTGACGGTGAGAGTGACAGGAAGTTTTGCCATATTTTTTCTCCTAAGATTGTGCAGGACCGGCAGGTCCCGCCGACAAAGTGTTTAAACTTGTGCTTTCACCTTGTAGGGCGAGGGCCTGTCCCTCGCCTGTCCCGCCGACAAAGTGCTTAAACTTGTGCCCTCGCGACAGCTTCTTGCACCGTGCGTCGCGTGAGGACATCTACCATCTCTCTGCGGTGTTCCGCGGAACAACGCAAATCGGATATCGGACTGCAGGCGGCCGCGGCGGCTTCACCTACCTCAGCGAGAAGCGCGTCAGTGAGCGACTTGCCTGCTAACAATCCCTCCGCCTCCATCGCGCGAATCGGTGTCGGCGCGACAGCAGCAAGCCCAATTCGCGCCCCGGTAATCGTGCCATCAGCCATATCCACAGCGGCGGCAACGCCGATGAACGCCAAATCCATCACTTCGCGAATCTTATGCTTGATATAGTGAGAACCGGAAGCCGGACTCGGCAGCCGAAACCGCGTGATAATCTCACCGGGCGTTAAGACAGTTTGCCCCGGACCCGTGAAAAGGGCATCAATCGGCACAGAACGCTCACCGTTGGCACCCGCGATATCTACCTGCGCGTCCAACGCCAGCAAGGCTGCTACCGTGTCAGCGGCAGGCGAGGCATGCGCGATGTTACCACCAAGCGTCGCCAAATTGCGAATCTGGATAGAACCTATCTCGGCGGCACCCTCCGCCAGGGCGGTATAGCCGTTCCGAATCTCATCGGACACTTCAATATCTCGCACCTTCGTCATCGCACCGATGGATACACCGCCGCCATAACGTGTGATACCCGCGAGGCCGGCAATTTTCTGCAGGCTGATGACAGATTGCGGCGTTTCGGTCCGTGCCTTCATACCGATAACCAGGTCTGTCCCACCGGCGAGGAGTTGTGCATGTTCTGCCGCAAACAAGCGCGATGCCTCGGCAAGCGTGGTGGGTTCAAAAAACTCAAAACTTTTCACATTTAATCCTCCGTATCATTCTGTTCACCCAATACAATAATAATGATACCCTATTCGCGGCGGTTTGTCAACCTTAATTTACGGAATCGGCCAACCCGGTGTCGGTTCCGCGCGGAGTGCCTCAAGTTCGTAAAGTTCATCGACGGTGATTTCGCGGCCGAGTTTGGCTGACAAGAGCGAACCGCTCATAATCTCCGTAACCTTCACGCCCATATCGCCGTTGCTGACAGGTTGCGCGTCGCTGTTACAAGCATTCAGGAAATCAAGGAACTTATCCGCGAAATCCCGCTCTGGCAGCTCCAACGGCGTTTCCACGAGTTTGCCTTGATAACGGCGGCGATTCCCCTGTGCATCGGTATCCCACGTCCCTTTCTCAAGGAAAAGCGCGTCGTTGCTGAACGCGCCCCTAGAACCGAAAATAAAGATACCTTGCGGCTGCCCGCTCATATTGCTGGACCAGGCGTTTTCATACGTAAACGACATGCCGTTTGTAAAGCGCACAAACACCGAGGCGTGCTCCTCAACATCGTTAATCTCCTCGCCGGTGTATGCCGGTAGCATGCCGCGATAGGCGACACCGCTAATCGTGGCTGGCTGCGGGGAACCAAGCAGATAGATGGAACGGTTGATGAGGTAAACACCGGTGTCGTAAATGGTGCCGCCACCGCTGTAAACCGAATTGAGGAACCACCTCCCGAAACCGAACATATCCACATTCGGACGGCCGCGCGTGCGATAACTGGTGAGTCTGCCGTAGTAGACATCGCCGAGTTTGCCGCTAGTAATATAGTTCCTAATCGCGTAACTTGTCGCATCGAGGCATGTGCCGCCACTTTGGTAAGCGAGTTTCACGCCTGCCTTATCGCAGGCATCGCGCATATTCCGCGCCTCTGTGGCTGTGCGCGCCATCGGTTTCTCGCAGAAGACATGCTTACCGGCGTTTGCCGCTGCTACAGTAGCAGGTTCGTGGACAAACGGCGGCGCAGCGATGCTGATAGCATCTAGTTCACACTCCCGCAACATCTCGTTGTAGTCACCGAAGATTTTGACACCGGTGTCCTGATATGCCGCCAAAAGCGCGCTTCGTGCAGTGAGTCGCTCGCGTGCCTCAGCCGCATCCGCCTTCTCTGCTTCTGCTTTCGCCGCTGATGCGCGCGATGCCGCACCCGAAAGCACTTCGGCGTGCCGACGTTTCGCGTTCGCATCCACTGTATCGCAGACAGCGACAAGCTCCGCGTGTTCCGGATGCGCAAGGTAGCCGTTGATATGTGAACCGGATATCATGCCGCACCCAATCAGTCCGATCTTGATGCGTTTCGCCATGGTAGAACTCCTATAGTCACTGATGATTCGCCCCCGTTTTACAGGTATCCCGTCGGGGTATGTCCCGCCCCAACTTTGACGTGAGTATCTTCCAACTGTGCTTGCACGTGCTCAATGCACTCTTGGAGATTCTTGAACGGCGAGCGCGGATAGGATTCAATGCTAAAATTCAGGTCATTCGCGCCGAAGGTTACCATATCCACACCGGGCTTCGCCAACTTGCGGACGTTAATCACAGCATCCACCGACTCGATTTGCAAGATGAGGATACCGTTATTGTTCCACCACTCGGCGTATTCCAAGCGGCCCAGACTACGCTGAATACCGTAGCCGTTGCTCGGCCCCCAACTTCGCTTGCCGCTCTGCGGATAGTAGAAAGCATCGACTGCCTCATCCACCGTTTCAACTTTCTCCACTTGCGGAACGACAATCGCGAGCGGGCCCAAATCCAGCAGATTGCCGATGAGATAGGCGTGGCGCGTATGCTTAATCCGAAGCTGCACGCCAACGCCGAGTTCCGCCGCCATTTTGCAATATGCCACCAGCTGCAATTCGTCCGCGGCCGCATGCTGATGGTCTGCCCCGATAAGCGCATAGTCGTCTCGGCTGAGAACGGCCGCCATTTCGTCTTGAGTGCAACCGAAGGGAACGCCGCTGGCAATTTTGATCGCCTCTTTATTGCGAATTCGCTGTTTCAAAGACATTGGGCTCTCCTCCTGAGGTAATATGCCATCTATTATAGCGATTTTTGGTTTTTTGTCAAGTTTTTTTGATAAATCTTGAAAATTTTCAGGAATTCTGATAGGCTATATGACTATCACTACCGGGCGCGCCCACAACTGCAACGGTGGATGTTGTTCATATATCCACCCGTAAAGCAAAATCAGCGGAGAAAAACGCATGCACACTATCCATTCCACTTTGACTGAGGAGGAAAAATGGTCCTTCGATTTACACGGATTTCTCGTCCTGCGGAATATCATTCCAAAGGACAAAGTCGCGGAAATGTTAAAGGTGCTTCGGCATTGGCTCACAATTGACGAGGCAGACATTCCGCCGCCGTTAAAACGGAGCCGACAGGAACCGTGTAAAACGCACATCGATCATGTCCAATACGGACATCCATTGTTTGAAGAGCTCGCGATGCATCCTGACATCATGCGGGTTGTGGCAGGGTTAACGATGAACGCGCCGCGCTTATTCCACTGCAATTTCACGATGATGACGAAGCACGATTCACCGCAGCACTTCCATCGCGATGACAGCGGGTTTAAGTTCCCACCGGGTTTCCGCAATCCGCACAACGATTATCAAGCCGCCGCGGGACATATCTACTGTAGCCACATCGCGACTTGGGTTGCGCTCGTGGATGTGCCGCCGGGCACCGGCTTTTGTCTCGTCCCCGGCAGTCATAAATCCTTGTTTCAAACACCGGCGGACTTGCCCGTGAAACACGCGCCGCCGACATCCATCACGCTGCCGATGAACGCGGGCGATGTCGCAATCTTCTCAACGAATCTGCTCCACGACGCGAGCCCATGGACAGAAGAGAGCCCGCGCATGAACATCTTCCAACGTTACCAACTGAGTGCCTATTTCAACGAGACAGGAAAGGGCGGCTATCCGCTTGACGAACATCGCGACAAAATCTCGGAGGCACAATATGAACTAGAATCTCTCTCAAAAGAGGTAAAAGTCGCGGTAAAACGCATTTTGCCAGACTCGTAAAAAACCCATAGGCGCGGTTTGCAACCGCGCACATAAAAATCCGGTAGGCGCGATTTCAAATCGCACTGCCCAAAAACCTGGTAGGCGCTGTTTAAAACCGCGCCCATAAAAATCTGGTAGGCGCGGTTTCCAACCGCGCCTCCTCAAGGGGATAAACATGAATTTAAACGAACATGTCTGTATCATCACAGGCGGCGGCAGCGGCATCGGCCGCGGGGCCGCCATCAGACTCGCACAAGACGGTGCCACAATTGTCATTGCAGGCAGAACGATAACGAAATTAGATGCCGTCGCCGCCGAAATCGAGACAGCCGGGGGAACCGCCGCAACCTATACCCTTGACGTGGCGGATTACCCGGCTGTCCAAAAAATGGCAGACGACGTGCTTGAGAAATTCGGACGCATCGATGTGTTGATAAACAACGCCGGGCATAGCTCGCTGCATCGGCGGCTCCTCAACACAACACCCGAAGAAGTGCGCTCGGTTATTGATTCAAACCTCATCGGCACATTTTTCTGCACACAAGCAGTCGTGCCAGCGATGCTGAAAGCAAAATCGGGCACAATTATCAACATCTCATCGCTCGCTGCGGTTACGCCCGGCCCATTTAGCGGCTTCCCGTATGGCGCGGCGAAAGCGGCTGTTATCAACTTCACCGAATTCCTTAACACCGATTTAAGGAACACAGGCATCCGCGCGAGTGTCATTATCCCAGGGGAGGTAGTCACGCCGATTTTGGATAACCGGCCGGTCCCACCGGATACTGAAGCACGCAAAATGATGGTGGACGTTGACGAAACGTCCGCGGCGATTCACCTCATCGCGTCGCTCCCGCAACGGAGCAATATCCCCGAGCTGGTCATCCGTCCGACGATGCACCGTAGCACCGAAGGCGAACTCGTTCAGTTCAATGAACCTTAGGAAGGACGCTCCTATCGGTAAACCGACGTTTCAGGGTGATAACGCGCCCAAGCGAACCAATAAATATTGACAGCCGGCAACCGCCTTAATTTCCGTTTGCCGGCTGTTGCTTTCCCTGTGATGAGATTCCATCGCGTGCCAGAGTCATCTCGCGCAAAATAGCCGCTGTTATCCATCACCGGAGATGCAGTTTGCAACCGCGAACCTCTGTCCGCCTCCCCTCGCATCTCGAAAGTTAAGACAGTATCCCCCAAAGCCCGCGCGAAAAC
>PYJE01000079.1:3235-33852 GCA_003635305.1 Candidatus Poribacteria bacterium | reverse complement strand
GATATCGGGTAGTTCGTCTGATTGAGATTGATGGTTCCTCGATTTTGGAATTGCAGGCACCGGGTTTGATGCCGTTTACGCCATTGATGCGGCCGCCCGAAGGGATGAGCGCAGAACGATGGTTGAAAGAGTGTATTGATGCGACATCCTCGCTGTCTGTGAGCAAAGAGCATCGGCACGATTTGCTGGCACTTCTCAGCGTATTCGGAAAGTTAGGTTACGATGAAAAGTTGCTAATGGATTCAATAACGGAGGACATGGTGAACGAATCACTTCTTTTCCAACGCTATGCAGAACGCTACGCCGAAAATGCGATAAAACCTGCGGTTGAAGAAGCACTTGCACGCGGAATTGAGCAAGGCGAGAGGAATGCCACGATTGGGACTATCCTCAGTTTCCTCGAAGCGCGTTTTCAGACAACAGCTGTGCGTTCCTTACAGCCGCTACTGGAAACGATTGACGACATGGAGCGACTTAAGCAGCTGGCTCCTGCCGCTGCGTCGGCAGAAAGTCTTGAAAAGTTCTTGGAGGCACTCAGTCACTAGGACTGGGCTCATCCTCAACGGTAGGCGCGCTTGCAAAGCGCGCCTACTGATTCTTCAGTCCAGATTCATCGGTTCGGACATTAGTTCTGGGACATCAACTTGCTTGTATTTATCGGAGCCGCAGCCGCGCGGCGTATTGGGATGGGAGGAATGAAGTCGGCGAACCGGTGGCGAGTGGGGTGTATTTCTATACGTTGACAGCAGACGATTTCTCTGCGACAGGAAAGATGCTGATTCGGAAGTAATCCGAGATTGACATGTGGAGAACGCGCGAATGCCTGTCCCTCGCGCTACGTGATGGTAAACCTTCTTAATGGAGGTGCGACTCATGGCTTTTAGTGATTTCAAGAGAATTTCTGAAGTGCAAGAAAAGTTTGATATCACCTATGCGGAAGAGGACTTCGTCAAGGTTCACGATGCAGAACCGTCGGAGCAATTCCTGCAAGAGTTTGAGTGGACGCGGCAGAATCTGAATGTCTTCGTATCTGAGTCATCGCGATGTGAGGCAATCATCTTTCCCGTTTTGAAGGAAAACTACAAGGCATACGCCGATAACTATGAACTCTGGATTGGGATATCCATTGACTATAACGCAACTTTATTATGCGGCATGGAGGTTCGCGAGGGACAGGCCCTCGCGCTACGAACTCATCAAGAAAAAGGGAATTACCTCATCTCTACCCGCTCTAGATTGGGCAAGACAGTTGTCGGGAAGCCGTTAATCATTCTAGTTGAGGCGAAGCGGAACGACTTTGACCGGGGATGGGGGCAATGTCTCGCGGAGTTGGTAGCCGCACAGAAGATGAACAACGACGCGGCCTTTCCTGTGTATGGAATTGTCACCGATGGCAATTCGGAAGGCTCGTCGGTGACACATTTACCCAAAACCGCACAGATTTTGTGTTGACGAATCTGCCGATGCTGTTTGGCGCAGTCAGTGCTGTGTTCAAGGCCGCAACGGAATCTGCCAGCACGAGAACTTAACGTTAGCGTGTTCACACCAATATTGGACATTTTTGGCGCGACTGTGCTATACTACTTTCAACAGTTGGCTGGCGAGGGACAGGCCCTCGCCCTACGATGAAACAGGGCCATTTTGTGCTTCCATTCTGTCGTTTGCAATTGGGTTCGCCAATTCACAACCAAATCAAACTCAGGCACTCTTGCCTTATAAATGAATGACGGAGGCGGATTTTCATGAAACAGATTGGCTGGATAACGGCGTGTCTTCTCACCAGTGGGTTAATACTGCTCGGCTGCGAGCGGCTTGACACGGGCGCGCATCGGGCAGAAGGAAAACCGTTCAAGGTTGCCATGCTTCTGTCGGCTTCCATCGATGACCAGGGATGGACGACAATGGGATATGAGGGACTCAAGGCGATTGAAAAGGAGCTCGATGCCGAGATTGCCTACGTTGAAAACCTCGCGCCTGCTGCCCAAGAGGCGCAGTTTCGTGCCTATGCGCTGGATGGGTATCATCTCATCTTCGGGCACGGCTACGAGTATCAAGAGACAGCGCAAGCCGTCGCTGCCGATTTTCCAGAGACTATCTTTGTCAATACTTCGGGGAGCATTGCCGTTGCACCGAATCTGGCACCCATTGACTCGCGCGCCGAAGGGGCTACCTATCTCTTGGGCATCATCGCCGGCGCGATGACGAAAAGCGATAAAATCGGTGTGCTCGGCGGACGCGATGTCCCCTCCATTAATAGCACGTTTGTAGCGTTTGAAGCAGGCGCGAAAAGTGTCAACCCCGACGTTGAAGTGCAATGGCATTATGTCGGCGATTGGGTAAACCGCGACAAAGCGAAGAAAATAACCCTCGCGCAGATTGAAGCGGGGTTTGACTTTTTCTTTCACAACGCGGATATAGCGGCCCGCGGGATGTATGAAGCGGCGGAAATCGCGCAAGCCGCAGGGAAACAAGTTTGGACGTTCGGCTCCAACCGCGCGCAACACGAAGTCTCGCCTACCACAATTTTGGCGAGTTCTGTCATCAAATCAGCCCTCTTTGTGCACATCGCCAGAGATGTCAAAAACGGCACTTTTGAACCGAAACCTTATGTCTTCACAATGACGAAAGGCGGCGCAATTGAGATGCGCTATAACCCCAAACTGAAGGATAAAGTGCCGGCGGCAGTGCAAAAGCAGGTGGCGGCGGCAGAAAAGCAAATCCTCGCTGGCACGCTGAAGGTGCCGCAAATTGATTTTGAGGAATAAAAAACGGGCCGGTAGGCGCGGTTTCCAACCGCGTCCACCGGCTCACCAGGAGGAAAAACATTTCATGAAACATCAATATCGGGAGTCCTGTTGGGCAATCGTCAGTCTTCTCACGATGGGAGTGCTGCTATTTGGCGGCGCAAATGTTTGCGCTGATGGGCACAAGGCGAAGGAATTCAAGGTAGCGATGCTTCTACCAGCCTCTATCAGCGATGCTGGATGGAACGCGCTGGCTTACGATGGACTGAAGGGGATTGAAAAGGAGCTCGGCGCGAAAATTAGTCACGTTGAGAGCCGTACCCCGGCAGACCAGGAGGAACACTTCCGTGCCTACGCGCTGGATGGGTATCACCTCATCTTCGGACACGGCTACGAGTATCAAGATGCAGCGAAAGCTGTCGCGCCGGATTTCCCAGAAACCGTTTTTATCACCTCTTCGGGCGGCACTATTATGGACAATGTCTCGCCTATCATCTTTCGGCTTGAGCAAGCCGCCTACCTGTTGGGTGTCGTATCCGGGATGATGACGAAGACGGACAAAATCGGCATTATCGGCGGACAGAACATTCCATCGGTGAATAGCACGTTTATGGCGTTTGAAGGCGGCGTGAAGAGCGTCAACCCTGATGCGGAGGTGCGCCGCGCCTACGTCGGCGATTGGGAAAACATCGGCAAGGCGAAGGAGCTCGCACTCGCACAAATTCAGGAGGGCATCGATTTTATCTTTCATAACGCGGACGCAGCGGGGCGCGGTGTGTTCGATGCAGTAGAGACATCGCAAGCCCAAGGGAAATTTGTTTGGACGTTCGGTTCCAACCGCGATCAGAGTGAAGTCTCGCCGACGACGGTGCTAGCCAACGCTGTGATTACGCCGGGTGCGTTTGTGCAAGTCGCGCGGCTTGTCAAAGAGGGGACTTTCAAACCGAAGTCTTATGTCTTCACAATGGCGAGCGATGGCGCAATCGCGATGAACTATAACCCGAAATTGAAGGATAAGGTGCCTGTAGCGGTGCAAAAGAAGGTAGAGGAAGTCAAGAAAGCGATTCTCGCCGGTAACGTGAAGGTTCCGCAGATTGATTTTGAGGGGAGCGACTGATACCTGAGTCACGTAGCGCGAGGCCCTGCCCCTCGCGCGCCTCAACGGAGGATTAGCCCCATGGCGCAGAAATTAACAATTGACGGCAAGGAAGTCGCCTTTTCTGAAGGTGAAACGCTCCTTGAAGTCGCAGAACGGTATCACAAAGAGATTCCGACGCTCTGTTATGATACGCGGCTTGAACCCTTCGGCGGGTGCCGGCTCTGCATCGTTGAATTGGAAGGCGCGCGCAACCCTGTCGCCTCTTGCACGACGAAAGCGGCACCGGGGATGGTAGTCCGCACCGCAACGGCGAAGATTGAGGCGTATCGGAAGACGCTCGTTGAACTGGTTATTGGCGAGAATCGGGAGGTTGATGTGCATCCGCTGCGCGGGTATGCCTCTGGGGAGCTCGCAAACCTCCGCGATAGATATGGGATGAGCAGTGAAGGAACGCGGGGGACAGGCCCCGGACGGTTAACGGGCGCGATGTCCGGGACGAGCAAATCCGATGACAATCCGTTCATTCTGCGAGACTACGAGTTGTGCATCTCGTGCTATCGGTGCGTGCGCGTTTGCGCTGAACAAGAAGGAGACCACGCCATCACGGTAATGAACCGCGGTTTCCACACACAGATTGCCACGGAGTTTGATGGGCTCCTCAAGGACTCGGCATGCACCTTTTGCGGACAGTGCATTCAAACGTGTCCTACCGGTGCGCTTGCGGATAAGAAGGCGATGCGCGCTTCCCATACCGTAGCACAGGGGCCTGTCCGCCGCGTTCCCTCAGCGGTAGAGACGAGAGATAGCGAGGACCTGGCGAAGGAAAATGCCCTCGCGCCAGAAACTACCTTTGACAAAACGCGGACGATATGTCCCTATTGCGGTGTCGGTTGTTCAGTGGATATTCTCACGCAGGATGAGAAGATTGTGGGCATCCACCCGGCGATGGACGGCCCTGCCAATCTCGGCGCGCTCTGTGTCAAAGGACAATTCGCCTACGACTTCGTCCAACATCCCGATAGACTCAAGATGCCACTTGTTCGGGGAGAAGATGGCGAACTTCACGAGACAACTTGGGATGACGCGCTGGATAGAGCAGCCGAAGGTTTCCGCAAAACGGCCGCTGCACACGGCAGACACAGCATTTACGGCATCGCTTCTGGGCGCGCCCCGAGCGAAGCCGCCTATCTGATGCAGAAGTTCATCCGCGTAGGGTTTGGCACGAACTATATTGACAATTGCAGCCGTGCCTGACACGCCCCAACCGTTGCCGGGCTGGCAGCGACAATTGGACGCGGTGCAATGTCAAATCCCCTCGTTGATATGCAAAAACCGGATGTGATTTTCTGCATCGGCACGAATATGACAGAGTGTCACCCTGTCGCCGCGACAGGTTTGAAAAAGGCAGTCGCACGAGGCGCGAAACTTATCGTCGCAGACCCGAGGCGCATCGGATTAGCTGAAATATCGCATCTCTATCTACCATTGCGCGTCGGTTCCGATACCGCATTGCTTCTCGGTATGGCACACGTCATCGCGCGCGAAGGATTGATTGACGAAGAATTTATCAAAAACCGCACCGTCGGATTTGACGAATTCTTTGAGCACCTCTCGCCGTGGACACCCGAATGGGCTGAAACCATCACGGGGGTGCCAGCGAAGGATATCAAAACAGCGGCGATGTGGTATGGCAGCGCGGACAAAAGTGCCATCTACTACACCCTCGGCATCACGGAACATATTTGCGGCGTTGAGAATGTGCAGAGTCTGTGCAACCTCGCTCTCATGACAGGCAACATCGGACGCGAAGGCACGGGCATCAACCCAATGCGCGGGCAAAACAACATTCAGGGAGCCGGCGACAGCGGCGCGTTGCCGAATAACTACCCTGGCTTCCAATCTGTCACCGAACCCGCAAATCAGGCGAAGTTCAAACGCGAATACGACACGGAAATTGACTTGGAGAAGGGCATCACGAAGGTAACCGCGCTGGAACTGTGCGGTGATAGGATTCACGCGATGCTGATTGATGGCGAGAACACCTTACTGTCCGACCCGGACCGGAAGCATTGCGAGCATGCATTGCGTTCACTAGAACATCTCGTTGTTATTGACATTTTCCTGACAGAGACAGCACAACTCGCCGATGTCGTCCTCCCTGCAACGGCGTGGGGAGAAACGGACGGTGTCTGCACGAACACGGAACGTCGGGTGCAGCGGCTGCGCGCGGCAGTACCTCCCCCCGGCGAAGCGAAACCGGATTGGTGGATTATCTGTCAAATCGCGCAACGCCTCGGATTTAACGGGTTTGATTTTGACTCTCCAAAACCGATTTTCAACGAGCTCTGCCGGGTCTCGCCGATTTACGCGGGATTAGATTGGGAACGCATTGACAAAGGTGCCAAAAACGGTGTAAACCAGTGGCCCGTGCCGCATAAGGCGCACCCCGGCACGCCGCGCTTGCATGAAGGCGAGTTTGTCAACGGGCGCGGAATCTTTTCAAACGTGCATTACCGGGATCCGGCCGAAACCATTGACGATGCCTTTCCGATGTGGCTGACGACAGGCCGTCGGCTGCAGTCTTACCACACCCACACGCAGACCGGGCGCGCGCAGGGGATTGAGTATCTGCTATCGGAAGAGACACTTGAGGTGAACCCCGCCGATATTGAGAAATGGGGATTGTCCGATGGGGAGTGGTGTCAAATGAGCAGTGCTCGCGGGAGCATCACCATTAAAGTGAAAGCGACGAACCGTTCGCCGCGCGGCACCGTTTTCGCCAGTTTCAGTTTCGCGGATGTGCCTGTTAACCTCCTGACCGGCTCCGGCTACGATGCGATAACGCATACGGCGGAATTGAAAGTCTGTCCGGTTCGGTTGGAACCGCTATAAATGTCTGAATCAGGATGGACAAGATTACAAGATTAGCAGAATTAGAGGAGTTTTAGTCTCCAACCGATTCTGTGCAATCAGAAGCCCTTGAACGACTCAGGTTAATTTGGTATAAGGGAGGATATGTGATGAATTGGAAATCACTTTGGACTGAACGAAGCGAGGATGTCAACGCGTTAAAAAAGCAGTTGCAATCCGAAGGCTTCGATGCCTATCAGTGGACGGGCCGCCCCGGCGGTGCCTATCTCAACTACATCCACGCGCAAGACGAAGTCGTCTGTGTGTTATCGGGGACTGCGGACGTTGAGGTGGGCGATGCACAAGGCACTGCCGAACCCGGCGACCGGATTGATGTCCCCGCGAATACCTACCACTCTCTCACCGTCACGAGCGATGAGCCGCTGGTAGTCTTAACAGGCATGCGACATTCATTGTAAGGGCGGATGTCTCTATCCGCCCGTTAACTATATAGGAGGACTTATGAACATTACCATCAAAACCGGCGATTTTCGGCAAGAGGAAACCGATGTTGTTGTCATCGGCATGCTGGAAAATCCGGATTTCTATAGTGGACACCTCCACCTCGCCGACGAGGCGTTAGGCGGACGTATCCGTGAATTGATAGAGCTCGGTGACTTTAAAGGCAAGATGAAAGACACCAGTCTGCTCTATACCCGCGGCGCGATGAAAACCGCGCGCGTCCTACTAGTAGGGCTCGGCGCGTATCACGAACTGACTGTGGAGAAGGTGCGACAGGGAGCCGGGCACGCCGCGAAACACGTGCGGGACATCGGGTTGAAAACCGCAACGTTCCTCATCCCCGACGAAGTGCCAGACGCAGGGAATATGGTGCAGGCGGCAGCAGAGGCAATTTTGCTCTCGCTTTACCAATTCAATCAGCACAAAACCGTCCAGGAAGATGACGATGAGAAGGCACTAGAATCCATCACCTTCCTCGCCGAGAGTGAACCGAGCCAGCCGACGGTGGAACGCGCTGTTCATCGCGGGCAAACCATCGCCGAAGGCACGATACTCGCCCGCGATTTGAGCAATCAGCCGGCGAACCATCTCACGCCGACGCAACTCGCCGAAAAGGCCGAGGCAGTCGCTGCTGATAATGGCCTACGTTGCGAAGTGTTTGATAAAGCGACGCTGGAGGAGAAAGGTTTCCGCACACTCCTCGCTGTCGCACAGGGAAGCGTTGAGGAACCGCGCTTTATCATTCTGGAGTATACGCCGGAAGGCGAGGGACAGGATACCGTCGTCCTCGTCGGGAAAGGCATCACCTTTGATACCGGGGGAATTTCACTCAAGCCTGGTAAAGGGATGCACGAGATGAAACACGACATGTCGGGCGCGGCCGCGGTTCTTGGCGCGATGAAGGCGGTAGGGCAGCTAAAACCTGACTTGCACGTCATCGGTGTCATCGCCGCCACGGAAAATATGCCGAGCGGCACGGCGATTAAACCGGGCGATGTTGTCACCTCCTACGGGGGGAAGACAATCGAGATTCTCAACACCGACGCGGAAGGACGGCTGGTGCTGGCGGATGCACTCGGATGGACAGCGCAGTATAACCCGCAAGGCGTAGTCGATCTGGCGACGCTCACCGGTGCCGTGATTACGTGTCTGGGGCATATCGCTGCAGGCGCGATGGGCACCGATCTGGCGTTAATGGACAAAGTCAAGGCGGCCGCTGAAAAGACGCACGAGCGCGTCTGGGAATTGCCGCTGTGGGACGATTACGATGAGGGCATCAAAAGTAAGGTTGCCGATGTGCAGAATATCGGCGATGGCACCGCTGGCACGATTGCAGGCGGCGCGTTCTTGAAGAAGTTCGTTGAAGATTACCCGTGGGTGCATCTCGATATCGCCGGCACGGCTTGGGGGATGAAGGGTTCTACCTATATCCCGGAGGGCGCATCGGGTTATGGCGTGCGGTTACTGGTGCAATTGGTAGAGGATTGGTAATTTTTGTCGTTCCGCTTGCGATTTTCATCGTAGGGCGAGGGCCCTCGCATGCCACACGCGCATGCGAGCGGGTTCCCCTCGCCATGCACGGATTGCACAAAAAACTGATTTTCGTTGGAGCGCGAGGGACAACCCCTCGCGCTTCCCTGACTTGTTGGAGAGGAACTCCAACATCCCACAATCGCTATTTCTTCTTCAGTTCGCCCCATGTCGTCGTTAACTGGGACGCTTGAGGTTCAACTGGAAAAGAAGAGGGGTGCCACCAATCCGGTCCAGAATTATATTCTGAATCCGAACTAGAAGTAAGTCGCCGCCAATTGTTAGTCCCTCGCGTTATTTTGTAGATATGCTCAGTCTCGGTAACAAACATATCATACACTGTCACAAGGATCTCGCCACCGTAGGGAGCAATAGCAGGACTGGATACGAGATGATCTTCCCACCAGTTCAAGACCGTCGCTTCTCCACCCCAACGGGGCACCGAGTAAATCCCATCGTAGGTAGTCCATAGCCATGAAAAAACGATGTAGTTACTTTGCGGCCCCCATGCAGGATCCGAGATCACAGCATCAGCAGTGCCACGGACAATTCTCCTTTCGGTGCCCGTTTGGACGTTAATAATGTAAAGAGAAGCTCCCGTGTAAGGGTTAAATCTGGAACCGCCCCTAATAAAGGCGATATGTCTTCCATCTGGGGACCAGGCGGGATTTACTCCGGCGACAAGAAACTCCGAGGTACCGGTAAATCGGTTGTATATGTAGATATCCTCCTCGTTCCACGAGTAAGCGATTCTTCGTCCATCTGGTGCCC
Organism: Candidatus Poribacteria bacterium; assembly: GCA_003635305.1. Lineage (GTDB taxonomy): Bacteria > Poribacteria > WGA-4E > WGA-4E > WGA-3G > AGPOR5. The sequence continues at coordinate 24,336 of PYJE01000079.1, read as the reverse complement.
ACGTCGGTGATGTCCTATGGCCCGAATTCCGTCTCACGCGCCGTTGGTTGCTCCCGTTGGCATTCATGATATACACATCGGGTTGCCCACCGCGTTCGGAGACAAAGAGAATCTCTGTTCCATCGGGAGACCAGGTGGGATCGTAATCGTCCGCGGGATTCGTAGTTAAGATGGCCCGCCCACCGCCGTTAGGTCCCATGGAACAAATGTCTAAATCGCCCAGATGGCAAGTATACACGATTTTGCCGCTTTCCCAGATGCTGGCGAGAACCGGCGAGCAAACGCTTGCATACACGAATGCCAAGGCGATGACACAAAACGCGAGATACCGCGTAATTTTCATAAAAATTCCTCCTATTGAATTCATTAATACGCTAACCAAAATCAGTTATAGCCTATTGTGTTAACAATAGTCATGAAGCGACGCGTGGAATTAGCATTCCTCGCGAAAGAAAAAAGATTTTCGGGTTCAGGCGAACCCGAACTACAGTGTTAAATCGGTTACCGTGCGGGGGACAGGCCCCGCGCTACGGTAACTTTAGGGTAGGCGCGGTTACAAACCGCGCCTACGAGGTTGAGTCTGCGTCCATCTTATTTACGACTTCACAAACGCAGGCAGTGCGTCATGTCGTTTCCAGCGCATCTCTTATAGAGTATACCCTATTTTTCATAAAAAGGCAAAGAAAAAAATGCGTTTTTTATGATTATGCGGGGGGATTGGCGCGAATTAGCGCGAATGGGGTGATTTTGGCGGATGTTGGAGGAATTCCGGGGGCAATACCTTTCAAACCGGATAGCATAGTATAACACATTCCCCCAAAATATGCCAGCGGGTTCGTGGAAACGGGTTTCCGCGGAACCTTGACAAATTAATCAGTTAGTGGTATTATTGTTACTGCAAACTTGACAAACTTGACATTTGATCTGGTATTTTTCAAAAAATCTGGAAACTGTCTCGGAAAGGAAACGTTTCGGATGTGAAGCGAACGCGGATGTAACAAAAAACGTCATCTTGGAGCTCTTGTGAATCTTGAAAATCCTGCTCCAAAACGGAGGTTTCATTCATGATTGAGAGACGCTTAGAATTACTGTGGGATCAGTTGCAAGGCAAAAAACCGCATCTCCCCCATTTTCTCTCCGGTGTCCACCTTGATGGTATTCGGGGGTTCCGTAATCTGCGGGTGACGTTCGATGATCTGGTGAGTGTCATCGCCGGTGGCAACGCGACAGGGAAGTCCACGGTGCTTTTCGCCGCGGCGTGCGCCTATCGGGTGCCAGGGGCCGGTGTCCGGGACTACGTGCCATCCGCATTATTTCCCGATTATCGGCCAAAACACGAGGGGTGCAGTGATACGAGAGCAGAGGTGACGATGGATTTCTATTATCAGACCTCCGATGGCCCGCTGGAGATGCGGTGGCGGCGCGCCAAACAAGGGAAGTGGAGTCGCAGCTTCTTCAGACGTGCTAATGCGAAGCAGCCCGAGCGACAGATGTACCTCCGAACCCTCAGCAACATCAGTAACCCGGCAGAAGTGCGCGGCGTGCTCAGCATGTCCCGCCTGAGCACGCCCCCCGAATCGATTCCCTTAACCGCATCGCAGATTGAGTTTGCCCAACAAATGCTGCCGTTCCGATATGCGGAAGTTCTCAAGTTGTCAAGTGGGAGCAAAAACCTCCTCTTTGCAACCCAGGAAGGCGGTGCGAAGTATTCCGAATTGCACATGGCGGCAGGCGAACGCGCTTTGCTCCGATTGGCGCAGGAGATTGCCCAGATTGAGGACGCGCTCGTGCTGATTGACGAAGTGGAGGCAGGACTTCACCCTTGGGTGCAGCAACTGCTTATGTTGCAATTGCAACAACTTGCACTGCGGAATGGCCTTCAGATTATTGTTACCACGCACAGTCCGGTTATTCTTGACTCGGTCCCGCGCCGCGGACGAATTTTTCTGGACCGGGACGAGACATCAGGACAGGTGATTGTGCGCGAACCGTATCGGGACATCATTCAGAACGCGCTCTATGGGCGCGCAATGGAGGCACTGAACCTCCTGTGTGAGGATGAGGCAGCCGAGGGCATCATCGAAGGTGTGCTTGATGTTATCATACCGAAAAACAGAATCAAGCGGGAATCCGTTCGCATCGGGCGCGACACCGGCGCGCAATCGTTTCCGATGCACGCCGAGACACTCCGGAAATTTGGTCAAGCGCGAAAAACTGCCTTCATTCTTGATGGAGACCAGCGTGACAGCGGTATCGAAGACAAAATCCAGAACGCCGCAAGGCGCACCGTTCCCGTGTTATTTCTTCCTGGCACCGGCGCACCGGAAGAGTGGGTGTGGGGGAAGTTGCAGCATATCTCGGAAGAGGAGGTTTCCTCGCAACTCGGTATCCATAAAGGCGAATTGGCGGAAATAATGAACCGGTTGGATGCTATCTACGCCGCCGCCGTGGACAAGCCTGCGGCGATTGCCAAATCAAAGTTTCGGAGTCTGTCTGACAGTCTGAGGCGCGAGGCACCCGATGTGTGTCGCGTCATTGCTCGGCTTGAGGCTGCGCGGCGAGCGAGCGACATCCAGCCGCTCGTGGAACAACTGTCAAACCATTTAGCGCAATGGCGCGAGTAATCTGGAAGCCGGAGAGCCAGCTATGAACACCGTCGGCGAAAAAGAACGCCACTCACAGAAACGCGGTGTCCACTTTTCCAAAAGACACTGGCGTATACCTACCGCCGCAACAGGCGGAACAGCACCTACCAGAACTGCAACCTTGTGCCGGAACGACTCGCCGATTGGTTGAAGAACAGCAGATACGACAGTTCCATCGTCACCAAAGTGCTGCGCAAGGCGGAACAAGCCCTGTTCCCGGTGTAGGTAAGCGATTCGTTTTCCCTCCGGTGGCCACATTGAAAATTGTCTCTCCGCCCGTTTGCCAAACACCTGCTGCCCCTTGGAGCCATCGGCATCCATTAGATAGAAGTCGCGCACACCCCCGCTGTCGGACATAAACAACAGTTGCTCGCCGGTGGGAGACTAGACAGGATACAAGGCATCAGTTATCCCCTGCCGATGCTACGCTGATACCGGCGGGAGGCCGTTCCCAAAAACGACGGGCACCTGCTTTGGGGAGAAATCATACCACGCCTTGCGCAAACATCGCAAGTGTTTTTTTAAGGGGCTTTGGCTTTGAGCGCGCCCCACTGCGTGGTTAACAGGTGGGGTTGCGGCGATACCGGCAGCGCATACGCCGGATCGAACCAGTCCGCATCATGATTCCGCCCAATGTCCGTGAGCTGCTGCGGGGCATCGCGCCCGAAAACGCGTTTAAAAATTTGAACCTTTTCAAAATTGAAAAGATTTTTCACTTTTTGCTGATAAAGGATGGCATCGCCGCGCGGAGACCAGACCGGCTTCATGGCCGCCGCACCCTTTCCACCTACCAGATGTCTCACCTCCGTCCCATCCCGATTCACGACATAAATCGCCAACTGACTCAGCACCTCTCGCGGGCCCATCGGATCCATCGGCCGCTTGACACCCGCGAACGCGAGCTGGTCTCCATCCGGGGACCAGGCGGCAGTTTGCATCACAAACCTCAGCTGCGGCAGCAGCACGGCGATGTTGCGCGTCGGGACGTGGAGCAATTGGATGCGGCGCATTCTCCAACTATCAAAGGCTATCTCGGTGCCATCCGGCGACCAGGCGGAGCCGACGGTCCGAAAATCGATAGGCGCAATGGATGTCTCCGCGTGCCCGTCTGGGGTAGCGATGTTCAACGTCGCGGCGGCGGGGCGCGTGAAAACAATCCACCGGCCATCGGGGGACCAGCCCGGGTCTTCCCGATGCGTTTTCTCCTTGAATACGCGGCGAACATTCCCACCGTCAGCATCCATCAGATAGAGGTCGCGGATGCCATCGCGGTCGGACACAAACAGAATCTGCTCCCCTGTGGGAGACCAGGCGGGATGGAAATCGTCGGCAGGGTGCGCGGTGAGATTGGTTTCGTCACTGCCATCTTTTTCCATGACATAGATATCCCGTTTGTTCCCGTCCAGCCGCGAGGAAGTGAAGACGATTAGGGCGGTTTCGGGGGCTTTTGCCAACACCGCGTCCGGCAGGCCGACACCGAGGGTTAAAGTCATCCCCAAAATGAGGATGAGGTGTATCGGTTTCATGAAACATGTCTCCTCTACTGCAGCGTGCGAGGCCGCACGGCCTCGGTCCCTGACACACGTCTGTCTCACGGGAACCACGCTTATTTTTTTCGCTATGAGATGGAGATGATGCGGGTTCACGGTGTTGTTCCTTATTCCCTCATTCCTCGCAAAAACGCTTGCAGTGAAATGCTTATTGTAATAGGTTAAGAGTATGCTACCACATTTGCAGGAGTTTGTCAAGTCTAATTGCAATACCGAAAACGGAATGCCTCCGCAGCCGGAACGCGGAGGCTAGTTCCCCGCGCTCCGACACCATACCGAATCACCGCTCCGTGCGGAGTTGAATCAACTTATTGACAGCGTGGATATATGCCTTGGCACTCGCTTCGATGATGTCCGTGCTTGCCCCGGTGCCGGTGATGATGTGCCCGTTGTCTTGCACCTTCAGCGAAACCTCGCCGATCGCGTCCTCGCCTTCCGTTACCGAACGGATTTGATAGTCGATCAGGTTCAGTTGGATGTCGACAATCTGTCCTATCGCTTTAAAGGCGGCATCAACAGGTCCGTCGCCGGTGGAGGCGTTTTCAACGATACCAGTCTCTGTTTTAACGCCAACGGTAGTCGTCGGCGAGATTTTGGTGCCGCTGACGACTTGGATGTAATCCAATTCAAACACTGATGGCACGGCGCGGATTTCATCGCTCATAATGGCCTCGAGGTCTGCGTCGTGGACAGCCTTTTTCTTGTCGGCAACTTGCAGGAAGCGTTCGTAGACTTTGTCCAGCTGCGCCGGTGGCACTTCATACCCGAGTTCACTGAGACGATGCTTGAGCGCGTTGCGTCCGGAACGCGGACTCAGAATCAACTGGCTCTCCTTCCAGCCGATCTCCTGCGGATCGATGATTTCAAAGGTGACGCGCGACTTAATAATACCGTCTTGATGGATGCCGGAACTGTGCGCGAAGGCGTTCGCGCCGACAATCGCCTTGTTCGGCTGCACCGCGATGCCCATCGTGCGGCTCACACGTCGGCTAATCGGCACGATTTCTTTGGCGTTAATATCGGTGTAATAGCCTTTGAAATAATCGCGCCGGGTGCGGATTGCCATCACAACTTCTTCCAGCGAGGTATTCCCTGCGCGTTCGCCGAGCCCGTTGATAGTGCACTCCACCTGCCGCGCGCCTTGCGCAAGTGCCTCAAGGCTATTCGCAACAGCCAACCCTAAATCGTTGTGGCAGTGGACGCTGATAATGGCATCGTCAATATTCGGGACGTGCTTCCTGATGCCCGCGATGAGTTCCCCGAATTCAGCAGGCACCGTCCAGCCGACGGTTTCGGGGATATTGACAACGCTTGCACCCGCCGCTATAGTGGCTTCGACGACGTTATAGAGGAACGCCGGTTCGGTGCGTCCTGCGTCCATCGGCGAGAATTCGACGGTGGCATCAGGGTGCCCGGCGCACAAACTCTTCGCGTAAGCCACAGCGGCAACTGCCATCCGCAGCGTATCTTCCGGGGTGGTGCGCGTGATACGCCCCATGTGAATCGGCGAGGTGCCGACGAAGGTATGGATGCGGGCGCGCGGCGCGTCCTGAATCGCTTTCCACACCGCCGTGATATCCTTCTCCACAACGCGAGAGAGCCCGCAAATTTCGGGGCCTATCACTTCGTTGGCGATGCGTTGCACCGCCTCAAAATCGCCGGGCGAGGAGATGGGAAAGCCTGCCTCAATCACATCCACGTTCAGTTTGGCGAGGTGTTTTGCAATCTCCAGTTTTTCTTCGATTCCCAGGGCGGCACCGGGCGTTTGCTCGGCATCGCGCAGCGTGGTATCAAAAATGTAAATCTTTTCCTGTGGTGGGTTCGCTTCAAAATCGTCCACGAATTTTTCTCCTTCGCAATGCGTTTGATAACATCTTCTGTGCAAGGATTAGAGAAAATAGACCTTGGCGGTAGGCGCGGTTTCAAACCGCGCCTACCGGTAAGGTGCGTCTACCTTTTATATCTCACGGCCGACAGCGAGGGCAATCGGTTTCAGTTCCCGCATGAGTTGCACGAATTGCTCTGGGAATAACGACTGCGCGCCATCGCCTGTCATCGAATGATCCGGATCGTGATGCACCTCCAGCAGCAGCCCATCGGCACCGGAGGCGACAGAAGCCTTCGTCATATCGCTGACTAGACTCCGGATGCCAGTGCCGTGGCTCGGGTCGACGATGATAGGCAGGTGGCTCAATTCATGAACAACCGGCACAGCGTTGAGATCGAGCGTGTTGCGGGTGTGCGTCTCAAAAGTGCGGATACCGCGTTCACACAGAATCACATCCGGATTCCCCTCGGCGAGGATGTATTCGGCGGCGAGCAGCCACTCTTCAATCGTCGAAGCCATGCCGCGCTTGAGGATAACCGGCTTCCGCGCTCTACCTACCTCCCGAAGCAGATAGAAATTCGTCATGTTCCGAGTACCCAATTGGAACACGTCTGTCCATTCCCCAACGAGTTCCACCTCGTGCGGTGTCATCACTTCAGTGACGATACTCAGCCCGGTCTCCTCTTTGGCGGCATTGAGCATCTTCAGCGCGTTCTTGCCGTAGCCTTGGAAACTATAGGGGCCGGTGCGCGGTTTAAACGCGCCGCCGCGAATGAAAGTCGCGCCTGCATCTTTCACCAACCTTGCGATGGTGACAATCTGTTCGGTGCTCTCCACCGCGCACGGGCCAGCGATGACCGGGAGTTGCTGCCCACCAAACTTCGTGCCGTTGACGGCGATGATAGTCGGTTCATCCCGAAACTGACGACTCGCCAATTTGAACGGTGCGGTGATGGGCATCGTCCGTTCGACACCGGACATCGCCTCGATCGGAATATCGCCGAGCCGCGATTTATCACCGATGACTCCGATGACGGTGTGCTGTTCACCGGTTGAAATTTGCGCTTTCAACCCGGCCTCCTCGATGCGTTTGACAACTGCGCCGATTTGTTCCTCTGTTGCATCTGTCTTGGTAACGATTACCATGATTTCCAATATCCCTTTTCGTATTTCGCAATGCATGGTTCCGCACCACGCGTGCTTCCGTTAAAAAAAATACCCAACATCGAACGGATTTCGACGTTGGGTGGTATGAGATGGGATCGGTTAAAACAAAACATCGTTGCTAACGAACCTGACACCACCCGCAGTCGAGGCACAAATAGAGATACACCCCGAACGTCCAGAACGTCAAGGCGTAGGTATAGTTGTACCGTAGAGAAAGCGGTGCAAACCGTCCCCGGTCGGGCTGTGCTGTCAAGATGATGGTGTGTTCAAACGTTCGCATCGTTCAAATCCTAAGTCTGCGGTTGTCAAGCAGTGCCGCGTTTCTTTCGCGAATTTAGACGTTCACCGCAGCAAAGCGTTTAAAAAATTCTGATACTATATAATACCACAATTTCAGGCAAAAGTCAAATTCTTTTTTTATTCGGTTTGCATCCGCACCCCGTAGGCGCGGTTCGCAACCGCGCTACCTAATCATGTCCCCCGTAGGCGCGGTTTTCAACCGCGCCTTCCAGTCACGTCCCCCGTAGGCGCGGTTTTCAACCGCGCTTCCTAGTGAAGACTACAACCCGCAATCAATAGACGATTTTTCCATCAATTTGAGGCATCTCCCCTAAATCGTGCCCACACAAATTCAGGACAGTCGGAAAAATGTCAACCGACCGGATGCACGCCTCAGCAATCGGAACGTTCATCGCGAGGGGGATGTGCAAATGCTCAGCGAGCAGGGCTCCGTGCGTCGCATGATGCGCCGGGATTTCATAACGGGCGCGCAAGTCATAGCCGCTCTCCGCACTTAAAACCAGATCGCCCGTTCGGGCACTCTGGAAAATCTGCCACAACTGAACGATGGCATCCGGATAAGCGGTGTCGTAAGTTTGACAGAGTGCCTCGCGAGAAGAGACGCTATCATAACAAACGCCGTATCCGAGCGGGTCCTTCTGCTTAAACCGATAAGAAAACCGGTCGGCTTGACAGGTTATCTGCGCCTTCCCGCATCGGTTTTGAACGATAATGCTCCCGTCTCTACTTTGCCCGGCGACGAGAGCCAATCCCTCTAACTGCAAGAGTGCTTCAACGGCTCCGATTTTCTGGAGGTGTTCAAAAGGCGTGCGTTCTCCCCAGCCAGCTCCCTCGTTTTTGAAGTAGATGTGCGTCATTCCGTTGCCGGATACCATGCTCGCGCTTGTGGTGCCTCGCCTCCACAAACGCGGATAGTGCAGGCATCGCCAACCTGCGTCGTCCAATTGTTTCACGACATCGATGTGGGTGTGCGTGTTCGTCATACCGTGGTCGCTTGAAATGAGGATGAGCGTTTCATCAAACGCATTCGTCTTTTGCAACGTATCAACGATTTGCCCGATAGCGGCATCTATCTCGCGATAGGTTTCAAGCACCCGCGGCGATTGCGTATGCGAGAGGTGCGAGAACGTGTCCACCGCTGGGAAAAGGCACATCACAAACCGGTCGCCGGCTTCTACTGCTTCGCGGAGGTGGCGGCTCGCAATTTGGTTCACGAACCGCCATTGATGCGAAAAATGCGCGTAGGTATAAACAAACGGCTTCACCCATCGCGTCAGATTTTTCGCACTCGGGCACCCGCGCGCAAGCGGATTGTAAATGTTGCTGACCGGCGAGAAGAAGTCAAATAGCGTTGGACCCGCCGGAAGATCTGCCTCGAAATCCAACGCGTCAAGTCCCATGTAACTGCAAACCCCTGGGCGTTTGAACCGATGCGGGTTCTGAAAGTCCTCTTTAGACAGCCAGCGGATGCCGGGGATGTTCGCTGTCCCCGGAAACAGCCCCATAAAAAACGGCGTGAACGCGGGGCCGGTTGTTGATGGAAAAACGGAAACCGCTTTTTTGAGGCACCCGCGCGCAATCACGTGTTTCTTGATGTTCGGCAGCGTTCCATTTTCTACCAATTCCTTGAAGATTGCATAAGGCGCGCCGTCAATCAAGATAAAAATGAACCGTTTGAAGGGCGTTTGGGTTGATGCCATAAAATCACGCTTCATTCAAACACGACGCGATGGTAACGTTTTTTGCCGGCACGGAGACGCAGCGCGTTATCCTCAAGTAACGTTGCATCGGCAACTGTGTCAATAGCGCGATACTGCTTCTCGTTGATATAGGCACCGCCTTGCTGGATGAGCCTGCGCGCTTCACTCCGCGAACGCGCTAAACCGACTTCATGGAATAACTCCATGATAGGGATACCGGCGTGGATACGCCCGGTAGGAAGCGTAGTGGTTGGCATCGCCGCCAATTCTTGTCCACCTCCACCAAATGCGGCGCGCGATGCTGTCTGTGCTTTGTCCGCCTCCGCCTTGCCGTGCGCGAGTTTCGTCGCCTCGTAGGCGAGGACAGCCTTCGCCTCGCGAATCGCCTCATGCTCCAAACCGCCGAGCCGCCGCACTTCGTCCATTGGCAGAAAGGTGAAATAGGCTAAGAACCGCTCTACGTCCCGGTCATCGGTGTTAATCCAGTACTGATAAAATTCGTAAGGCGATGTTTTGTTTGCATCGAGCCAGACTGCGCCGCCCGCGGTTTTTCCCATTTTCGCGCCGCCGGCCGTCGTCAACAACGGGAAGGTGAGCGCGTACACCCGTTCTCCCTCAAGCCGCCGCACCAAATCTACCCCCGCAAGGATATTGCTCCACTGGTCATCGCCACCGATTTGTAGCACGCATCCGTACCGCTGATAGAGGCACAAGAAATCGTAAGCTTGGAGAAGTTGATAGTTGAATTCAAGGAACGAGAGTCCTTCTTCGCGTTCAAGGCGTTGGCGATAGGCTTCGGCACGGAGCATCTCATTAACGCGGAAGTGCTTGCCGATGTAGCGCAGAAAATCGATGTAGTTCAACGGCAGCAACCACTCCGCATTATCGAGAAACAGCCCATCGGTTTTGTCTGTGTCAGGCATACGCGCGTTAAGTTTGACATAACGCTGGAGTTGTTCCAAGATGCTTGCGCCGTTCGCCGCGATTTGTTCGCGCGGTAGCAACTGACGCATTTCTGTTTTATCGCTCGGGTCGCCTATCATCGTCGTCCCGCCGCCAATGATTGCAATGGGTTGATGTCCGGCGCGTTGCAGGTGCGCCATCGCCATAACCGGCACGAGACTCCCCGCATGCAGACTATCGGCCGTCGGATCGAAGCCGACGTAGTAGGTTATCTGCTTTTCGGCGAGTAGTCGCGCGACATCTTCTTCGCCGGTGCATTGCCGCACGAATCCCCGTGCCTTGAGGGTATCAAAGACGTTATCCACTTTTGGTTCCTTTTGTTTGAAAATAGTGTTTTTTTTATGGGAGTGCTTCCCCCTTTTTTAGTATATCATAAAGGGAGTGGGCTTGTCAAATTTTCGTTGGGAATTCCGAGAAACCGCCACCGTTTTGTAGGGCAAGAACCTAGGATAGTCGCCGTGTTGATTCAGATTGCACAGTTGTTATTAAGTTTTTAACGTTTTGTCAAGATTTTGGTTACAGACCTCGGGGTTTTTGCTTGACACTTGCTAGATGCTTGTGCGGCTTGCGCGGTTGGAAACCGCGCCTACGGGAGGGTTTTTCTTGACAATTGCTAGCCGCTTGTACCCGATTGGCGATCAGGCGATCGCCAACTACAGAGCCGTTTTTCCTTGACAATTGCTGGACGTTTGTGGTAAAATTGAGTAAACTCCAAAGATAGGGAGAAACGACATGGCTGAAGAAAACGGAAATAACACCATTGCAACGGAAACATCCCCATTGATGCAGGCGGAAAGCGGCATGATTATCAACGCTGCACAGGTGCAGTCCATTGATATTGGGCAGCAGTTTACGCGTGTCAAAACCGATAACGGCTGGCGGATTCAACTGAACGCACAAGCACGCGTGATTGTCAACTTCATCACAAGCATGCGGAAATTTGAGACGACGCTCATGGAGGACGATGTCATTGAACGCGATGGCGATGACCTGTTGCTGCTGCGCAACCAACCGGCGGAAGCGTATCGCACCCTGCGCGGCACTTCATCGCTCGCGAAATCTCCCGAGCGGCCCCTCATCTCAGATCCGCCGACTGAACGAACGATTTAATCGCAGTCAAAACTTGCCCCGACAGAGGTTCACGTGGTATTAGAACGCATCTATCGGCTACTCTCCAGTTTGAAAGGCGGAACGATGATTCCGACAGAAGTGGTGCTGAGCCCGGAAAGTTACGCCGAAATTATCGCGGAACTTTCTGAAACACACCAGTCCGACAGCATCACCGAATCGCGAGTAGCACTGCACCTCGCCTTGGATGTTACTGTTCGCGAGAGAAATACCGATAACCTCATTGTGAAGGAGCTGGTCCCGAATCCATGCCCGGTCTGTCATCGCCAGTTGACATTCCTACGGGAAGCGATTGCGCGTTTTGAGGACGATAGCAGGAGCCTCATCCGATGTCAGATGGGGCATCGCTATCGGGGACAACTGAGAGTCTTCCAAATCAGCATTCGGGAAGGGGTGCGCGAGACGGAGAAGTCGGTAAGAATTTGCCCAGAGTGCGGTAGCGAGAGCATCCAATATCTGGGGCCTTCGGAGATGTTGTGCCTTGATTGTGATTGGGATAGCGGGTTGGAAGTGCGGTTTCAACCACGTGCGCGGTAGGCGCGTTTTGAAAACGCGCCTACTCGGTTTCTTTGCCTAATGGAAGTGGCCCGCGTGCGGGTCAGCGGCTGGGGCAGCTACCGGTGGTTCCTCGACATCGGTAATCAAGGTTTCTGTTGTCAACAGCAACCCGGCGATGCTTGAGGCGTTTTGCAGCGCGGAGCGGACAACCTTCGTCGGATCGACAATGCCAGCCTCCAGCATGTCGCTGTATTCGCAGGTAGCGGCGTTGAACCCGAAATTGCCTTCGCCTGCCTGCACTTTCGCGACGACAACGGAGCCTTCTTCCCCTGCATTCTCGGCGATAGCACGGACTGGGGAGAGCAAAGTGCGGCGGACAATGTTGAGCCCAGTCTCCTGGTCTCCCGTTAAGTCCAACGCGTCCAGTCCTGCTATGGCGCGCAAGAGCGCAACACCGCCGCCTGGGACGATGCCTTCCTCAACCGCTGCGCGCGTTGCAGCGAGCGCGTCCTCAAATCGCGCCTTCTTCTCCTTCATCTCCACTTCCGTGGCTGCACCGACGTTGACTACGGCGACACCACCGGCGAGTTTCGCGAGGCGTTCCTCCAATTTCTCTCTATCGTATTCGGAGGTAGTCTCTTCGATCTGCGCGCGGATCTGTGCGACTCTCGCATCAACGTTCTCTTTCACCCCGCTGCCGCCGACGATCGTCGTGTTGTCTTTGTCAATCACAACGCGTCGCGCTGTGCCTAACATCCCCACAACGATATTCTCCAAACGGATGCCGGTTTCCTCGGAGATGACCTGGCCGTCAGTCAGCACGGCGATGTCTTCCAGCATCTCCTTACGCCGGTCGCCGAAGCCGGGTGCCTTCACCGCTGCAGCAAGCATCGTCCCGCGGAGCCTGTTTACCACCAGAGTCGACAACGCTTCGCCTTCAACGTCCTCAGCGATAATGAGCAGCGGTCTCCCGAGCTGCATCACCTTTTCCAGGATGGGGACAAGCGTTTGCACTACGCTGATCTTCTCGGTGTTAATCAAAATGTAGGGGTTCTCCAATTCCACTACTTGTTCCTGCAAGTCTGTCACGAAATTGGGTGACAGGAACCCGCGGTCGAACTGCATCCCTTCAACGACATCGACGACGGTTTCAGAGGTTTTGCCTTCCTCGATGGTGATGGCCCCGTCATTTCCGACTTTATTGAGTGCTTCGGCGACGATGGTACCGATGTCGCTGTCGTTGGCCGGGTCATTCGCGGCGATGGATGCCACCTGTAAGATTTCTTCGTGCGTATTCACGGCGCGGCTTTGCGCCGTGATGGCATTCACGGCGGCGACGATTGCCTTGTCAATGCCGATTTTCAACTGCATCGGATCTGCACCAGCGGTGACGTTCTTGAGGCCCTCGTGCAGGATTTCCTGTCCTAGCAACGTGGCGGTAGTCGTTCCATCACCGGCAATATCGTTTGTTTTGGTTGCGATGGATTCCAACAACTGGGCACCCATGTTTTCATAAGGGTCTTCCAGTTCAATTTCTTTTGCCACCGTTACCCCATCGCATGTGACGAGCGGTGCGCCGAACGACTTCTGAATGACGACGTTCCTGCCACGCGGTCCTAGCGTGACTTTCACTGCATTGGCGAGCGTATCCGCGCCTCGCTTAAGCGCAGTTCTCGCCTCCTCGTCAAAGATAATCTGCTTTGCTGGCATAGCGTTTCCTCCTCTATCGGTTTGAAACGGATTTGCGTTTGAATGCTATAGGACAGACGCATAAGTGCGCGGTTTCAAACCGCGCCTACCGGCAGCATGAACCTCGTAAGTGCGCGGTTACAAACCGCGCCTACCGGCAGCACGAACCCCGTAGGCGCGGTTTTCAACCGCGCCATCCCGGTGGAACATGATGACATTTGCGTAAGCCCTATGCTATAGAATATCTTTAATTATACCACGTTTCGTGATTAAAGTCAAATTTTTGCGCGATGATACCGAAGGCATCTGATTTTCGGTTTTCAATACAGCGGATGACGTTCCTATATTGAGACGCGGGAAGGCTCGCCTACTGAAACGGAACAATCTCCTCTCCTTCAACGGCGATAAAACGTTGATTTGCCCGGAGATGGACGGCTGTATCGACTTGCCCGCTCGGCCAGCGGATTTCTATTAGTTCTACGGTTTCGGCATCTTTTAGACCAAAATGGACGCGCAAATCACTGAAGGCGAGATAACTCCCGCTACTCTGCACCTCGGCATATTGTGTTAATTCTCCGGCGACTACTTTGATACGCGCGCCGATTGCGGAACGGTTGCTTTGCGTGCCGACAGCTTGGATCTGGAGCCAATTGTTCCGATTGCCGCCCTCGTTTCTGAGCAAGTCTGCTGTCTGGTTCCAGTTTGTCACGAGGATATCAATGTCGCCATCGTTATCGTAATCGCCGAAGGCGGTGGCACGGCTTATTTTCCGCAAGGCGAGCCCGGTGCCCATCTGTCCGGTGACATCGGCGAACCGCCCATTCCCCAAATTCCGGAAGAGCAGATTCTGCTGTGGTGCAGTAGTAGACCTGTCGACTTCAGCAATGTTATCCATCGTATGCCCGTTTGCAACGAAAATGTCCTTGTAACCGTCGTTATCGTAATCCAAAAAGCCGATGCCCCAGCCGAGGTAGCGATGCGTATGCTCCGCGATGCCCGCCGGAATCGTGGCATCGATGAAAAAATTGTCGCCTTCGTTGTGATAGAGCGTGTTAGTCTCATTTTGGAAGTTGCTTACCGTCGCGTCAAGTCGTCCATCGTTATCGTAGTCGGCGAGAGCGGCACCCATCCCTGCTTCTTCCTTTCCCGTGTCGCTGCAGCTGACACCGGCAAGCAGTCCGATTTCTTCAAAAGTGCCATCGCCTCGGTTTTGAAAGAGGTGGTTGAAACCCTGGTCATTCGCGACGTAGATGTCGGCATCGCCATCGTTGTCAATATCCCCGATGGCGACTCCGAGTCCGTGCGCCGCCGAAACGTTTGCAAAGCCGTGCTGTTCGGTGAAGGTGCCGTCGCCGTTGTTATGATAGAGGCTGTCCGTTTGCGGTGGATAGCTGCGAGGGCCGCAGTAAACCGAGATGCCCTGCCGCTCGCACGGTTTGTCTGTGAGGGGAGAATAATCGGCGTAATTGGTAATGTAGAGTTCGAGAAATCCATCGTTGTCCAGTTCGGCGAATGCGCAGCTAGTGCCCCACTTCGTGTCGGCGACGTTTGCTGCCTGCGCGATATCGGTGAAGGTGGCATCGCCGTTGTTGCGGTAAAAGACGTTCGTTCCGAAGTTTGTCACATAGATGTCAATGTCGCCATCGTTATCGTAATCGCCGGTCGTCGCGCCGACACCGTAGCCAGTATCGCCTACGCCTGCGGAAGAGGTAACATCGGTAAACGTTCCGTTGCCGTTATTGCGATAGAGAGCGTTCGTTGGCAATTCCCCGTTCGCTTCTGCTGTTTGTCGTCGCGCGTTGATGAGGTAAATGTCAAGATAGCCATCGTTATCGTAATCAAAAAAACCGCCGCCCGAGCCGTACTGTTCGTTAAAAAGCCGTTTGCCGCTTTCGCCGTCGGTGTGCTGGAAATGGATGCCTGATACTTCGGCGACTTCAACGAAAGTGACAGCATTTTCCGCTGTGGAAAATGAGGTTGAAAGCATCGCGCTGAGAAGAAAAAGCAAACGGATATAACCTCTCACTGCTTTTTTGCCTCCCGAATCTCTTTCAAGCGCGTTCGGTAGGCACTGTTATTCGGTGCCAGGGCGATAGCGCGTCCGATGGTTTGCTCCGCTTTCACATATTCTCCCTGCCGATAATAGACGTAGGCGAGAGTATCCAAGCGCGCCGCGTTTTCTCCCAGAGTAACGGCACGTTCAGCCAATCTCGCCGCGCGCGGCAGTTCTTCCCCGCGCGACGCATAGAGCCACGCGAGGTTGTTATAGGCATCCACCGCGTTTTCATCTGCTGCAATCGCGCGTTCAAAGGCGTTCACTGCTTCCTCGAATTTTTCCAATTTGAGATGCAACACCCCGAGCCGCAGCCACGCCTGCGCGTCGGTTGGATGGAGTCTCGTTAATGCTTGATATATCTCAACGGCATCGGCCCGCTTGCCTTGTTGCACGTAACTCTCGGCGAGTCCGTAGTAAGCAGGCGTTAAAGTGACATCTTTCTGAATCGCTGTTTGCAAGTAGGCTACGGCATCGGCAAATTTGCGTTGGCGTGCGTGGAGCCAACCGAGGTGGAGATACGCCTCAGCGTCGCTATCGTTTAACTGAAGGACGCGTTGAAACGCCGCAATCGCCTCCGAAAACTGTCCGTTTTGCATGTAAAGCCCGCCCAAATTGTGATAAAGCGGCAGGGATTCAGGATGCAACGCCGCTGCAATCTGATAGGTGCGAATGGCTTCCTCGTTATTGCCGACTTCAAGATGCGCTTCTGCCAACTGCATGCGCGGTTCCAACGCGGTAGGACGTTCTTGCAGCATCCTGCGATACCTATGCGTCTGTTCCTGATATGTTTTCATGCGCCGGAAAGAAGCCAGTTGGGTTCTCGCCGCTGCCATTCGCTTGAGTTTGCGATACGTGATAGCGAGGTTGTAGTGCGACTCAACGTGATAAGGCGCAAGTTCAATCGCTTTCTGATAGAACCTCACCGCCGCCTCCAACCGATTCTCCATAAAAGCGACGCGTCCTGCACCGTGGTACCCCTCCGCGAGGGAGACATCTAGCGCGATTGCCTTCTGATACGCCCGTTGCGCCGCGGTTAGTTTTCCTCTTTGAACGTAGACATCGCCTAGCCGTAGAAAAGGTTCCGCACTTTTCGGCAGCAGCGAGACAGCGTTTTGTGCGTGCTTCTCTGCCTCGGCAAATTTGCCTTGCGAGTGGTAAATGCGCGCCAGACAGACGTGCGCAACGCCGTGCGTCTTTGGCGATGCCATAAGTGACAACGCGTGACGATACGCGTCAGCCGCATCGTTTGTCTTATCTTGTAGCCGATATGCCGCGCCGAGTTCGCAGTATGCCTCGGCGTGTTGCGGGTTTAGTTGCAAGACATGCTGAAACGCGGTTGCCGCCTCGGCGTAAAGGCCGAGTTTCATCGCGCGCATTCCATGCGCATAATGTTCGGCCACCTGCGCCTGCGCGATGCCGCAATAAGCGATGAAGAATGCACAGGCATACCAACACATCTGTTGCAAAGAAACTCGGCACAGACTCCGTAGGCGCGGTTTCAAACCGCGCCTACCGGGATTGATTGAAAGGCGAGCGGCATGGCCTCCGTAGGCGCGGTTTTCAACCGTGCTTACTGGCGTTGTTAAAATGTGCATCCACATTCTCATAAACCACTTTCCCATCGAAAATTGTCGCCAGCACCTCAATTTTGCAGGCCACCGCATCCCACCGAAAGAAAACCAGATCTGCCGATTTGGGTAAGTGCAGACTTTCCACACCAAGCAGACGTGCAGGCTGTTTCGTGGCGAGGCCAAATGCCTCCGCAAGCGAAATGCCGGCAAAACGGACGCTATTTTCGACACCGCGCATCAGTTCAATCGCTGAACCGGCGAGATACTCAGTGCCGATTAAGCAGACTTTCGCTTCATCAGTCAACTCCACCTTTTTCTCTGCGAATTGATAGACACCGGGGGGCATCCCCGCTAACGCCACGGCATCGCTGATGAGGATGCACCGCGCAAGCGTTTTCGCGCGCATCATCGATTTGACGACAGCACGCGGCAGATGATGTCCATCAACAATGAGACTTGCCCACAGTTCATCGGCGGCGAGCTGCTCCCAAATGTAGTTCGGATGTCGGCGGATAACCGCATGCGCGCCATTGCCGAGGTGTGTCGATAACCGCGCGCCTGCCTTAATCGCAGCCTGAATATCGGACTCCGAAGCATTCGTATGTCCCAACGCGACGACGATGCCACTCTTTACCAATTTTTCAATAAACGGAACGGCACCCTTCCGTTCCGGCGCGAGGGTTACCAACCTGATTTTTCCCTCGGCGATGTCCTGCCAACGTTGGAATTCGTCCCAACCCGGGTCGCGCGTATGTTCCCGCGGATGCGCACCGCGCGGCCCGTCTTCCGATGAGATATAGGGGCCTTCAAGATGAATGCCGATAACCGAACGGGCAACCTGCGCATCATCCTCGCACGCTTTGACAATCGCGCGCAGAGAGCCCGCGATGCGCTCAAACGAACCTGTCACCACCGTCGGACAGAAAAACCCAGTGCCGACGCGCCACAGCGCGCGAGTTATCGCAGAAACATCCGATGGCGTAACGGTTTCAACGTTCAAATCGAACCCCATAAAGCCGTTAACCTGGATGTCTATGAGGGAAGGGGCAATCAGTAGCATCCTATCGGCGGATGCGGTTTCGCGAATAGATTGCACGCTACCGTTGTCAATGGCGATTGCTAGCGGCGTGTTGTTGAAAATGTCGTGTCCGCTGAGTATCATCGGCGTTTTGCCCGCGTTCGGAATTTGGGGCTTATGATACCGCAAGTTCTGTTTATTGTCAAGAAAATGCATTTTGCGCTTGACATGTTATGCCGAAATCGCTAAAATAGTTCACAACGACAAGAGGAGGCACAGAACACGATGACTACCAATCCAATCCTCCGAGGCGAACCGTTCAGCGCGGAGAAAACCGCGCAGATTGCGGAACAATTTTTCCGCGATGGGTTCGTCCATATTCCCGGTGTGTTAACAGACGCGGAAGTCACCGCGCTCCGTGAGAAAACCGATGAACTCTTCGCAGACCCGGGATTGGCGGAAAGAACTAACCCAGCTCTGGCGGATGTAAGGTATATCCAGATGGGCGCGCATTCCGAATCGGGGCAGCAGCTGCCGTTCATCTTGCGGAATACCATCGAACTAGATGCCCTTTTTCGGGATATGCTCCTCCGAGAACCAATTCTCAGTCTCGCAGAAGCGATTGTCGGCGAAAATTGCAAGTTTTGCGGACAAAATGTCCTGCGCAACTTGCCAGGGCTCTCCATTGACAGATGGCACGTTGACGGTTCTGTCCACTTCCCTGTCACCGAGGAGATGCCGCGCCATGATTCAAGGCTTCGGATGCCGGTGATGTGGTTCACCGTGCAGATGGCACTGTCGGACATCGATTCAATTGAGCATGGCCCGACGCAGTATGTGCCCGGCAGCCACTATTCGGGTAGACATCCAAACGATGCGGAGAACCCAGAGTTTGAAGGGAATACGCCTGTCTCGGTTTTCTGCAAGGCAGGGGACATTTATCTGCAGGACCCGCAGTGTTGGCACCGCGGCGCGCCGAACCTTTCAAGGAGAACGCGCTATATTTTACAATCGCAATACGCCGCTTACTGGGCATATTGGCGGTTTAGCCTCTGCAACAGTGTGCCTGTGCCGGAAGACGCACTCCAGAATTCCTGCAACCGGTTGCTGCAATTGTTGGGCAAACCGCGGCCGGAATAACGGGACGATTTCACACCGTAGGGCGAGGGCATGGCTACACCAATTTTTGCTGTAGGGGAGGGCCTGTCCCTCGCTGTCCCCTTCACACCGTAGGGGAGGGCCTGTCCTTCGCCATCTTCTTCACACCGTAGGGGAGGGCCTGTCCTTCGCTGTCCCCTTCACACCGTAGGGCGAGGGCCTGTCCCTCGCCATCCTAATTATCTAAATCAGGATTTTCAGGATTAGAGGCTATGCTTTGGCGTGAAGAGTGCCTTCATCCTGTGAATCCTCTCCTCGGATACATTGCATTGCGGGGGACAGGCCCCCGCACTACGGGGAAAAGATGAAGAGTGAGGGGAAAACGAGCCCGTTATGAAAAAGAGTAGAAAATAGCATTGCGGAGGACAGGCCCCCGCGCTACGGCGAAAAGATGAAGATTGATTGGAAAACGGACCCGTTATGAAAAAGATCAGAAATTAGCATTGCGGGGGACAGGCCCCCGCGCTACGGCGAAAATGAGAAATTAGCGTTGCGGAGGATAGGCCTCCGCGCTACGGCGAAAAGAGGAAGGGTGAGGGGAAAACGGACCCGTTGGAAAAAAACAGGTCATTTTTCTTGGCATTCGGTTCGATATATGGTATACTAACGTTACAGAACAGAACTCACTTTCGGAGGATACCATGGCTGAAGAAAAAAAGAATGAAGTTGTTCCAGTCACAGCCGAATACGAAGTCGTCGATCAGGTGGATGACCAGGCGATTATTGAACTGATGACTGGGCAAACCATTCAGGATTACGTCTACTCCTTCAAACAGGGCGGACGCACGGTAGAAGGCTTAACGTTGGCCGGCATCAACGAAGCCGCGAATCGGCGCGGCGGCATCCAAGTCGAAGATGTCACTTATGAAGAGCGCGATCATTCCTGGATTGCTGTCGCTAAGGCGACAGATACAATCACGGGTTCGTCCCGCTACGGTGCTTATGAACAGGCGAAGATGATGGGGAGCCGCCCAGATCCGTTCGCCTTCACCAAAGCGATTCACAAGGCGCAGCGGAACGCTATTAAACAGCTCATTCCGGTGCCAGTGATTCGCGAGGTGTTAAACTTCTACCTACATCGGAAGACGCAAGGCGGTGCTGCCGCGCAGCAACCGCGGGCTCGGCAGGGCGGCGGGAATATCGCCACTGCCCAAAAAGCCGCGTTCGCCATCGCAAGCCAGCTGGATGCACCGCTTGAAAAGAAAGGCATTTCCAAGGCGGCGTTGTGGAACTACATCAAGCGCAGATACGGCGTGGAGTCCCGCAACGACATGTCCGAGATGCAGTGGACGGAGCTCGCCGCGGAACTCAAAGCGGCGGAAACTTCGCCGAAACTGTTGGATGATTTGTGCGGCCGTATTAAGCAGTCGAACGCGGCAACCGAACAGAGTGAGGTGCCAACGCCGGAGGAACCGCCAGCGGAGGAAACTGCTGCACCGAAAACCGAGGCATCGAAATCTCAAGACGCGCCCTTTTAACATCGGCATGATAGACACTCCCGATAGGCGCGGTTTCAAACCGCATAGACATTCCTGGTAGGCGCGGTTTCAAAGCGCGCCTACCGTCCTCCGGTAACGCTGCACCTCTGCGCGCTTACAAAGCGCGCCTACTGATTCAAACCGCGCCTACTGTCCTACGGTAACCCTCCGGTAGGCGCGGTTTTCAACCGCGCTCCCAATAAGGAACAGGCCCTCGCCTACAAAAAGAGGAGAATTCAAGAATGCCTCAAAAAAAAGAAAACGTCGTCACGAGTGCTGTAGTGGACGTGCTAGAGCATTTGTTACCCCGCGAAGCAGGATGGGAAGTCGAGGAACAAGAAAGCGTGCTTGA
>PYJE01000079.1:3075-3215 GCA_003635305.1 Candidatus Poribacteria bacterium | reverse complement strand
TCCAAGCTGTCAGCGATAAATACTGGGGACAACCGTTAATCGCCGAATTCCGCGGCAACAGTGCCGAATTGAATACGGTGATGGTTATTCGGTATCCCGAACGCTGCCGCCGTATGAAAAGATGGGAATTGCAGGCGGCC
>PYJE01000079.1:0-3055 GCA_003635305.1 Candidatus Poribacteria bacterium | reverse complement strand
CAAAGCGACAGATACAATCACGGGTTCGTCCCGCTATGGTGCTTATGAACAGGCGAAGATGATGGGGAGCCGCCCAGATCCGTTTGCCTTCACCAAAGCGATTCACAAGGCGCAGCGGAACGCCATTAAACAGCTCATTCCGGTGCCGGTGATTCGCGAGGTGTTAAACTTCTACCTACATCGGAAGACGCAAGGCGGTGCTGCTGCGCAGCAACCGCGGGCCCGGCAGGGCGGCGGAAATATCGCCACTGCCCAAAAAGCCGCGTTCGCCATCGCAAGCCAGCTGGATGCACCGCTTGAAAAGAAAGGCATTTCCAAGGCGGCGTTGTGGAACTACATCAAGCGCAGATACGGCGTGGAGTCCCGCAACGACATGTCCGAGATGCAGTGGACGGAGCTCGCCGCGGAACTCAAAGCGGCGGAAACTTCGCCGAAACTGTTGGACGAGCTGTGCAGCCGTATTAAGCAGTCGGACGCGGCAACCGAACAGAGTGAGGTGCCAACGTCGGAGGAACCGCCAGCGGAGGAAACTGCCGCACTGAAAACCGAGGCATCGAAATCTCAAGACGCGCCTTTTTAACATCGGCACGATAGACATTCCCGATAGGCGCGGTTTCAAACCGCGCCTACCAGATGGTTACCGTAGGGCGGTAGGCGCGGTTTTTAACCGCGCCACCCGATGCCTGATGCGAGAATCTTGTTGGAGCGTAGCGCGGGGGCCTGTCCCCCGCGTATGCCCTGGCACGGCGAGGAACAGGTTTCCCCTCGCCCTACGAAAAGACAGAACGGTTTAGGAGAATTCAAGAATGCCTCAAAAGAAAGAAAACGTCGTCACGAGTGCTGTAGTGGACGTGCTAGAGCATTTGTTACCCCGCGAAGCAGGATGGGAAGTCGAGGAACAAGAAAGCGTGCTTGATGGAAACGCGAAGACTCCGGACATCGTGGTGAAACGGCTCAGGCACGAAACGGTTGGCATCGACGCAAAATGGCAAGGTGGAGACGGCGAGAAGGAACTCCAAGCGGTTAGCGATAAATACTGGGGACAACCCTTAATCGCCGAATTCCGCGGCAACAGTGCCGAATTGAATACGGTGATGGTTATTCGGTACCCCGAACGCTGCCGCAGTATGAAAAGATGGGAATTGCAGGCGGCTCTTCCTAATGCCGATGACATTGAGTATGTGCTGGTAGGCCGTTCCAAAGGGACTGATTACCGCTTCCCGCGTTTGGGGTTCGCAACCGGCAGTCTCAGGGATGTGGCGAATGCCATCCGCATCGGCGCAGTCCCGAGCGCGCGCATCCAAGCCGCCGCAAAACAGATGCGAGAAGGCGTTGAAGGCGCAGCGCGCGACTTGCACAACGCCGTATCCCAGAATGATGCAATCGGCGAAGAACTTAAGGAAATTTTGGACCAGGGTGAATATAGTGAGCAGGCGGCACGGGTAGCATGCCTCATAATTGTGGACGCGTTCGTGTTTCAGAACTCTCTGGCTGGGAAACTGCAAATGAAACCAGCCCATTCCCGTAGGCACGGTTTTCAACCGCGCCTACCAGGGGACAATGCAGAGGAAGCCGCATATAAGATTGTTCGTCCGCCTGCCTATTACCAAGTGAATGGCATCGATTTGAAATCGGTGGTGGCAGATTGGGACGCGATATTAGGAGTCAACTACCACCCGATTTTCTCCGGTGCGCGGGACATGCTGTCTAGAGCGTTTACCTACGACGCGGCGATGGCGAAAAAGGTGCTGGGGGAACTGTGCGATGTTGCCTGCACACTGCTTGAGTCTCACCTCCCACAAATCCAAGAACTTGCAGGGGAGGTGTTTCAAGAACTGCTGGTGGACAGGAAGAACGTCAAGGCGAACTATACGTTGCCGGAGAGCGCGGCGTTAATCTCTGCGCTGGCGTGCCCGAGTTTGCCAGAGGAACTGACTCTGGAAACGCTGCCGAAAGTGGCGGATTACGCCTGCGGGACAGGAGCCTTGCTAAACGGCGTTTACAAACGCATCCAGCAGCTGTGGGAGGAGCGAAAAGGCGAGACAAGCATCGGCATCCATCGGCACATGCTGGAGAATAATCTGGCGGGGTGTGATGTCTTCACACACTGCACCCACTTAACGTTCGCGGCGATGGCGAGTGCACATCCCGAAGTGACGCTGGGCGCGACGCGAGTCATCACTGCACCCTTTGGCAAACACGGGGATAAAGGGTATAAGACAGGTTCATTGGAACTGTTGGACAGCCAATTGCTGCTCCCCACGATGGATGCGAAAGGCGAGTTGGCGAGAGGTGATGACGCTGCAACGGCGGAAATCAAACGCGAATTCCCACACGGCGAGATGGACATCGTCATCATGAATCCGCCGTTTCTGACGAATAGCGCGGACAATAACGCGAAGACTCCGAAACTGGTGTTCGGTTCTGAGTATCGCAGTAAGGAAGAGCAGGAACTGATGCTTGAAGAACTGGGCAAGAAGAAAACTCGGGTCGGACATGGGAAAGTCCCATACTCCTATTTCGTGGAACTTGCCGATTTGAAGCTGCGCGACGGTGGACAGATGGCTTTTATTTTACCTACGACGATTTTCTCGATACCAGCGTTTGAGAACGTCCGCAAACTTTGGGCAACCGAATACCACAACGTGACGGTGGTGACGATAGCCCAGAACAGCGGTTACGACAGCGCATTTTCCTCCCATACGAATTTGGCAGAGTGCATAGTCATCGCCGACAAGGGCGTGGGCGAAAATACAGGCAGGGGAAAATTCATATCCCTCAGTGAGCGTCCAGACAGCCTCCTGGCCGCGCAAGCGTTGGCAAGTGAAATTCAGCGCGAACAAATTACACGTCGGTTGGAAGATGAAGCACTCGGTGGTGACACTTTCAAGATTGGCAGTGCAAGTGTAGCGAGTGCGTTAGATTGTCCCATCGATGCAGGAGAATGGACAGTGACCCGTTTGAAGGCAATGTCATTAGGACAGATTGCCTATCAACTCGGGCATGGAAATTTGCGGTTACCCGATTTAGTTGACGCATTGGAGTTCCCGATATG
>PYJE01000078.1 GCA_003635305.1 Candidatus Poribacteria bacterium | reverse complement strand
GGTGCGGTTCTGCCGCCGCAATAGCACGATATCCCTCGCGCACCTTGCGATGCGATACCAACGCCTCCTTGTCTAACCGATTGCGGTGCAGCTGCCGCTGCCGTTGCAACCCGACTTCTGGCGGCAGATCCAACACGAACGTCAGATCTGGCGTGATACCACACGTCGCCGCGCGATTGAGTTGGTTGATGAACGCGATGTCTATCCCGCCGCGATACCCTTGATACGCAACAGTTGCGTCAATAAACCGGTCGCAGATTACCGTCCGATTCGCTTCAAGCGCGGGAAGAATGATTTCGGCGACGTGCTGCGCGCGCGCAGCGGCGATGAGGAGCAGCTCAGTCGTCGCCGTTATTCCATCCGCGGTGAGAAAAATCTCGCGGATGCGTTCGGAGATAGGGGTGCCGCCGGGTTCGCGAGTGACGATAACGTCAGCACCAAGAGCGGCAGCCAAGCGGCGCGCTTGCGTTGTTTTGCCCGCGCCTTCCACGCCTTCAAATGTGATGAAAAATCCCTGCTGTGCCATTTGTCATATTTTAGCATTTTGTGGTTTTGATGTCAAGATGAAAATTTTTGTTGCCTAGTGCAGGATTTGCAGGATTAACGAGATTAACTGGATTATGAGGTTCCTCGCGGTGTAGAGTCCGTGTCGAAAGAAAAAAGTCGTCAGAAGACTGCTTCGGCTCTGGTGGCCCTGAGCTGCATTTCCTCCGGGCTATCCAACCACAATGCAGGCAGAACGTGCCCCGTAGGCGCGCTTTTCAAGCGCGCTACTTCCTAATCCTGTTAATCCTGTTAATCTTGCAAATCCTGCTTCAGACAATTAAAAGTCGTCCTTATCGCGGAAAATTGCACAGGTTTGCAAAAAACATTTGACAAATTCAAATTTTATATGGTAATATATTGAAAATCCCAATTCCGAACGGCTATAGGAGAATTATGAAACGACCCCGGGCCAAAATTTGGCAATTCAACACTCCAGCTCTTGATGAGAGTTTCGCATTAGCGGCGGAACTCGGCGTATCGCTCCTCGTCGCGCAACTTTTAATCAACCGCGGCCTGAAAACGGCAGCCGAAGCACACATCTATCTCTATCCGAAGTTCGAGCATCTACACGATGCTTTTGAAATGGCGGATATGGCGAAGGCTGTTGAACGCATCAATCGCGCGATAAAACGCGGCGAAAACATCTGTGTCTACGGCGATTACGACACCGACGGCACCACGGCAACCGCGCTACTGCTCAACGCGTTCCGGCACATCGATGTGCCTGTCGAATACTACATTCCAAATCGGTTTGATGACGGCTACGGACTCAGCGAAAAAACGGTGGAAGAGGTTCGCGAGAAAGGCACTGAGCTGCTCATTACCGTAGACTGCGGCATCAAGTCGGTTAAAGAGGTAGAACGCGCAAACGAACTCGGCATGGATGTGATTATCACAGACCATCACCAACCGGACCCGGGCGCGCGTCCAGCCGCGCACGCGCTCATTTCGCCGAAAGTTGAAGGAAACGAATATCCCTATCCCGAACTCGCCGGGGTTGGATTGGCGTTTAAGGTAGCGCAAGCGTTGATACCCGGTGAGACGGCGTTGCTGAAATCCTTGTTAGATTTAGTTGCACTCGGCACCGTCGTGGATATCGCGCCGCTGACAGGAGAGAATCGGGTGTTGAGCCGCCTCGGCTTGGAGGAACTCAACAAACGGAAACGTCCCGGCATCCGCGCGTTATGCACCGCAGCCGGGCTTGCCGAAGGAAAACCGCTTGTAGGACGCTCACTCTCTTTCGGGCTCGGACCGCGGATTAATGCCGCCGGTCGGTTGGATACGGCATCCAAGGTGGTGCAACTGCTTACCACCGAATCCGATGATGAGGCAAAACGGATTGCCACGGAACTCAACAGCAAAAATCAGGCGCGCCGCGAACTGGAGACAAGCATCCGAGATCAAGCAGAAGAATTGATTGAGAAGAAACTGGACGATGACACGAAAGGCATCGTCGTCGCAAGTGAGTGGGACGATAAGGCGCAAGGCGTAGTCGGCATCGTTGCATCACGTTTGATGGAGACTTACCATAAACCCGTGATTGTCCTCGCGATTAAAGGCGAAGAATCTACCGGGTCTGGCCGCTGTATTGCGGGGATGAACCTCGCCGACAGTTTAAACGCCTGCGACTCTCTGCTAGTGAAACATGGCGGACACGCCGCCGCCGCCGGGTTAACCTTGAAAACGAAAAAAATTCCCGAATTTCGGGAGGCGTTTGACGCTTATGCTCGCGCCAATTTGAAAGAGGAGCATCTCCAGCCGAAATTATCAATGGATTTTGAAACCAGTCTCTCTGAATTAACGTTAGAAACGTTAGCATCCTTGTCACAACTTGAACCTTTTGGAGAGAAAAACCCTGCGCCTCGTTTCGGCGCACGCAACGTGAAACTCGTTGGCACCCCTAGCTTGATGGGAAAAGGGCGGCACCTCAAAATGCGTGTCAGCGACGGCACAGCGAACCGGGAGGCGATTGCGTGGCGGAAAGGCGAACATATTGTCACGTTGAAAGGGCTCACCGCGCCGTTCGGCATCGCGTTTTCGCCGGAGATTAACGAATGGCAGGGGCATGTCAAAATCCAACTCATCCTTAAGGATTGGAAAATTGGCGGCAACCCGCGCGGTGGAAATCGCAGGGTATTCCCAGCCATCACAGATGGAGAGGCGGAGCCCATCGTCAAGGTAATCAATAGCCGCGGCAGGGATAAGAAGGATTACCTCTTAACATTGCTCACGCGCGACGAAGCCGGTATCGTCATCTACGTTCAAAACCGAAAGATGCAGGAGCTCCTGCTAACACGGCTCATCCCGGAGAAGGCAGACTGCATCGCGCAGCACGACGAGACTACCACCGAAGCGGAAGAAGCAGCGTTAGTGGAAAAATTGGCGCGCGGCGACATTCGGGCCATCGCCTCAAGCGCAACTTTTTCTAAACCAGAACGGTTTCCTTTCGTCAAACACTTTGTCTTCTGCCACTTGTCACCGACTCCCGATGAATTTTTCAAGCGATGCCAACCCGCTTTCGCCACCGAGGAGACTTCGGGACTGCATCTCATCTACGCCGATGCAGATGTCCAACTGATGAACGAGTGGATAACGCAAAAGTATCCTGCCGAGGCAGAACTGCGGCGGTTATACACACAATTGCGGGACAGAATTCAGAGCAACGGAACAGACGGCTACCCGGTAGCGGACTTGCTAAACGGAACACTAGGAACGCCAGCATCTGTCCAGGCCGGGCTTACCATCTTTGAGGAATTGCGGCACATTGAACTGAACAGGGAACCAGAAGACGCGCGCGTCCATCTCCTGCCATCGGAAAAACGCGGGTTGGAGACTTCGCATACCTATCTGAAAGGGCAATGGATTAGAGAGACGAGCCCAGCGTTCGTAACATTCCAATTGCAGGAAGACATCAAGCTGATTTGGGAGCGGATAGCCCATGAGTGTCGAAGCATTAATCAGCCAAATTCAGGACTATAACCCAGACGCGGAGGTGGAACTGTTGGAGCGGTGCTATCATTTCGCGCAAAAAGCACACGCGGGACAGTTTCGGAAATCCGGTGAACCCTACCTTACGCACTGCGTGAAGACAGCGGAGGAACTCGCCGCACTGCGGTTGGATACGCACACTATCTGCGCCGGACTTCTGCACGATGTGCTGGAAGATACCGGCACCCCTCGCGAAGAAATGGACATCCGCTTCGGACAGAATATCACCAATCTGGTTGAGGGTGTCACCAAGATTGGCAAATACAAGTTCCGCGGCGGACACCGGCAACGTCAAGCCGAAACCTATCGGAAACTGCTGTTAGCCACCGCCGAGGATATGCGCGTCATCCTGATCAAACTCGCCGACCGGGTGCATAACATGGAGACGCTGAAGTTCCTCCCGGCGGAGAAGTGTCAGCGGATTGCGAAAGAGACGCTGGAGATTTACGCGCCCATCGCACACCGGCTGGGCATCTGGCGCGTCATGAGCCGCTTGGAAGACCTGGCGTTCAAGCATCTCTTCCCTACCGAATACCGCGAAATCGCTAACCTGCTAGACGAAAAACTCGTGGAACGCCAAGCTTATTGCGAGAAAATGGTAGAGCGCATTCGCGAAAAGTTGGAAAATCAGGACATCTTCGCCGATGTCCACGGCAGAACAAAGCATATCTATAGCATCTACCAGAAAATGCAACAGAAAGGGACACCCTTCAAGGACATCTGCGATTTGGTGGGGCTCCGCATTCTCGTCAAAACCGACAAGGACTGCTACCTCGCCCTCGCCGCGCTGCACCACCGATGGTCCTACCTCCCAGACCGGCTCCGAGACTGGATCGGACAGCCGAAGAAGAATGGCTACAAGTCCCTCCATACCACGATTGTGGATGACGGAAAGCCGGTGGAAATCCAGATCCGCAGTTACGAGATGCACAAGATTGCCGAGGACGGCATCGCCGCGCATTGGAGCTACAAAGAAGGAGCACCCAACTGCAAACAGGGGCATTCTATCTTCGACAGCTATAAGCAGATGCTGGAGGATATACAGGATACGCAGGATGGCGCGCACCAATTCGTCGAGTCAATGAAACTGGAGCTCTCTGAAGACGAGGTTTACGTCTTCTCACCGAAGGGAGATCTCTTCGCATTGCCAACAGGCTCCACCGCCATCGATTTCGCCTATAAAATCCATACCGATATCGGGAATACTTGTTGCGGTGCGGAGATTAACGGCGCGATTGCGCCAATTCGACAAGAGCTGCAGAACGGAGACCGGGTGCATATCCGGACGCACCCGAACTGTAAACCGAGCCGCAGTTGGCTGCGCTACGTCAAAACGTCAAACGCGCGCAGCAAAATTAAGCACTGGTTCCGTGAGAAGGACCGGGCGGACGCGCTGGAACTCGGCAAAAAATTCCTCCAATCCGAATTGCGCGTCTCCACCCTGAACGCCCGTGATTATCTGAACTCCCCCAAACTGCTTGATGTCGCCGAACAGTTGCATCTCAAGAGTATTGCGGAACTCTTCATCCGCATTGGCAAGCGCGAGGAATCTGCCGCGCATGTCGTCAGTCTACTGGAACCGGACGCGCCCGAACCTGAAACCCCAACACCCCTGAAAGAAGCACCGATGCCTGTCCTTGAAATCGAAAACGGCATCGACCTCGGCATGATACGGATAATGAAGTGCTGTAACCCGATTCCTGGTGACGAGGTTATCGGGTATGTCACCCGCGGGCGCGGTGTCTCAGTGCATCGAACCGGGTGCGTCCGCCTCCTTGATGAACCCGAACGCCAACTCAACGTGAAATGGCCCGAAAAGCAGAACGGAAACCACCGGCGTGACATCTATCCGGCGCAAATTAGCGTGGAGTGCAATGACCGGCCGGGGATGCTCGGCGAAATCACCACGGTCATCGCACAGTGCAAGGTGAACATCCGGTGCGGCACCTTCCAGCCATCCGCGGTCACGCGCGCCAACGACGCAGCACAAGATCTGCTGACGTTAGATGTGACAGGAACTACGCAACTCGCCGAGGTGATGCAGGCTCTCCAGCATTTGAAAGGTGTCCAGCGTGTGAAGCGTAAGTTTTAATCGGGCGAATAAAGACATCCGGCCCTACAAAGGCAAGTCTCCTGGTAGGCGCGGTTTGAAACCGCGCAGGCTACCGCGCAGGCCCTGGTAGGCTCGGTTTCCAACCGCGCAGGCTACCACGCAGTCCCTGGTAGGCAGGGACCTAACCGCGCAGACTTCAGAGCCCGCTGACAAACCGCGCGGGCCCTGGTAGGCGCGGTTTTCAACCGCGCAAACGCTGACAACGCGCGCCCATCGGTGCATGGCAACCCTCTGTCATACAGGGGCCGGCATCCGTGAAATAACCTTCGTGACTTTCCCGCTCCGCAAACATTTAGTGCAGACTCGCACGCGTCTCGCGCCTTCCTCGGTTTGGATACGCACACGTTGCAGGTTCGGAAGCCACCGCCGCTTCGTATGCCGCCGCGATTTGCTGATCTGGTTGCCCGACATCGGACGTTTCCCACAGACATTACAGACTCGTGACATGATTATGCCTCCTCTCTTTTTTCTCTTGATATTGAATCAATAGATAGGTTAAACTTATCTAGTAAGGAACGGACGCAAAACGCGTTCCCCACGCCGGGCGCGCTTACAAAGCACGCCTACCGGTGGATGTGAGGAATCCGACACACGCACGGGAGGCGCGGTTTCTAACCGCGCTCCCTACACCGGGCGCGCGGACACCGCGCACCTACCATGGAAATCAGGAATTCTGCGTCCATTCTATATATAAGGATACCACAATTTGAAGGAAAATGCAAATTTTTTCCTGAATTGGGTATTAATCTTGCAAATCCGCGATTCAGCCGAAAGGAAATAGACTCATGATACACCTCAAAAAGACTGCCTTGCTCTTACTTTTATGCCTATTCGCGTGCGGCGGTGCAGACGAAGAAGAGCCCACGGAACAACCCACCACGCCGATTGTCATTGAATACGGCACCGTCTCTGGCACTGTCACGCATGGCGGCACAGAAAACCCTATTCCGGGCGCAGTCGCCACATTATTGGAGCATTCCATGGAAACCGGGATTGACGGCGTTTACACCTTCCAAGGCATTCCTTACGCCGAGAATTATACCCTCGTCGTGGAAGATGTGGATTATCAACCGTATCAGCAGTCGTTCGCGCTCGGACAGGAACGCTTGGTGCTGAACGTCAAACTCCTGCCGCTGCGCGCGCCGGCGGAAGAACTCCAAGAATTTCTGGATGCATTTTCGGACTTGCTGGAATCGCTAGCCATCGAAAACTTGGAACAGATTCAAGCACTCTTTTCCGAAACCTACGTCGCCGCCGATGACGAGGCGACGCTCTTCGGAGTGCTTTCTGGCATCATCCCCGAAAATTATGACGACGTTCTCCCGGCAATGACGCAACTTTTTGAAGAATACGTCACGCTGGAATTCCTATTTAAATATGTCCAGGCGGACGTGACGCACGCGCGGAAAGCCTCAGTCGTTCTGTCTCTGGACGTTACAGCAGAGAAAGGAGAACAGCGCGACTTGCGTGAAATCAAGGCGCGCTGCCAATTCGATTTTCGCCGGGAACAATCGGATTGGAAGATTGTCCATTGGCAACTATTTGAGATAGATATTCGGCTGTGAGGGAACATGCAACAATTTAACGACATCCTTGTTGACGAC
>PYJE01000077.1 GCA_003635305.1 Candidatus Poribacteria bacterium | reverse complement strand
GGCACTTACCTCACTCTGTGTAGCCCCGCGTGCTGCGTCTTTGGCACTCAGGTTTTCGTCCTGAAAGGCTTTTGACACATAAGTGCGGATGTCCTGCGCCGCCTGAATGCGCGCGATGAGCTCAACATATTTTTGCGAGTTATAGCGCGATTCGCAGGCGGCAAGTTTCTCGATAGGTTTTCCATCCGCCGTTTCTTTAGCGACGAGACTCTTTCCAAGCGTTGCCAAGGCGATGCCGACTTGGTTGATCGGAAAGCGCGTGTCCCACGGGTATAAGATATTCTGCGGACCGCGGATGCCAGCCGTTGACACTCGTGCCTCCTTCGCGTAGTTCCGAAACCACTCCCACAAATTCAGGCGTTCAATGCTCTCTTTGTCAAGCCAAAATGTGAACGCCTCCGGCTTATCCTGTGGAAACAGCGGTTCTCTGAGCTCCGGCGGTGTGTTCTCTTCAACGACAGCGCGGAGTTTTCGTTCGGTCAGGTCTCTCTTTTCTTTGTAACCTTCGTCAACTGCGATAATCATCAAAATCCTCTTTATCATCATGATTTCTGTCCGGTAGGCGCGCTTTGAAAGCGCGCCCACCGGGTTTGGTTTCTGCGTCAATCATCACTATTTTATCACATTTTCGTATTTTTGGCGCGAAAAAATTGCAGGACAATTAATCCGTTTTCTGCAAGGATTTTCCTCCGCGCGAAACAACCTGACTTATTTTTCTATCTTCATGTAAACTTGCCCTACAGACGCGAGAGGAATCAAAAGGGTTGGGTATCCGATAACGTCAGGAAAACGCGCGTGACGCGCGATTTCGGCGTTTTTTTTGGGAGCACCTGCACATTGCAAAAAAAATCGACCGGATGCTGCAGAAAAATGGCAAAACAGGTGCCAGTTTCTCGCAAAAAGAGTGAAAAGCGGACTGCAGGTTCAGCCGAAGGGGGATTTGACACTGACGTGGTGCCGGTTGAAACGTGATGCCAACTAGGAAAAATGAAAATGTGCGCAGACTGGAACGGAGAGTCAACGGCTCCAATCCAGTATGGGCTCTGCGCACATATTAATTATACCACATTTTGCAACCGAATGCAAGTTAATTGTAAAAAATCAGAATCAGCAAAGGACAACTATAACAATCTGTCCTGACAGTTCATGCAAAACATAACGAGAATTGTCTTGACGGACCGCGCCGAAACATGATACAATAACTCAAACTTTCTGTAATGCAAGGAGCAAAACCGATGAGACAATTTGGCACACAAGGCCGCGTCTATCCAGAAAAACACTATGTCGTCCCTCGCACGGAGGAGCTCGCCGATTTCATCAACCGCGTTAAAAACGGCAAATACATCGTGCTTTTCGCGCCACGCCAGACTGGCAAAACCACGTTTTTCCGCTGGGCACTAGAAAACCTGTCAGCAGCGGAACCCGATTATTTCCCTATCCATCTCGATTTTGAGATTTACAAAAACGTTGAGCCGCGTGCGTTTTACGAGTATCTCACCGAGGATATTCGCGAGGAATTCGAGACGGTTTTCCATAAACGCGGGCAGACTCCTTCCGAGGCACTCGCGCGGTTTTTGGAGAACACGACGCTGACAGACCATGTCGCTATGATGCGATTCTTTAGGCAACTCGCAAGGGTGATACCCGAACAGCGAGTTGTCATAGTCATTGACGAGTTTGATGGCATCCCACCGGCCGTCGTCACGGACTTTCTCTACGCCCTCCGCCGCATCTACCTCTCGGAGGTAGCAGAGGGGTTCCGCTGTCCCTATAGCGTTGGTATCACCGGTGTTAAGAGTGTCGCGCAGTTAGACTACGCCAGGTCTGTCTCGCCATTTAACATCCAAGACGAGTTCAGTCTACCCAACTTCACGCTCGCACAGGTGCAGGAGCTGCTTGAACAATACACGGTGGAGGTGGGCCAAGCGTTCGCGCCAGCGGTGATGGTGACGCTCCACCGACAGACAGGTGGGCAGCCTTTTCTTGTCAACAGGCTGGCACAAATACTCACCGAAGAGATGGACATTCCGAAGTCAGAGACGATTGGCATGGCGCACTTTTTAACGGCGCACACGCAAATCCTGAGAGAACGGAACGTTAACGTGCGACATCTCACCACGAATGTCCGTAGAAATCCCCGTTTTCAACGCGTCCTCATGAAAATCACGTCTAACGACAAGGGCGTGGAATTCAATCTTTATGACGATGTTGTCAGTGAACTTGCAACCTACGGTGTCGTCAAGAAAGGCAGTGACGATATGTGCGAGATTGCGAATCCGATTTACCTTTACTGTATCTTGCAAACCTTCAAACCGACGATTAACGGACTGGAGGAGGACTATTACCCGCAGGATACCGGGAACGGGGAGAAGGATTATCTCACCGAGGCTGGAGGAATTGATATGGAAAAGTTATTGGATAACTTCCGCGATTTCATTGCGCGTGTCGGCTTCCGCATTCTCCAAGTACCAGATACACCACAAGAATACGTCGGGCAGTGCCTGCTGTTTGCCTACTTGGACCAGTTTGTGCGGCAGGTGCGCGGGGCCATGTATCTGGAAGTGCAAACGGGACGCGGCCGGGCAGACCTGGTGATTTTCCACGCTGGCTGTAAGCATATCGTTGAAACCAAACTTTGGCAAGGCGAGAAATCGTATCAAGCCGGCAAGCAGCAACTCGCCGCCTATCTCAAATCGGAAGGGACAGCCGCGGGCTACTATGTCGTGTTCGATCATCGGCAGAGCCCGGAACTGCGCGTCGAAACTGAACAAATTGATGGATTGACAATTCGGAGTTACGTCATTCCGGTTGTCCAAGAACGGCCCTCGGCACTGCCGTAACCGTTTTCGCTTTCCCATTTACCCTGAAGCGTTCTGGGAAAAATAAAATTCTCTTGAAAAAATTCGCGAAATGCTGTTTAATAGTAGAAACGAATGCAAAACGCCGCACTCGCGGCAATTGAGAGGAGACATCATCAACTCATGGAAATAGAAAAACGGCTCGAAGAATTAGGTGTGGAACTACCGCCTCCCGCAGTCCCTGTCGCCAATTACGTTACAACAGTGCAGACAGGCAACTTGGTATTCACGTCCGGGCACGGCCCCGGCTCAGGCGAAGGTAAAATCTATAAAAGTCAACTCGGCACGGATGCAACAATCGACGAAGGATACGCCTCCGCGAGACAAGTCGCCATCGGTTTGCTGAGCACCCTCAAGCACGCGCTCGGCGATCTGGACAGGATTAAACGGGTGGTGAAAGTTGTCGGGTTCGTCAACTCGGCATCGGACTTCACAGATCAGCCGGCTGTCGTCAACGGTGCCTCTGATTTCTTCGTTGAGGTATTCGGCGACAAAGGCAAGCATGCCAGGTCTGCTGTCGGCATGGTGCAACTGCCCGGCGGCATCCCTGTTGAAGTCGAGATGGTTGTGGAAATTGAGGCCTAATTGAGGCCTAATTGAGGACTATCGGAACTATGGCAGTTCAAGTTGTTAAACCTCGCATCCGCGGGTTCATCTGCACGAACGCACATCCCGCCGGATGCCATGCGAACGTGCTGAACCAGATCGAGGTGGTGAAACGCGGTTTTGCCGATTCAAAACGCGATGGATTAAACGCCCTGGTCATCGGTGCGTCAACAGGCTACGGACTCGCCTCGCGCATCGCCTTGACATGGGGTTACGGTGCTAAAACGCTAGGGTTGCTTTACGAGCGGCCCGCGGATGGCCGCCGCACGGCGACTGCCGGCTACTATAACACCGTTGCTTTCCATCGGCAGGCGAACCAGGATGGGTTTTTCGCCGAAAGTCTCAACGGCGATGCCTTTTCTGATGCGATGAAGCGCGAGGCAATCAGCAGCATCCGCGAGCACCTCGGCCCGATAGATATGCTTGTCTATAGCATTGCCGCGCCGCGCCGCATCCATCCGCGCACCGGCGAATCGCATCAATCGGTGCTAAAACCGATCGGCGCGCCGTATACCGGCAAAACCATCAATCTGAATCGCGAGGTAGTCGTCCCTGTCACAATAGAACCTGCGAGTGAAACAGAAATCGCGGACACTGTCGCCGTGATGGGCGGCGAAGACCTGGGGATGTGGATAGCCGCGCTGGCGGAGGAAGGTTTGCTGGCAACGGGAGTAACAGTCGTCGCTTATACCTATCTCGGCAGCCCTTTAACGTGGCCGATTTATCGGGACGGCACCATCGGCAAGGCCAAGGATGATTTGAAGGCGCGAGTAGACGCGCTGGACGAACAACTCGCGAAGGAACTCGGTGGCCACGCCTATATCTCCGTGAACAAAGCGGTGGTAACGCAAGCCTCCGCCGCGATTCCGGTCGTGCCGCTCTACATCAGCATCCTCTACGATATTATGAACGCGCAGGGTATCAACGAAGCCCCGGTCGAGCAGATGCAACGGCTTTTCTCGGATTACCTCGGCCCCGGCATCCAGCCGCAACTGGATAGCGAACGCTATATTCGACTGGATGAGCGGGAGTTACGGGAAGATGTGACAGCCGCGGTGACAGACCGGTGGGAACAGATCGATACCGACAATTTCTACGAACTCTCCGACTATGCCGGCTTCCGGCGACGTTTCCGCAATCTCTTCGGATTCGAGGTTGATGGCGTTGATTATGAGGCAGCTGTGGAGACAGAATTGGAGTTTTAAAAGGATAGGACGGACGCAAATCCAAAATCCCTGTGTAGATAGGCGCGGTTTCAAACCGCGCATCCGCGCAAGAGCGCGCTTGGAAAGCGTGCCTACCTGCTAGGGCAGCGTAAGTCCTAAAGGAGAAACTTATGACACAACCTATTCAGGTTACAGTCTGGAATGAATTCCGACACGAGAAAACGAACGAGACTATCCGTGCAATCTACCCTGATGGCATGCACGCTGTCATCGCCGATGGACTCAACGCCGCGGGCGGGTTTGACGTGAAAACTGCCACGTTAGACGAACCCGAACACGGCTTAACCGATGATGTGCTGGCGAACACCGATGTGCTTGTCTGGTGGGGACACATGGCGCACGGTGCCGTTGAAGATGCCGTCGTTGACAAGGTGCGCGCACGCGTGCTAGACGGGATGGGACTCATCGTCCTACATTCCGCGCATTACTCAAAGCCGTTCACCCGTTTGATGGGCACGTCGTGTAGCCTCAAATGGCGCGAGGCGGGAGAAAAGGAACGCCTCTGGGTAATTGAGCACGGACATCCCATCGTGGAAGGACTCGGCGAATACTTTGAGCTTGAACACGCCGAAATGTATGGCGAACCCTTCGATATCCCTGAGCCAGATACACTGATTTTCATCAGCTGGTTTCCCGGCGGCGAGGTTTTCCGCAGCGGCTGTTGTTACTACCGCGGCAGAGGGAAAATCTTCTACTTCCGCCCCGGCCACGAAACCTATCCAATCTATTATGACGAAAACGTTCGTCGCGTCATCGCGAACGCAGCAAGATGGGCGGCACCGGTGGACGGACCGGCTCCGGTCTTTGGGAACGCCCAACCGTTAGAGCCGCTAAATTAAGCTATCAAGTTTATCCGGGCGGATGTCGTTACAATATCCGCCCATCAAACTTGACAAAGGAGAGAGAACGATGGCAGGCATCAAAAACAGACTGGCGCAGCTGCAACAGGACGGTTTCCTGCTGCTAGAAGGCGCACTGTCACCGGCGGAGACAGAATATATCCGACAACGGGTGAACTACGCCCGCGAGATGGGTTGGGAAGAAGGTTTAAACGCTGTCGGCAACATGTGGTTCGATACGCTCCTCGACCGGGAGCCAGATACGTATGCGCCGCTCGTCGGACATCCGAGCGTCCGGCCCTATCTTGAAGGTTTGATGGGCAAACAGTGCCAACTGCGGAGTCTCCGCGCGCATATCAACCCCGGCCCCTACCTACAAGAATGGCACATGGATTTCTACGGCTACTGGCACGAAAAACGGTATGCCGATGAACATCCCTTTGCGGTGGCTCCGGTCGGTA
Source organism: Candidatus Poribacteria bacterium (assembly GCA_003635305.1). GTDB lineage: Bacteria > Poribacteria > WGA-4E > WGA-4E > WGA-3G > AGPOR5. The sequence goes on along the minus strand of PYJE01000077.1, from coordinate 11,178 downwards.
TCAACACCACCTTCTACTTTCAGGACAACGACCCGGGGGAAGGACACCTCAAGTTTATCAAAGGCGGACATCTGTCGGAACCACTGCATCTTTATCCGATCGACCGGCCCAAATTTGAGGCGTGGTGCGAGGCACAGGAACATGTCATCTTGCATCCGAAGGCGGGCGATTGTGTCGTGTTTATCAACCACATCCCGCATCAAGGTGCCAAGGAGCGCGACGATATGGAACGGAGCAACGTCGTTTGTCACTATCAGGTAACCCCGATGTATGAGGGTGTTTGGCATGTCTCGCGCCCGCGCGGGTATCAAGGCACGTTCCCGTTCGCTTAGTGGTAAGCGCGCCTACCGGGAGTTTGCGTTCATACGGCTGCGGTAGGCGCGGTTTCAAATCGCTCCCACGCGTTCTGCGTGTCAAATTGGCAAACTGTTCTGACGTGTGCCAATTTGGCATGCTTACGCCCACTTTTTATTGGCATAGATATTGCAACATGCATGGTAGGGCAGGGCCCTGTATCGATAAAAATCGGTAGGCGCGCTTGGAAAGCGCGCAAAGACAGCAGGAAGCACTGCTGGAAACCACGCCTACCGAGTTGGTTTATGAGGAAGGACATTTTAATATGAGCAAAATCATTGGAATTGACTTAGGCACAACGAATTCGTGCGTCGCTGTGTTAGAAAGCGGCGATGCCAAAGTCATTGAAAACACGGAGGGCAATCGCACCACGCCCTCGGTTGTCGCGTTTACTAAAGAGGGTGAACGTCCCGTCGGGCAAGTCGCGAAACGGCAAGCCATCACGAACCCTAAAAACACGATTTTTTCCATTAAACGGTTCATGGGGCGGAAATACAGCGAGATTGGCGATGATGCTAACCGTGTGCCTTATGAATTAAAAAGCGACACAGATGGAGATGTCGTTGTCAACATTGACGGTAAAGATTACTCGCCACCCGAAATCTCCGCGATGGTGCTGCGGAAGATGAAGGAGACAGCGGAGGCATACCTCGGCGAGGAAGTCACACAGGCGGTTATCACCGTCCCCGCTTACTTCAACGACTCGCAACGTCAAGCAACGGCGGATGCCGGGAAAATCTCCGGACTGGAAGTCCAACGGATTATCAACGAACCTACCGCCGCGTCACTCGCCTACGGACTGCAAAACGAAGGCGACAGGAAAATCGCTGTCTATGACCTGGGTGGCGGCACGTTTGACATATCTATCCTAGAAATCGGCGACGGTGTCTTCGAGGTGAAAAGCACTAACGGCGATACGCACCTCGGCGGCGATGATTTTGACCAGGCGGTTATTGACTGGATGGCGAAGGAGTTCCTTAGTAGTGACGGCATCGATCTTCGGAACGATGGAATGGCACTGCAACGCCTGAAAGATGCCGCCGAGACAGCGAAGTGCGAACTCTCAAGCACCTCGCAGACAGACATCAACCTGCCGTTTATCACCGTCGATGCAAGCGGGCCGAAGCACCTCAACTTGACACTCACCCGCGCGAAATTAGAGCAGATTACAGACGAGCTCGTTGAGCGTTCCCTCGCACCGTGCCGACAGGCACTTAACGATGCCGAGATGAACCCATCCGAGATTGACGAGGTGATTCTCGTCGGTGGGCAAACGCGAATGCCGAAGGTGCAGGAAGCAGTCAAGCAACTCTTCCAGAAAGAGCCTCACAAAGGTGTCAATCCGGACGAGGTAGTCGCAATCGGTGCCGCTATTCAGGGCGGTGTGCTTGCCGGCGACTCCGAAGTCAAAGACATCTTGTTGCTGGATGTCACACCCCTGTCGCTCGGTATTGAGACGCTCGGCGGCATGTTCACCCGGCTGATTGAGAAGAATACCACGATTCCTACCAAGAAGTCGCAGACATTCACGACAGCGGAGGATAACCAGACTGCGGTTGACGTGCATGTCCTCCAAGGTGAACGGGAGCAGGCGGTTTACAACAAAACTATCGGCCGGTTCCGCTTGGGCGATTTGCCGCCAGCACCGAGAGGCATGCCCCAGATCGAAGTGACGTTTGACATTGACGCGAACGGTATTCTCAACGTCTCTGCCAAGGATACCGCGACTGGCAAGGAGCAGAAGATTACGATTACTGCCTCCTCCGGGCTCACTGATACCGAAATCGAACAGATGGTGAAAGATGCTGAAGCTCACGCCGAAGAGGATAAGCAGAAGCGCGAGGAAGTTGAAATCCGTAACCGCGCAGATTCGCTCGTCTATGAGACCGAGAAGAACCTGAAGGAATTCGGCGACAAAGTAGACGATGCGACGAAGGAGAAGGTCACCGCTGCTGTTGAGCGCGTCAAGAGTGCCTTGGCGGCGAACAACAACGAGGAGATTAAAGCCGCATCCGACGCGCTTACCCAAGTCTGGCATGAGGCATCCGCGCAGCTTTACCAACAGACGACAGGTGCAGCTGCCGACGATGCCACCACCGAGGCACCTGACGACGGTGAAGATGTTGTTGACGCTGAATACGAAGTCGTTGACGACGATAAGAAGGGCAAAAAGTAGCGTGTCATTTCAGTCGGGCGAGGACGCGTACAAGTCCCCGCCCGACAGTTCTTGCGTTAGGTTTTGCCTTGAGAGCACCGCAGGGAAGGCCCCGTCAATGGCTTACAGCAATTTTACGTTAACCGAGGTTCAGGAAACGTTCCAACTCAAAAAGGTTCTGTCTACCGGACTCTTTTCCGAAATAAAGCCTGTGGAACCAAGTGCGTATCTTTCCACGGTATTGGGAAAAAAGGCGGCGTTAGCTACCGCTATTGGGACAGAGAAAGCCAGATCGGAACTGATTGTCGCCGATATCCTCTTTGCACTGCGCGAACACTTAGAGGAACGCATCAGCTTGTTCTCTGGCATTGAATTCAACGTCGATGCCAAGAACGGTTTAGTTGGCGTGTGCGACTTTTTAGTGAGTCTGTCGCCAGACCAGCTTGAGTTGCAGGCTCCTATCATCATTCTTGTTGGGGCCAAGAATCTTGACATGAAACAAGGGCTCGGGCAGTGTGCGGCCGAGATGCTCGCCGCCCAACGTTTTAATGCCGAAAAAGGAAACAATATCCGGGCCGTTTATGGCGCAACGACGACAGGCATCGACTGGCAGTTCCTCAAGTTGGAGGAAAAGCATCTCCATCTTGATATGGCGACTTACACGCTTGAACGGTGCGACAGGCTCCTCGGCATCCTCGTCAGCATGGTGGAACAAAAGGCGTGAGAGAATAAGACGCAAATAGAATCGCGGCTACCACAAAAAGGGTGCACTTATGGCGTATAGCAACTTCACCCTGGAAGAAGTCCAAAAAACATTTCAGCTTGAAATTGTTGAATCCACAGGCATCTTTTCTACCGTAGCACCGGTAACTCCAAGCGCACATCTCGCGACGACGTTAGAGAGAAACGTAGCGTTAGCGGCCGCCATTAACACGGAAAAGGCAAAGTCAGAAATGATTGTTGTCAATCTTCTGATTGAACTCCGCGAGCATTTCAACCGGGGCATCAGCCTTTTCTCCGGCATTGAATTCAACGTTGATGCCGATAACGATTTGCGGGGTGTGTGCGATTTCCTGGTGAGTCTGTCACCAACGCAAGCGTTTTTAGAGGCTCCTGTCATCGTCTTGGTTGAAGCCAAAAAAGACGACTTGACAGGCGGTTTCGGGCAGTGTGTCGCAGAGATGGTGGCGGCGCAACGCTTTAACGCAGAAAGGGATAATGACATCCCTTGCGTTTATGGGACGACGACTTCAGGAACCGTGTGGCAATTCCTCAAATTGGACAGACTGCGTCTGCATCTCGATCGAACGGACTACACGATTGCGCAGTGTGACAGGATTCTCGGTGTCCTCGTCAGTATGGTGGAACAAAAGGCGTGAGGCAATAATGCGCTGAGACGTGCGTAGCGCGGGGGACAGGCCCCCGCGCTACGGTACCATACAACTTCATTGGTATCAATAGGTTAGTCATTGTTTGGTTGTGTGCTATCCAAGCATTAAAGCCCACAGGCAGGTCTCCGCTGAAGGATAAATCCCAATTCGTATCCCTTTCCCGATGCCCAATCATCACGCGTGAGGCTGAGCGTCCAACTATCGGCAGGCCATTCACCCGAAGTGCCTTGCAAGAGCGTTCGCTCTACCGCTTCCGTAAGGGAGGCGCGCATCGCTTTCTGATATAGCATCCTGCAAGCATGCAACAGTGCATTCTTCGCTTCTTCCTCCCGCGAATGATCGTTGATATTGAGAACCACCTTCATCATGCTGATATTCCCGACTCCGTCACCGGTGAGATAATAGGCGAGATTGTTTGGAAGCGGAAACCCAGAGCCCAATTCCTGATAGGGACTGAAGCAGCTCCACGCGCCGCTGGCCCGGTTTTTGTAGGCATTCGTTTTCAAACCGATTTCCGTAAGGTAGTCCGTTTCGGGAGGCTGAGACACGATTTTTGTCGCCCGGATTGCCGGTGCTGTTGCCGGCAGATTGAGAGCAGGCCCTTCGTTTTTGCTGGATTCGCCGCTGTTATCCACCAGAATGAGCACAATGCAGACGAAGCTGACCAGGAGTATAACGCCGATGAGGGTTGTTATCGGCATGGTTTTTCTTCGCATGATGTGCTCTCATCTAGAACGATATGAACCTGAGTCGTTCGGGCTCGCATGAAGTTTAAGAATGAAACTGGGAAACCATTTCGGAAACCGTATCACTTTCGCGTAGGACGAGGGGCTGTCCCTCACCGTGCCACGAGCGCGGGGGGCTGTCCCCCGCGCTACGTTCCAAAGGAGCGTTATCGCCTCAGCAGGCGAGTTTAACCTACAAATGAACTTGGTATTAATAGCCGAGCAACGCAATCCCTTCCCGATAGGTTTGCGCGGAGTGTTGTAAGGACGCGAGTTCATCACTCGTCAATTCGATTTCGATAATCTGCTCAACCCCGTTTGCGCCGAGTTTAATCGGCACCCCGATATACAGATCATCGATGCCATACTGTCCAGTGAGATGCGCGGAACACGGGAGCAGCCGTTTTTTGTCCAGAATAATCGCCTCCGCCATTTGTGCTAACGATGCACCGGCAGCGTAATACCCGCTCGTCTTGAGGAGGTTCACGACTTCTGCACCGCCATCGCGGGTGCGTTGCGCCATCGCCTCAATCCGTTCTTGCGGGATGAGTTGCGGAATAGGGATGCCGTTGACGGTGGTATAGCGCGGTAGCGGCACCATCGTGTCGCCGTGTCCGCCAAGGACGAGCGCGTGAATGTCTTCCACGGATACTCCCAACTCCAGCGAGATGAAATAGCGGAACCGTGCCGAATCCAGCACGCCTGCTTGCCCGACGACTCGATGCGATGGGAATCCCGAAACCTTCCACGCGTGATACGTCATGATGTCCAGCGGATTGGTGAGCATCATGAGAATGCTATCGGGTGAGTGCTTGACGACGTTTTCCGTGACACTGCCGACGATGTTGGCGTTGGTTTGCAACAGATCTTCGCGCGTCATTCCCGGTTTGCGCGGGGAACCGGATGTGATAATGACTAAATCGGAGCCAGCGGTAGCGGCGTAATCAAGGCTTCCATCAATGGCGGCATCGAACATCTCCACGGGGGATGTCTGCGCCATATCAAGAGCCTTGCCTTGCGGAACTCCGTCAATGATGTCAATCATGACGACATCGGCGAGTTGTTTTTGCGCGATGAGGAACGCCGCTGTTGCGCCGACGTTCCCTGCGCCGATGACACTAATTTTTTTTCTTGCCATTTCTTCCTCCATTTTGGAAATACATAACAATTATACCTAACAATTCGGGAAAAATCAAGGAAAACTTTTTACGCACTCGGCAACCACATCGAAACCGCGGTCCCTTCACCAACCGTGCTCTCTACTGAAACACTGCCGACATGCTCCTCAAGAACCCGCTTGACGTTTGCTAAGCCGAGCCCTGTCCCCTTCGTCTTTCGCGTAAAGAACGGTTCAAACAGACGCGCCAAATCTTCCTCTGGGATACCTACGCCTGTATCCGCAACTTCGACGCGTATCCCATCTGCTGTCTCAACAGCCGATATCGTCAGCGTGCCGCCTTGTGGCATTGCCTCTATCGCGTTGAGGACGACGTTCATGAACGCTTGTTTCAGTTTATCCGTATCAAACGGAATATTGGGAAGGTTTGCGGCGAACTGCTGCACTAATTCAATCTGATGATGCGCGAGGTTCGCTTCCATTAAGGATAACACCGCTTGCAACGCTGGCACGAGCGGCTGTTGCACCCGATTCAGCGTCGCGGGACGCGCGAAATCCATTAAACCTTTGACGATACCGTCAATCCGCTCAATTTCTTCAAGGATAGAACGCAGCGATTGTTGATGCCGTTCAGAGGAAACGTCTGTCTTCCGCATGAGCATTTGCGCTAGCATTCGCATTGAGGACAACGGATTCCGAATCTCATGCGCGAACGAGGCGGACATTCTCCCCGCCGTTGCCAGCCGTTCCGCCTGAATTAACTTATCTCGCGATTGTTGGAGCTCGCGCGTCATCGCATTAAACGCAGCGGCGAGCTCGCCAATCTCGTCTTGCGTCTTCACTGCACACGTTTTGTCCAATTCACCCGCCGCGACGCGCTGCGTGAATTCAACGAGCGTTTTAATCGGGTTTGTCAAATTTCTGCCGATAAGATGACTGATGAGCGCGACGGCCGTCATCACGAGAATACCAATTCCGAACATAGACCAGGCGAGTGTCCGTTTCGCCGCCGCGATTTCTTCCATCGGCCGCAGCAGACAGTAAAATCGTCCGGGTGGAATGAGGAGATAAAAGACTTTGTAGGGTTTTCCGCCGAGTGTCACATCGTGTGTAACGGACGCGTCGCCTTGCGTCTCAGTGCTTCCAGCCAATGCTAAAAGGCTTTGCTGAACCTGTTGAAGCCGCATTTTCTCCGCCAGATTTTCCCACTGCTGTTCTTCGTCGGCGAGGACTGTGAGCGTGCTGGCATTAAGCGTGTAATCCGCACCAAAAATCATCACCTCCACGCTATACGCCTGCTTCACCTTCTCGTTGTCCCGGATATAACCCGTTTCAACGATAACATCGAGCCATCCTTGCGTTTCGCGCGTAAATTGCTCGCCGTATTTCCACGCGAAAAATTCCACCGTTATCAACGGCAAAGCAACTGTAACAACGGCGAAGAGCAACAGAAATGGCAAAACGATTTTGGTTTGAATGCTATAGCGGCGCATCTTTTAACTCAACTTCTCATGCAAATTGGAATTTTTGCTGTGATGACAATTTTACAAGACTTACGCACGTTTCATCATTTTCGCGAGTCAGGCGCGCTTTGACTTCTCACAGTTTTAGGCGCACGGGTTGGATAAGGTAGAAAGTTGACGCGGGGCGACGCTTCACTTTTAGAGAGGATTCAGGTGAGTGTTTTCTGAAGAGCTCTCCGTGCTACTGATGAACGTGGTGGAAGTTCATGTAGCCATCATAGTCATCGAATTCCCAAGAGTTGTCGCAATATGTGCAGGTATAGGTAGGTATATTGGCTAGTTCTAATTTCGCACACTGCCAATTCCTCTTTTGCCACCCTGAGTCTTCTTTCGGCTTTCTCCAACGCTGCCTCCGCATCGTTTAGTTCATCACGGTGATTCATAGCCCCACTCACCAGCCCGCCTATCCCGCCGACGATACCTCCGAAAGCAGCCCCGACGACAACGCCCACTGCGACACCCGCAGGGCCGCCAGCTGTGCCTCCTATAATGGCACCCCCGGCGGCACCTATGATGGCACATGCAATCATGCCATATTGACTTTCGCTTACCATGGAACTCAAGTAGCCTTTGTCTTGAACTTTTTCAAGATATCCCTTTGCGGACTCAACTTGTGTCTCCCTATGTTCCACCGCACGCTCTTCAAAGCCGCAGGGAGGCTCGTGCGAATGTGCGATGTTGGTGAAGACGAAAACGGTGTATAACACGTAAATCGCTAAGAGACTCTTCGCGATGTTTCGGAATGTGTGTGTCCTCATGAAATGAGTTCTCTTTTTTGGTTGTGTCCCTTCAATGAGAAGGGCGGGTGCGCTCGAGATCTTCTTTTTCCTGCCGGAGAACTTCCTTTTCAATAGCCAATTCACGTTCAACGAACTTATAGATTGCGCGGGACTTGAGGAGTTTCTGGACATCCCGAGCTATCCGCTCGGGTGTCTTTGTGTTGGCATCCAGATCGATGGCATTCAAAAATTCATCGACTTCGGCAGCCGGATGGGTTTTCAAAAGTTCTTGACATACATAGTCAAGTTGTTCGGGTGACAGTAGTGACAACACCGCGAGCATGAGGGAGATTTTCTCCTGGCTGGACGCGCGAAGGGCCGCGGAATGGGAGAGGAATTTGTCGAGGTAGGCATGATGCCTTTTTCGGTATGCTATTTCCCGAATGTACCAGTCGCGTCTCTTTTTTTCGGCAGCCTTGGCTTCTTCACGCGTCATGCCTTTGTAAGGCCCGGAGGTTACCCGTGGTTCGTGTTCGTCGTCAGGCATTGGCGCGCCTATTGTGTCGGGAATCCAGTCGTCGGTGGATAGCACCGGGTTTTCTGGTTCTTCAACACTCAGCGTCATTTCGGAGTTCTCGGCAGCTGCCGCGTTAGCGAGAGCTTTTCGGTGCTCATACTCGGCGACAGCTTCTTCTCTGTTTCGCTGCACTTCGGCCTGTACGAGTTGAGCTCGTTCCGCTTTTTCCGCTTGTCGGGGTCGGCTATTGAAAACTAGGGTGGTGACCGTCCCAACGAAAAATGCGAGAATGCCGAAGCGTCCCAATGGATGGTTCCAGATTTGGTGAATCATGTGTCTTTCTCCTCGTTCGGAAGTTGTAGGAGTATCCTTCCAGTGGCGATTCAAGCCCGAATTGTGCGTAAATGATACCATAAATGCACGCGTTTGTCAAGGAAAACGGAACCATTCAGTTTTCGAGATTCGCTCTCTGAACCATCGCCAAGCGCGCATCTTTGCCACCAGAGAAAAGCCGTTCAATACTGCAAATCCGTGATTGATAACGAAAAAAATCTGGAACTTTCTGAAACCTTCGGTGTGTAACCAAATAACAGAAGCGAAATTTTTGTTTTTCTACTATCCTTTTTCGTCTGAGTTGACTCTATATACCAGCACAGACGCGGAATGCCCACAGTAGGCTTGCGCGCTTTTGCGAGAAACGAATTTCGCTTCAACCCGGAGGAAACAAAATGGAATATCCAGATTATCTCGATGCCGCGTTAGTAGAACAGGAAGACGAACGCGAGCTCGTAGCGCGGTTTCAAAACGGCGACACGGATGCCTTTGATCCGCTCATGCAAAAATATCGGCAAAAAATCTACAACCTCATTTACCACCGCATTCAGGATAGGGAGGCGGCGGAAGACCTTTGCCAGGACACCTTCCTGAAGGCGTATCAGGCACTGCCGAACTTCAAAGGAGATGCCGCGTTTTACAGTTGGCTTTACCGCATTGCTGTGAATTGCAGCATCGATTTCCTGCGGCAACGCAACCGAAACAAGGTGTTCGCGTTTGAAGAGTTAACCCTCAACGCGGACGAGGAACTGCGGATGACAGAGATGCAACCGCCTGCCTCGCGGTTCGCCGAGGAGCGGGAGCTCGGGCGCATTATCCGGAAAGCGGTGAGTAAACTGCCGCCGGGACAGCGGCGCGTTTTTAATCTGCGTCACCGCAAGGAACTCCCGATCAAGGAGATTGCGGCGCGCTTGAACAGGTCAGAGGGCACCATCAAAGCGCACCTGCACCACGCGCATAAACGGCTGAGGACGCTGTTGCTGCCTTATCTGCAGAACGAGCCGCTCACATGGAACGGCGAAACCTAATGTCATTCGGGAACGGTTGGCACAAGTGCCATCCCTTCGCCTGAGCGCAAAAAAACGCGCGGGGGGCACACCCCCACGCGCCAGTAAACCTCCGTTTTTTGACGTAGGGCGAGGGCCTGTCCCTCGCCAACGTTAACGCGCGCAGGGGACAAACCCTGTAGATGGCGATCGCCTGATCGCCATCGGGACAGCCGCTTTTGACGTAGGGCGAGGGCCTGTCCCTCGCCGTGTCTCGGACTACCGCAGCCCACGCGGGGGACAGGCCCCCGCGCTACGGAGCCCTCACGGCATCGCGGGGGACAGGCCCCCGCGCTACTGCAACCAGCCCCTTATTTCGCCTGCTTCACCTCCCCAAACGTAGTCAACGCCCGATGCGCAGGCGACACAGGCCCCCGCAACCGACGCGTTACCAACGTCTCCGGCTTACCACCAAACGAGACCTCCTCAATCTGATAGTAATGCTCAACACCTGGCTTCGCAGACGTATCAATAAACGTATACGTTTGACGCTCCCCTGTGGTGCCGGCACCGGCGATGAGAGCAGGATTCAACAACGTGTAACCCCTATCGCGTGTCAAACTGCGACGCAGGTTAAACCCCGCGTTGTCGACTTCGGATTCGGTTGTCCATGTCACGACAACCGCCCCCGACTCGGTGCGGGTGAGGGTGAAACTGGACAACTCAACGGGCAATGCACCGCCTTGCCGATAGCCCGGCGTGCCAATATCATCAGCATGGCCATAGTGGAGCCCGTCCGCTTTAAACTTAGCAAAGTTCGCGGCTAACGCCCATCCCTGACGGGATGTCCCCTCTCGCGCAACGCCTTTGTCATAGCGACGGACAAGCGAACTCCGCATGCCTTCTACCTCACTTAACGGCACAGGCAAAGCCCACGCGGGGTTATCATCGGTGCGCCGATCGCCATCGGTATTCCCGATTTCATCGACGAGATGCCCGTTTGTATCGGTGAGTTTCAGATAGAAACCTTCCACACTCAAGAAGGTATCGCGCGGGGTTTTGATACGCAGATTCTTCTCGTGCAGTTCGATCAGGTTGTAGACCCTATCTGCAGGGAAGACATCCGCAGACGACGCACGCGCATTCCCGGTGACGATGAGCAACGTCTGATTCGGTTGAATCACCTTCTCTTGCAATGTCAACGTGACGACAGGTCTGCCAACCAAATCCTCGGACTTCCGATTCTGAATCTCCAATTCCCACCGATTCAGATTGAGTGCCTCGGTTTTAGACGTGTTGTAAAGTTCTATCCACTGCGGCAATGTGCCACCGGCAGAGTCAAACATCACTTCGCTCAT
>PYJE01000076.1:7427-18843 GCA_003635305.1 Candidatus Poribacteria bacterium | reverse complement strand
CAGGCAATCGCCATCTATAGGGGGGGGTTGTCTCCGGCGATCGCCATCTACAGTAGTCTCTGTAGGTGGAGATCGCCTGATCCTGACATGTTCGGCTGGCGCGCGGGGGTTTATCCCCCGCGCGTTTTTTTCATGAGAGAGCCCTCGCGCGGGAGAACGTGTCTTGCATTCTCGCTGTGCTTTTTTCCAAAACCCAAATCCTGGAAATCCTAGAATCTTGCACATCCTGCTTCAACTTGCACATCCTGCTTCAAATCCAAAAAAAGTTTTGACAATATAACAGATTTATGGTATAATTTCTTGCAGGAATTGTGAGAGAAGTCCAAAATTGTGAAAAATGCCCACTGCAACTCGTGGGAAAATCGTTCGGGTGGCCCGTTACCCCCACCTGCCAGGAGAATTTTATGAAATCCTACAGACAAATCGTTGAGGAGGCAAAAACAGAAATCCCCGAAGTCACCGTGGACGAAGTGAAAATAGAACAAGAAAACGGTGCCGACTTCGTGCTCCTTGATGTCCGCGACGAAGACGAATATCGCGCCGGGTATATCCCCGATGCCGTCCATGTTACCCGCGGAATGCTCGAATTTTCTGTTGAGAACTATCTCCCAGACCGGGAGCAGAAGGTTATCCTCTACTGCGCCGCAGGGCTCCGTTCACTCCTCGCCGCAAAATCACTGCGCGAAATGGGATACACGGATACCGTCTCCATGGCCGGTGGATACCGCGACTGGGCTGCCGCCGGATACCCAACAGCCCAAGACAAGCCGATGAGCAACGAACAGTTAGACCGGTATAGCCGGCACTTTATGCTCACCGAAGTCGGCGAAAGAGGACAATCCAAACTGCTTGATGCCAAAGTGTTGCTCGTCGGCGCGGGCGGCTTAGGTTCACCCGCCGGCGTTTACCTCGGTGCCGCCGGGGTAGGACACCTCGGCATCATCGATTCGGATGTCGTTGAATTGAGCAATCTGCAACGCCAAATCCTCCATCGCACGGAGGCTGTCGGCACCCCGAAAGTCCAATCCGCAACGACGACGATTAAGTCGCTGAACCCAGATGTGGACATCACGCCTTACAATCTCCGCTTAACCGCGGACAACGTTGAGGAAATCTTCGCCGAATACGACGTGATTGTCGATGGCTGCGATAATTTCGCGACGCGCTACCTCGTCAACGATGCCGCCGTATTGATGAATAAGCCCATCGTCCACGGCAGCATCTTCCAATTTGAGGGGCAAGTTTCTCTCTTTAAACCCAGCGAAGGCCCTTGCTATCGGTGCATGTATCCCACACCACCGCCACCCGGCATGGTGCCCAGCTGAAGTGAGGCGGGTGTCCTGGGCGTGCTCCCAGGCGTAATTGGGGTCATGATGGCGACTGAGGCGATTAAATATATCATCGGTATCGGCGAACCGCTCATCGGCCGACTGGTGCTTTATGAAGCACTCGGTATGTCCTATCGTGAAGTGAAAATCTATCGCGATGCAAATTGCCCGATTTGCGGCGAAAATCCGAGCATTACTCAACTGATCGACGACTATGAAGCGGCGGCGGAAAACCCGGAAACTTTCGCACCAGCCGCGGGATAACCGCTAGGTTAAGAACGCCTAATCTTGACTGCGTATAGGAGGGTTTTCCCGCGTCTCGATGCAGCACTTCTTGTAGGAAAGCCCTCCCGCGTCTCGATGCAGACAACATCGGGACAAGAATGTCCCGCCTACGGACATAGAATTTGCCGCGACGCGTCTTGGATAGCGCGGTTGAAAACCGCGCCTACCGGATCCGGCCGCGTATGAAACGGGATTTCAGGACACGGGTGGATAGGAACAGCGCGGTTGGAAACCGCGCCTACCAGGTTCAGCCGCGTAAGCCGCATGACGAAGACGACAGCAGAATTTGCTGCGACATGTCTTGGATAGCGCGGTTGGAAACCGCGCCTACCGGGTTCAATGGCGCGGTTGGAAACCGCGCCTACCGGATCCGGCCGCGTAAGCCCTATAAAAAAATTTGACATTTGACTGCAAAAATGGTATCATATTAAATAGCGAGAATAGATACACATCGGCTAACACAATTAACACATCGAGGAGCGATGGCGCGCGCCGCTCGCAATAGACGTGCGCAAAACACTATGGAAACCGCCCAACAGGGAAACGGGACAACGCCTCCCGACACAGAAAGCAAAATCATTGAACTCAAACCGTTCGCCGACGAAATGGTAGTGAACATGGGGCCCCAGCATCCTAGCACGCACGGCGTTTTGCGGCTAGAACTTAAACTCGAAGGCGAAGTGGTGCGCGAGGCGATTCCGCACATCGGATACCTACACCGATGTTTCGAGAAGCACTCGGAGAACCTCTCCTACCCGCAGATCATCCCGTTCACCGACAGAATGGACTACGTCGCGGCGATGAACCAGAACTGGGGGTTCTGCCTCGCCGTTGAACAGCTATTGGCGATGGACGAAAAACGGAAGTTCGCCGTGCCAGAACGCGCGGAATACCTCCGAGTCCTCATCTGCGAATTAAACCGCATCGCCAGCCATCTGCTATCCTTCGGCACCTACGGAATGGACATCGGCGCGTTCACGCCGTTCCTCTATGCCTTCCGCGACAGGGAACGGCTACTCCTGCTGTTTGAGAAAGTCTGCGGCGCAAGGCTTACCTATAACTATATCCGCATCGGCGGCGTATCCGAACTCATTCCGCTGGAACCCGGCTCAGTAACGGAACAGAATTTTCTGGACGAGATCGAACGCTTTCTGGACTATTTCGAGCCGCTCATCGACGAATATAACGAACTCCTCACGAAAAACAGTATCTTCGGTGAACGGACCACCGGCGTGGCCGTCATGTCCGCGGAGATGGCACTCAGTTACGGTGCCACCGGACCGAATCTGCGAGGCTCTGGTGTAGACTGGGATCTTCGGCGCGATGAACCTTACTCCATCTATGATAGGTTTGATTTCGACGTGCCGGTCGCGAAGGATGTCCCAGAATTGGGCGCGGTTGTCGGAGACTGCTGGAGCCGATACAAAATTCGGATGGACGAAATGAAAGAATCGGTGCGGATTGTGCGGCAGATTCTGGCGGAAGGGCTCCCCGACGGGCCCGTGATGGCGAACTTAAAAGCCGTCCGGCCACCAAAGGGCGAAGTCTACTTTCGCAGCGAAGCACCGCGCGGGGAACTCGGCTTCTACATCATTAGCGATGGCACACCGAAACCGGTTCGCCTCAAAGGACGTTCGCCATGTTTTAGTGCCTTGAGCGCGCTCCGCGAACTGAGCCGCGGACTCATGGTGGCGGATATCATCGCCATCATCGGCAGTATTGACATTGTCATGGGCGAGGTAGACCGGTAGGAACCACGCTTCAAGATAGGAACAGGAATCGTTTCAGGACAGGTTCCTCCAAGAACAATGATGACAGGATGCAAGAAGACTGTCATCAAACGTGAATTGTCATCTTGGCAATCTTGCATAATCCTGAAAATCCTGCTCATAGGAGGGCAGATGCCAGACATTTTATCTCAAGGTTTCTTTGTTCAAGATGCCGCCCCGCGCAATTGGGCGGAACAGTTCGTCCGAGACGTTTTGATGCCGATGCTGCCAGAAAGCATGGCGGCACATTTCTCCGTGGAACTCGGCATGGTGCTTGTCATGCTCGGATGCGCAGGCATTTTCGTTGCAGTGGTGCCACTGCTACCGCTGGTGCTCGTGCTCGCCGAACGGAAAGTCGCCGCCCGATTTCAGAACCGCACGGGCCCGATGCGTGTCGGGCCATGGGGACTGCTGCAAACGCTTGCAGATGGCGTAAAACTCCTCTTTAAAGAGGACTATATCCCGCCGCAAGGCGATAAACTCCTCTTTCTGCTGGCACCCTACGTCATTTTCACCTGCTCCTTCGCAGTGTTCGCCGCGATTCCGTTCGGGCAGAACATCCTCGTCAGCAATTTTAACATCGGCATCTTCTATATCATGGCGATTTCATCCGTGATAGTCATGGGTGTTATTATGGCAGGCTGGTCCTCGAATAGCAAGTGGTCTTTGTTAGGTTCACTGCGTTCGGCGGCGCAGATTGTGAGCTATGAAATCCCACTCGGGCTCTCCATCCTCACCGTCGTGATGCTCGTCGAGAGTTTGAGCATGGAAGCGATTGTAGCGAACCAAGCCGGGGGTATCTCGGACTGGCTCATCTTCCGCACGCCGTTTACGTTTTTCGCGTTCTTTATCTTCTTCATTTCGTCTATCGCCGAGGTGAATCGCACACCGTTTGATTTGCCGGAGGCGGAGTCGGAAATCGTCGCCGGGTTTCATACCGAATATAGCGGCATGCGGTTCGCGCTCTTCTTCATCGCCGAATACGCGAATATGTTCGCCGTGAGCGCGATTGCCGTGACACTCTTCCTCGGCGGCTGGGAAGGCATTTTGCCCGATTTGGCCGTTTTCGGCGGCGGGTTTGACATCCTCGGTGGACTCCCCGGTTTTGTCATCAAAACGATGGGCTTGGTTTTCCTGATGATGTGGCTGCGTTGGACACTCCCGCGCCTCCGCGTAGATCAGCTGATGAATCTGTGCTGGAAATACTTTATTCCTATCGCCTTCTTTAACATCTTAGGCACCGGGATATGGGGACTCATCTTCCCAGAGGATACCCCCCTCAGCACCGGCATCAGCATCGCGATTATCTCAATTGGACTTGTCCAAGCGTATGTGTTCGTCGGGAGGCGGCTTGGACAGAAATCACAGCCGCAGCCAAGTTCGGCGTAAGATTTGGGAAATAACAACAGGAGGATTTCGTCATGCAGAAATACATACGAAACATTTACAGAGGCGTTTGGACGGTGCTCGTCGGGATGCGGGTGACAATTCGGCAGTTTTTTGAGCCGGAAGTGACGCATCAATACCCGTATGAACACGATTATGAAAAGAAGCGGAACGTCCGAGAGATTCCGAAAGGGTATCGCGGGCAACTCTATAACCGCGTCGAGGATTGCATCGGATGCAAAAAATGCGAGATGATTTGCCCCGTTGATTGCATCACGATTACCGCCACGAAACTGCCGAAAGGCGAGCAGCTTTGGGATAGCATGAACGTCGTGCATTTCAAAGATGGCCGCGAAGTCATCGGCATTATTGAAGGCAGCGAGAAGGTGAAACCGGGCGAAGCGTTCACCGTTACGAACATCACCTCGCGCCAAGGGCCTCAGGTTGTCGCCGACAGGTTTGAAGCCTCAAACGACGCTGCCCGCGTGCAAACCTTCTCAACTGACGAAGTCGCGCGGATTGTCACCCGAAACAGAGTCGTTTTTTACTTGGATAGGTTTGACATTGACATGTCCCTCTGCATGTATTGCGGGCTTTGCACGGAGGTGTGCCCGACAGAATGCCTCACGATGATGGACTCCCTGGAAGGCATCGAGTATTCCAAGTTCGACCGGACAGAACTCATCTTCCCCTTTGCCAATCAGGAGATGTACGGTGAGGAGGACGTGGAGGAGCCGGCAGCGGCAGGGTAAAAAATGGAATTCACACTTAAATCGTTAATTTTTTACGGCTTCGCGCTGTTAACGGTTACATCGGGCATCGTCGTTGTCACGGTGCGGAACATCGTCCACGCCGCATTCTCGCTGATGGTGACGCTCTTCGGGGTCGCCGGACTTTACGTTTTTCTGCAGGCGGATTTCCTTGCCGCCACCCAGGTGATTGTCTACGTCGGCGGCATCCTCGTTCTCATCCTCTTCGGCGTGATGATGACGAGCGACCGGTTGGAAATGCGCATCCATATCGAGCGCGGACAGCTGCTACTAGGCGGCACCATCGCGCTTGCACTGCTGATGTTGCTCCTCACCATCATCGCTAAGACACCGCAATGGAAGAACATCGTCGATGAAGGCGAACAACTACAACCGACAACCGAACGCATCGGAAATCTGATTTTGAACGGGCAGTTCCTGTTGCCGTTTGAAGTCGTCTCGGTGCTACTGCTAGTAGCGTTAATTGGGGCGGCACTCATCTCGCGAAAAGAGGTGCGAGACTGAGCAGGATTTCCAAGATTTACAGGATTAGGATTTCCAAGATTTCCAAGATTAGGATTTCCAAGATTTACAGGATTAGAGTCTCTGTTCGAGGATATTCTTCAACATCTCACGGAGTTTCTGATAAGTATTGAGCAGGATTTCCAAGATTTCCAAGATTTTCAGGATTAGAGTTTCTGTTCGAGGATATTCTTCGACATCTCACGGAGTTTCTGATAAGTATGTCGTTACAAAACTATCTAGTCATCAGTGCGATTCTGTTTACACTCGGCATTTTCGCTGTGCTGACGCGACGGAACGCCATCAGTATTTTGATGGGCATCGAGCTCATTCTCAATTCGTGCAATCTGAACTTCGCAGCGTTTTCGCGCTTCGTCACGCCGCCGGAAAACATCGATGGACAGATAATCGCCATCTTTGGCATCGTGCTTGCCGCAGCGGAAGCGGCCGTCTTCCTCGCGATTATCCTCGCCATCTACCGCGAATTCGGTAGCATTCGCCCCAACGAGGTGGATACCTTAAAAGGATAGGATAGAAAAAATATGGTTATCCCGTTAATCAGTCTCATCTTACTGTGCCCACTCGCCGCATTCGCCGTGTTCGGACTCATGTCGCTCGCGAGACGGAGCGTGCCACGACAGGACTATCTGTCTACAGCGGCGATGCTCATCGCGCTCGTCTGTTCGCTCCTGCTACTGCAACACGTCGTCCCGAATCCATCGCCGCACACGGTGGAGTGGATTGCCATCGGGAACGTCAGCTTCTCTATGGGGTTTTACCTTGACAGCGTTACGGCCATCATGCTGATTGTCGTCACGCTGGTAAGCAGCCTCGTCCACATTTTCTCGATGGGTTATATGCACGGCGACCCGAGGTACCCGCGGTTTTTCGCCTTCCTCTCGCTCTTCTCGTTCTCCATGCTGTTCCTCGTTGTCTCGGATAACCTGCTCGGCATTTACATCGGTTGGGAGTTGGTAGGGCTCTGCTCCTATCTCCTCATCGGGTTCTGGTTCGAGAAGGATTCCGCGGCGAATGCATGTAAAAAGGCGTTTTTGACGACGCGTGTCGGCGATGTCGGCATGTTCATCGGCATGATGATGCTCTTTACCAAATTCGACACGCTTGCACTCTACGGCGAAGAAGGCATCTTCGCGCAAGCCGCTGGCCTAAACACGGGCGACATGGTATGGCTCTCCATCGCCGGTGTCCTGATTTTTTGCGGGGCTATCGGGAAATCCGCACAAGTGCCGCTGCACACCTGGCTCCCCGATGCAATGGAAGGCCCGACTCCGGTGAGCGCGCTCATCCATGCCGCCACGATGGTAGCCGCCGGCGTTTACCTCACCGCACGGATGTTCCCGATTTTGACGGAAACCTCGTCACTCGCCATTGCCTACATCGGCGGCATCACCGCGCTAGTGGCGGCGACAATTGCTATCGTTCGGTTTGACATTAAGCGCGTGCTGGCGTATTCCACGATTAGCCAACTCGGCTATATGATGCTTGGGATTGGTGTCGGTAGTTATGTAGCGGGACTTTTCCATCTCACCACGCACGCGTTTTTCAAGGCACTGCTGTTCCTCGGTTCCGGAAGCGTCATTCACGCCTTCCACGCGATGCACGCGCACAACCACGACGAACACGACGCGCACGAACACGCGCATGCAGGGGCTGATGGACATGAGCACACACACGAACACGGCGACAGCGAACTTGCCCACGCTCACGGTTCCGAAATTCCCCCAGACCAGGATATGCGGAACATGGGCGGCCTCCGCCACAAAATGCCTATAACGTTCGCGACGATGCTCATCGCTACGTTGTCTATCTCCGGGGTGCCCGTCCTCTTCTCCGGGTTCTGGAGCAAGGATGCGATTTTAGGCGGCGTGCTAGAACGCGCAATGGAGTGGAATTCCGTGCATCACTACCTCCTCTTCGGGATAGCACTCTTCGCCGCCGGGATAACGGCGTTCTATATGTTCCGCCTCATCTTCATGACGTTCTTCGGGGAACCGCGCAATCAAGAGATGCACGACATGGCGCACGAATCTCCGAAAGTGATGACGGTGCCGCTTCTCGTCTTGGCAGTGCTCAGTTTTCCAATCGTGAACAAGCTGTGGTTTAACGATGCTTACGTTACGCCGCCGAAACAGCCGCATGTCCACGCGCCAGCGCACGCAGGTTTGCAAAGCGTGCCAACTCGCGATGGCATCGCGCGTCTCCAAAACACGCAGGATAGCAAAGGCACGTTCTCTCTGTTCGGCGTATCTGAAGCCCTGGCAGATGAGAAAACGGCTGTGGAAGATGGCGCGCACGACACACACGCCGATGAAGGGCATCACGGGCACAGCCCCGCGCATAACATCGCAATGGTGCTCTCCATCATTGTCGCAGGGTTAGGGATACTGCTTTCGTGGCTATTTTACCACAAACGCACCCTCTCCGCGGCATCGGTTGCGACAACGTTCCGGCCGCTCTACAACATCTTCTGGAACAAATACTACTTTGACGAGTTCTACAACGGCGTGCTGGTGGCACTCACAGTGTGGAAGGCGCGGCTCTTCGCGCAGTTTGATGGCAGCGTTGTTGACGGCATCGTCAACGGAGTCGGACGAGTGACGCGCGATGGACTCGCCGCTTTCACCGGTGCCTTTGATAACCGCGTCGTTGACGGTATTGTCAACCGCGTCGCACAGGTTACGTGGGCAATAGGCGGCAGAATTCGCCGAATTCAGACGGGCGCAATCCAGACCTATTTGCTTGTCGTCCTCGCCGGTATTGTCGCATTAATTTTGATTTTCCGAGCCCTATAAGTTTTTCGTTGTTCGCAAGGCGTTCGGTTAGGGTTGCTGGTGCAAGTCCGTCTCTCTGCGTAACCCGATATCGACGTTGTCGATATCTACGTTTTTGATTTTGATTTTTCGTCTTTCGCAAGGCGTTCGATTAGGGTTGCTGGTGCAAGTCCGTCTCTCTGCGTAGGACAAGGAGCCCCGTAGGCGCGGTTTGTAACCGCGCGTTGCTGGTGCAATTCTGTCTCTCTGCGTAACCCGATATCGACGTTGTCGATATCTACATTTTTGATTTCGACAAAAAGCTGCGATAACCAGGCCTACAGCCCGATTTATTTAGACTCTACCCGATTTCCCGATGATGGGATAAGGAGGATTTACACTCGATGTTACTGTCCCTAATGATTTTTGTCCCGCTGCTTGGGATGATTGCCGTTTTCCTTCTACCGCGCGAGTCGGAGGAATTAATCAAACGTGTTACGCTTTTTTTCACGTTCGTGCCGCTCCTGCTCGCCGTCTATCTATTTGTCTCCTATGATAGAGGCAGTGCCGGAACGCAGTACGAATTAGATGTCGCATGGATAGCGGCGTTCAATATCCGTTACCACATCGGTATTGACGGCCTCAGCGTCACACTTCTGCTCCTGACTGCACTTCTCGGCCCCATCTGTGTACTCGCCTCATGGCGGAACATAGAAAAGGGGCTCAAGGCGTATATGGCGTTGTTTCTACTCCTAGAAACGGGGATGCTCGGTTTTTTCGCCGCGCTGGACTTGTTCCTCTTCTACGTCTTCTTTGAACTGACACTGTTGCCGATGTATTTCCTCATCGGCGTATGGGGCGGCCCGCGCCGAGAATACGCCGCTATTAAGTTCTTTCTTTATACGCTCTTCGGCAGCGTGTTGATGTTGGTGGCAATGATAGCCGTCTACCTCAACAGCGGGCCCGCAGGTGACAGAACGTTTGATATTCCGCGACTTATCGTGCTCGCAGCCACTAACGGACACGCGCTCGCCGACTTGAACTTCCAAATCTGGGTATTCCTCGGCTTCTTCATCGGATTCGCCGTGAAAGTGCCGATCTTCCCGTTCCACACGTGGCTCCCCGACGCGCACGTTGAGGCACCGACAGCCATCAGCGTCATCCTGGCAGGCATCCTGCTCAAAATGGGAACTTACGGGTTAGTGCGAGTAAACATGGCGATGCTCCCGCAAGGCATGGACTTTTTCTGCAATGGACTCGGCACATGGGGTAACAGTCTCGCACTGCTCGGCTTCATTAATATCGTCTACGGTTCATTCTGCGCCCTCGCGCAAACCGATTTTAAGAAATTGGTAGCGTATTCCAGCATCGGACACATGGGTTTCGTCATCTTGGGACTTTCTGCCCGAAACGAAGCGGGTGTAACCGGCGCGATTCTGCAAATGTTTAACCACGGTGTTATCAGCGCAATGCTCTTCCTGCTCGTCGGCGTGCTTTACGATAGGGCACATCACCGCGAAATTAACGGCTTCGGCGGCTTGGGCAGCAGAATGCCTATCTATACCGGCATCACGACACTGGCGTTCATGGCATCCCTGGGATTGCCGGGACTCAGCGGATTTGTCGGAGAAGCACTCTCACTGCTCGGTGCTTACGACAAATTTAAAATGTTGACCATTTTGTCGACGATAGGCATCGTTGTCGGCGCAGCGTATTTCCTCTGGACGCTGCAGCGAGTCTTCTTAGGGAAACTCAACCCCAAATATGAGGCACTGCCGGAAATTAATGGACGCGAAATTTTGACGCTGGTGCCGCTCGGCATCTTGACGATTGTCCTCGGAATCTGGCCCGGTTTCGCAATTGAAATGTTCAGCGAATCCGTAACGAAACTCGTTGACACAGTGAACGCACTAGCGAATTTATAGGAGGACGGTGTGGAACCCTTAAAAAATATCGAAAGCCTACTCTATTTTAGCCCGGAGATGCTGCTCGTGGTGTTCGCCGCCGCCATCATCATCCTCGATCTGGTGGTGAAAAATCGGGAGAGTGTCGCCGTCGCGTATCTCTCGCTGCTAGGCGTAGGGTGTGTCTTCGGCGCAGTCCTCTTTACACACGCTTCGCTCGGTGATAACGAGTCTATCTCGCTATTTCTCGGGATGATTCGGCTGGATAGATTCGCCATTTTCTTCAAGATTATCCTCCTGTTGGCAACGGCGGCGACGATTCTCTTCTCGCTGCGTTCCGAAGAACTGGATGCACGGTTGAAAGGCGAATACTACGCGCTGCTGCTCGCTGTCACCCTCGGCATGTTCCTGATGGCATCCTCAACGAACCTGTTGATGATATTCATCTCGTTGGAGACGGTGAGCCTCACCTCCTACATTCTCGCCGGGTTCTTAACACATAGCCCGCGTTCAAGCGAAGCGGCGTTCAAATATATTACCTACGGCGCGGTAGCCTCCGGCACCATGCTGTTCGGGCTCTCCCTGCTGTTCGGCATGACTGGCACGGGAGACCTCGGGCAAATTAGCGCGAAACTTACCGAGATGTTCAACACCGGCGACGTATATCCGCTCGCCGTGCTGATTTCAATTACCTTTATTTTG
>PYJE01000076.1:7022-7407 GCA_003635305.1 Candidatus Poribacteria bacterium | reverse complement strand
GTTCTTCTATTCCGGGTTTGGCAGCACAGAGGTGATGCAATCCGTTGACTGGACGCTGATGTTAGCTATTGTCTCTGCCTTAACGATGACTGTGGGTAACCTCGCCGCGCTTCCACAGCGGAACGTCAAACGCTTACTCGCATATTCCAGCATCGCACACGGCGGGTATCTGCTCATGGGCGGCGTGCTACTCACGGCAGAGGGGCAAGCCGCGATTCTTTTCTACCTCGTCGTCTATCTTTTTATGAACCTCGGCGCATTTTATGTCGTCGTGCTGATTGCCAACGAGGTGGGGAGTGAGATGATTGACGGGTATCGCGGGCTTTCGTCGCGCGCGCCACTCGTCGCAGGGGCAATGGCGATTTTCCTCTTCTCCCTCACCGGC
>PYJE01000076.1:0-7002 GCA_003635305.1 Candidatus Poribacteria bacterium | reverse complement strand
CTGTTCGGGCTCTCCCTGCTGTTCGGCATGACTGGCACGGGAGACCTCGGGCAAATTAGCGCGAAACTTACCGAGATGTTCAACACCGGCGACGTATATCCGCTCGCCGTGCTGATTTCAATTACCTTTATTTTGGCAGGTGTCGGCTATAAAATCGCCTCGGTGCCGTTTCACATGTGGTCTCCTGATGTTTACGAGGGCGCGCCGATTCCGATAACGGCGTTCTTATCCGTCGCCTCAAAGTCAGCAGGATTCGCGCTCTTCATCAGGTTCTTCTATTCCGGGTTTGGCAGCACAGAGGTGATGCAATCCGTTGACTGGACGCTGATGTTAGCCATTGTCTCTGCCTTAACGATGACTGGGGGTAACCTCGCCGCGCTTCCACAGCGGAACGTCAAACGCTTACTAGCATATTCCAGCATCGCGCACGGCGGCTATCTGCTCATGGGCGGTGTGCTACTCACGACAGAGGGGCAAGCCGCGATTCTTTTCTACCTCGTCGTCTATCTCTTTATGAACCTCGGCGCATTCTACGTCGTCGTGCTGATTGCCAACGAGGTGGGGAGTGAGATGATTGATGGGTATCGCGGGCTTTCGTCGCGCGCGCCACTCGTCGCAGGGGCAATGGCGATTTTCCTCTTCTCCCTCACCGGCATTCCGCCGTTCGCCGGATTTTTCGGCAAGTGGGTGCTGTTCGCCGCTGTCATTGACAAAGGGCTGTATTGGCTCGCGTTTGTTGGATTGCTCAACAGCGTCGTATCGCTTTACTACTACGCTCGCATTGTCAAAGCGATGTATCTGGAAAGCGCGGAGGAAGCGGAAACCGAACGCGTCTCGTTTTCTACTGGCACTTTCGCGCTGCTGAGCGTCTTCGTCGTGCCGACAGTGTTCATCGGATTTCTGAACATTTTCTATACATTTTCCAACATTGCGTTGCAGCCCTAGGAAAAATGTTAAAAAATTTGACAAACGGCAATGATTAGGGTATAATTAATAACATCGGCAATTGCCCGGTCGTCTAATGGTAGGACGCGTGGCTCTGGACCACGTAGTGAAGGTTCGAGTCCTTCCCGGGCAGTTTTTGTGGCGCTATCGTCTAGGGGTCAGGACGGATGGTTCTCAGCCATCAAACCGGGGTTCGAATCCCCGTAGCGCTATCGTTCGTCAAGATTCACAAGATTTTCAGGGCTAGAGAGGTTCTCATGACGACACAAGAACAATTGGCGAAAACGGAGAGGCTGTTGCTTGAGTCTATCCCTGCCGTTGCGGATTCCCTGATTGCAAGCACCTGCGTTCGCTACAACTCCCCCGCACGGCAGCAAGTGCCAGAGCAAAACAAGGCTTCTGGGGGCACCCCTTCGGAGCCGCTTCCTTATGCGAAAGCGCAGCAAACGTTCCTAGATGCCCTGCGCGCGTATGCCGAGATGCTCGTTGTCGAAGCCGTGTCACGCTATGACGTTTATGAAGTCGCGTTCTTTAGCCGCGACTTCTTTGAGGAACTTGAGAAAGCAATAGAGGACGACGAAGTCATCCCCATGGAAGAAGTCGCGGCGGAAGTAGGGCTCAAATGGTGAAGTTAGTCTGGAAGAAAAAAGGTTGCTCAGTTAACGTGAAAGAACAGCAAGACTTGGCAACGGCCATGCAGAATTATGCCCAACAACTCGTCGTTGAGGCTTATTCACGTATTCCTCGCGATGAAGAAATGCGTTTGAGCGATGAAGTCATCGCCGGCATCGTGGACGCTGTCGAGAAACGGATGCTGGTGGCTGCAAAGAACGCTGTTGAATCTGTCCAAAGCTGCCAAACGGAGACAAACGTGAACCTGCACGCTGGAGAAAAATCCTAATGAACGATACACCGAAGCACACTAACCGACTCATCCATGAGACGAGCCCTTACCTCCTCCAGCACGCGCACAATCCTGTCGATTGGTATCCGTGGGGCGAAGAGGCATTGGCGCACGCCAAACGCGAGAACAAACCCATCCTGTTGAGCATCGGCTACTCCGCCTGCCACTGGTGCCACGTCATGGAACGCGAATCTTTTGAAAACGAAGAGATTGCCGCAGTCATGAACGAACTTTTCGTTAACATCAAGGTAGACAGGGAAGAACGCCCCGATTTAGACGAAATCTACATGAACGCCGTTCAGTTCATGACGCGCACCGGCGGCTGGCCGATGACTGTCTTCCTCACGCCAGCCCTCAAACCCTTTTACGGCGGCACCTATTACCCACCGACAGACCGGTATGGCAGGCCCGGATTCCCGAAGGTGATGCACGCTGTTGCGGAAGCGTATCGCGAGCAGCACGCACAAGTGCTACAACAGGCAGACCAGATTACAACACACCTCGCGCGGGTGAGTAGTGCTATCGATGCACACGAACACGAATTCACCGAGCAGCTGATGGAGAATGCCTTTCAGCACTACCGTTCGCAATTCGATGCGCACGATGGCGGGTTCGGCACCGCACCCAAGTTTCCACCGAGCATGGGATTGCCGTTCCTCCTCCGCTATTGGCACCACAGCGGCACCCTCCAAGCGTTGGAGATGGTTGAACTCACGTTGGAAAAAATGGCGCGGGGTGGTATGTATGACCAGGTGGGCGGCGGTTTCCACCGTTACTCCACCGATGCTCGCTGGCTCGTCCCGCATTTCGAGAAGATGCTTTACGATAACGCGCAACTCGTCGTCGCCTATTTTGAGGCGTTCCAAGCGACGCAGAAGCCGTTCTACCGTGACATCGCAACGGAGACGCTTGACTACGTGCTGCGGGAGATGTATGACGCAGAAAACGGCGGCTTCTATTCCACGCAAGATGCCGATAGCGAAGGCGTGGAAGGCAAGTTTTTCGTCTGGGAACCCTCCGAAGTGGAAACTCTGCTCGGCGAAGAGAACGCGGCAATCTTCTGTGAATTCTACGACATCACGCCGCAGGGTAACTTTGAAGGCGAAAATATCCTCCACATCCAAACACCACCGGACATTTTCTCCCGAAAACTGCAGATGGAGTTGAGCGAGTTAGAGGCACTTCTCGCCGATAGCAGGCAAAAACTCTTCGCTGCCAGAGAGAAACGGATTAAACCGGGACTTGACGACAAAATTCTAACCAGTTGGAACGGGCTCATGCTCCGCGGCATGGCGATGGGTTACCAACTCACCGGCAAATCCGAATACCTCTCGGCGTGCGAAAAATCCGCCGAATTCGTCTTGACGACGCTCTCGCAAGAGGATGGACTCCTGTTACGCACGCACCGCGCCGGCAAAAGCCACCTCAACGCCTACCTTGAGGACTATGCCTACTTCATTGCCGGCCTCATTGCCCTCTACGAGGCCAGTTTTGAACCGCGCTGGCTCACCGAAGCGGAACGCCTCGCGCAATTGATGATTGAGCAGTTTGGGGACGAAAACGGCGGCGGTTTCTTCTTCACTGGCACAGCGCACGAGACGCTTATCGTGCGTTCCAAAGCTGCTTACGACGGTGCCACACCGTCCGGTGCATCTATGGCAATTCACAGCCTGCTGCGACTCGCTAAACACTTAGACAAACCGGCATTCCACGACAAAGCGGTAGAGACGCTGAAACTCTATTATCATCAGATGGAGGCGATGCCTTCAGGTTCAGGGCAGCTGCTTTGTGAATTGGCGTTCCTGCTTTCCACGCCGAGAGAAATTGCAATTGTTGGACAGGCACCGGATGCGATGCTCGCCGCATTGCACCAACGATACCTGCCGAACAAAATCGTCGCCGCTGCTGCGTCTACGGCAGGTTCAACGCTGCCGCTCCTCGCTGGCAAGACGACGATAGATGAACGCCCCACGGCTTATCTCTGCGAGAATTATGCCTGCCAAGTCCCGACAACGGAAGTGGATATGTTCGTGGAAATGCTCGGAACGTAAAACACGTCTACGGCACTAACTGCACCTTAATCGAATCCGTCCCCTCTTGCACCATCTCAAACGCCGTGAGGTATTCCTCCAACGGCAATTGATGCGTTACGATAAGACTCACATCAATCGCGCCCCGGTAGATGTAGTCAATCGCAAGCGGATACGCGTAAGGCCCTAGGTGCGCCCCGTGGATGTTCAGTTCCTTCGTATCGCCGATGATAGTCCAGTCTACCGTCACCGGTTCGCGCATGACGCTGAATTCCACGAAAGTGCCAGCCTTCCGAATCATGCGGAGTCCTTGCTCCACCGCCTTCGGATGCCCTGTCGCCTCAATGTAGACATCGCAGCCGTAGCCTTCTGTCAAATCCAACACCTGTTGCACTGCATCCTCTTCTGTCGGGTTGATAGCCAAATCCGCGCCCAACTTTTCCGCGATTTCCAACCGCTTCGGTATCAAATCGATGGCGATGAGCAGACCGGGGTTTTTCAACTTTGCCGCGCCTATCATCCCGAGGCCCAGTGTGCCGGCCCCCGCGATGACGACGACATCGCCAAACTCAATCTCCCCGCGCTGCACGGCGTGAATCGAACAAGCGAGCGGCTCAATCATCGCCGCGTGTGCTGTCGGCATATCTGATGGCACTTTGTGGACAAGCGAACGCGCGGGAAACTTCATATAGTCCGCCATACCGCCGTTGACAACAGGTTGAAAGCCGAAAATGTTATGAACTTGGCACAGCCAATACTTCCCGGTGCGGCAGTAGCGACACTCCCAACACGGGACAATCTGCTCCGCAATGGCAGTGTCGCCAAGCTGGATGCCATTCTTCTTGCCCGCGCCTTCGCCGATTCCAACGACTTCACCGATAAATTCGTGCCCGGCGATGACAGGTGCCTCCACATAAGGTGCCCGATGTTCATCGCCCCAGAAAAGCGGCGCGCCGGTGTAGCACTTGATATCGCTGGCGCAAACGCCGCAGGCGTTTACCTTGACGACGACTTCGCCGGGCCCCGCCTGCGGCGTGGGAACTTCCTCAAGACGGTAATCCCACGGTTCGCGGCACATAATTGCGCGCATGGTTTTCGGAACCTCCTCTATGCCGCCTTGCGCTGTGTCAAACGCCGCCTCGCACTCGCACGGGCGAGCCCGACATCCAGCGTAATATGGGGATAATCGGTAATGCCGAGATTAATCGCGTGCGCCGTCTCAAGGTTGAAACCCCACTCAATCCACGCCGGCATATCCGCCTCCGGAATATCGCCCGCGACGATAACCTTCATGATGCTGACACCCTTCCCTGCGTCGTAGGCACGCCGGATGTAATCCAGATGCCGTGCAAACGAACCGCCTTCTAGCATCCTCCCTTCTTTATTCGCCGTGGTGAGGATGACATCAATCTCCGGATGCGCGATAACCGCGTCCATGACAGGGCCGGTGTAAATGTGCGTAGAACATCCGATAATCCGAATCTTGCCAGCCGCCTTTGCGTCGCGGAACGCGTCAAGCGCGCCTTCTCGCGATGCTAAATCTTCGGGAGTCGCAATCCCGTGTAACAGCAGGACATCCAGATACTCGGTTTGCAGTTCACGAAGGGAACGCTCAATGCTTTGGGAGGCACCGTCGTAATTTTTCGCGCCTGTTTTCGTTTGGATGACAACTTCTTCCCGGCGAATCTGCTGCACTGCCTCGCCGAGGTGCGGTTGACTGCCATACCCTTCGGCGGTATCCCAGAAGATGATGCCTTCGTCAAGTGCCTTTAGCATGAGCTCGCCGCCGGATGCGTAACTATCGCAGGTATGCTTGAGATGCCCTGCTCCGAAGCAGAGCCGCGAGATTTCCAAACCCGTTTTTCCGTATGCTAAATATTCCATTGTGTCCTCCAACGCTATAAGCTGTTTGCCATAGTTTAACTGAATTTGCGTAAAAAATGCAACGCTTTTTTATTTTTCAATCTATAATTCTCTCCTACCGTGGGGGAGGGTGAACCCCAACATCTCTCTTACCGTAGGGCGAGGGCCTGTCCGGCGATGCGCAGGACGCTTTTAATCGCACCAGTTTACATCTCTCTTACCGTAGGGCGAGGGCCTGTCATCTATCAGACGATTATCGTTGGAAAATCCCCGATGGATCTCTTTTACCGTAGGGCGAGGGCCTGTCCCTCGCCATGCTCCAACCGCTCCCAAACCTGCTGCGCGGAAAATAAATTTGACTTTCGGCTAGAAATATCGTATAATATATACAGGTTGGAAACCCCTCAACTCTAAACCTCAACGATAGAGGGAGGATTATGAAAGCAAACGAAACAAGTTTTTTGCCCTTCCTGCAAGGACCGAAACAGTTTCTCGTTCCCATCTTTCAACGCAGATATAGCTGGGAAAAGAAGCACTGCCAACGGCTGTGGGATGACATCATGCGCATCGGCGCAAATCCGGGGATTACGTCCCATTTTCTCGGTTCAATCGTCTACATGCAACCGGGAGTTGGGAACATTTCAACGGTGCCAGAGTTTCTGGTTATTGATGGGCAACAACGGTTAACCACCCTATCTCTTCTGCTCTCGGCTCTCGGTAAAGCTATTGTAGAAAGGGATAGTGATATTGGCATAAGTCCCAAACAACTCTCAAATTACTATCTCTTTAACGCCGATGAAGAGGGCGAACTCCGCTACAAACAACTGTTGACTCGCCACGACAAGGAGACGCTGATACAGTTGTTGGAGTGTAGAGAACCCGCGGATGCTTCACATCGCTTGGTGGAAAACTACGCCTTTTTTAAAGCCAAGCTTAGAAGTGCAGACCTGGGTGTAGTCTTCACCGGCATTAAAAAGTTAATGGTTGTTGATATCGCGTTAGACCCGAACCACGATAATCCGCAGCTTATTTTTGATAGTCTCAATACGGCCGGACTGGCTCTATCGCAAACCGATCGCATTCGCAACTACGTGCTGATACCAAAAGATCCTGTTTTCCAGAAGCGGCTTTATGAGGAATATTGGTTTCCTATGGAGCAACGTTTTGTCTCTGACAGGCGGGAATTTGACTGGTTCATAATGCACTACCTGAGGTTAAAGACAGGACAAGCTCGCCTCATTAACGGTAGCATTTACGAAA
>PYJE01000075.1 GCA_003635305.1 Candidatus Poribacteria bacterium | reverse complement strand
GTGGTTTTCGAGGAGCAGTTCGCCTTTCTTCCATTTACGCCAGTCCTGAGGTGTTCCCGCGAACGCACTGAATCCAATAAGGAACGCGAGCAGGAAACTGCTGATAGCAATAGTTCTAGACACGTTAATTTCCTCCTGTTTGGATGAGAAATTCCACTAATCCCATGTATAACTGCCAGTAGGCGCGGTTGAAAACCGCGCCATCAGTTTTTGGTATTGTTGAAAGTAATATCACAATTATACCACAGCGCGCCAAATATGTCAAGCGGGAATTTTTCTTGACAGGATACGCATGAATGTGTTATAATTTTAACTGAGGCGTTCAAAAGGAATGAATGTTCAAATGCGGAGGAAATGGCCCTATGAATAAGGTGCTGGTCAGCGATTTGCTGTCACAGCGAGGTTTAGATGTTTTACGAGAGGATGGAGCTCTTGCGGTAGATGTCGCGCTGAATCTCTCCCACGAAGAATTGCGTGCGCGCATCGGTGATTACCACGCGCTGCTCATCCGTAGCGCGACGAAGGTGACGGCTGACATCATTGACGCGGCGGAACAACTCAAAGTTGTCGGGCGCGCCGGGGTCGGCGTGGATAACATTGATGTCGAAGCGGCGACGCGAAACGGCATCCTTGTCGTCAACACGCCGTCGGGGAATACCATCGCCGCGGCGGAGCATACTATCGCGCTCCTGCTTGCCTTGGCGCGCAACCTTGTGCCAGCTGGCATATCTCTCAAAAATAGGACGTGGGCGCGCGAGCAGTTTATCGGTGTTGAGTTATACGGGAAGGTTTTCGGTACTGTCGGGCTAGGTAGGATTGGCAGAGAAGTTGCGCGCCGTGCCCAAGCGTTTGGCATGCAGGTGATTGCGCACGATCCTTACGTTTCAGCTAGTGCGGCGGGGGAAATCGGTATTCGGCTCGTCAAACGTGAGCGGCTTTTTCAGGAGGCGGACTATATTTCGGTGCATACGCATCTCAATGCCGAAACGTATCATAGCATTGGTGAAGCCGAGTTTGCGCTGATGAAGCCGACGTGCCGCCTGATTAACTGCGCGCGCGGTGGTATTATTGACGAAGATGCCCTCTATCGCGCCTTAAAAGCGGAACAGTTCGCCGGTGCCGCGCTTGATGTCTTTGAAAACGAACCGGCAACGGAGACACCGCTGCTCGGTTTAGATAACGTGCTGGCTATCCCGCACCTCGGTGCATCAACAACGGAGGCACAGGAACATGTCGCGGTGGAAGTAGCGCAGCAGGTGATGAACGCGCTCCGCGGCCGCCCTGTCGCCAACGCTGTGAACCAACCGAAAATCGACCCGAGGACGCTTGATATTTTGGGGCCCTACTTGGAACTCGCCGAAAGAATCGGCAGTTTCCACATGCAAACTGTTGAAGGACAAATCTCGGCGGCGAAGATTCACTATAGCGGCGCGCTTTTTCAGAAGGAAGACGTAACGCCGATAACCGTCGCCTTGCAAAAAGGGATGCTCTCGCCGGTGTTGACGAACGTGAACTACGTGAACGCGCCGTTTCTGATGAAGCAACGCGGCATTCCTGTCACGGAGACGAAAAGCGATGCGCGTGCCAACTTCGCCAATTCCATCGCGATTACTATTACCACTGACAGCGGCGATTCGGTGATTGAAGGCACCGCTTTCGGGCGCAAGGATATCCGCATCGTGCGCATCAATCAACTCCATATCAACGCGCGGCCGGAGGGACATATCCTGCTTATCTATAACCGAGATCAGCCGGGGATGATAGGCTTAATCGGCACTATCTTGGGCGACCGGGGCATTAACATCGCCGATATGACGGTGGGACGTTCGCGACTCGGAGAACTCGCCGTGATGCTTATCAACGTTGATAGCCTAGTGCCGAGGGACGTTTTGCAAACGCTGACCTCGGCGAAGCAGATCGATCTGGTGAAGCAGGTCGCGCTGTCAGATTGAGGACTATAGACTCGCACCGGAGGCGCGCGTTGTCCGGCGCGGTTGAAAACCGCGCCTACCGGCAGTTATATATGGAATTATAGGACAAACATTTTGGATACAAAAGCGAAATGTCTATTTATCAATGACGAAATTCCGAAGGCAAGGCTGTTTTCCGGTGAAAAGCGGGATGTCCATCCCGATTGCCATACTTCGTGGCGCATCTCGCCGGAACCGTTCTGGGTTTCCGCGGAAGATGTCCAGTGGTTTGAGGAACTCGGTGGGCACCTGCTGAATTTTTATCGGGCATGCAACCTGCTCTATTCCCAGAGCGTGCGCGGCATCCAACCGACGTGGGTTTCGGAGTATCTGGACTTCGGTAAACCAGAGCCAGTCATCCAATATGGACGGATGAACCGGTTTAAGACTCAACTCCCGGGTGTGCTTCGTCCCGATATCCTTCCCACTGCCGAGGGGATGGCGATTACGGAACTGGACTCAATTCCGGGATTCATCGGTGTGACAGGCTGTCTGTCGCGGCTCTATGCGCAGCTTGGCTATCCTGTTATCGGTGGTAGTGATGGCATGGTGCAGGGATACGCCGACATGATTCGGGCTTTGTCAAAGAAAGAGGCACCTCGTCTCGCCATCGTCGTTTCGGACGAATCGGCAGATTATTGGGCAGAGATGAAGTGGCTTGAAACCGCGCTCTGCGAGATAGGCGTGCCGACGCGCACCCTCAAACCGAATGAGATAATTTTCACCGAAGATGGCATCTGTGTTGATGGAGAGCGGATTGACGTGCTCTACCGCTTCTACGAGTTGTTCGATTTGCCGAATATTCCGAAGGCGGAGTTGATGCTCTATAGCGCGAAGAAACGCACCGTCGTCATGACTCCGCCGCCGAAGGCATACCTTGAGGAGAAGTTGTGCCTCGCGCTGTTCCATCATCCTGCGCTACAGCCGTTTTGGAGACGGCGACTCGGCAAGAGAACCTATCCGTTCCTGCAAAAGGCGATTCCACAGACGTGGATTTTAGACGCGCGGCCGTTACCACCGCACGCTGTTATCCCCGGTCTGGATATTGATGGACTTCCTGTGACAGACTGGCGGCAGCTCAGCAGCATCACTCAGAAGCAACGCGAATTGGTTATCAAACCGTCGGGATTTTCTGAACTCGCGTGGGGGAGCCGCGGCGTGGCTATCGGACACGACTTGCCGACTGAAGAGTGGGAAGCGGCTGTTGATAACGGGTTGGCGAATTTTGAGAGGACACCGCACGTTCTACAGAAGTTTCACACAGCGCAACGGGTGCGGATGCAGTATTACGATTTTGAGGCAGGCGATGTCCAAGAGATGGCTTGCCGGCCACTGCTCCGGCCCTACTATTTCGTCACGGGGAATACCGTGAGACTCGGCGGCATGCAGGCGGCAGTCTGTCCCGCCGATAAGAAAATTTTGCACGGCATGGTAGATTCCATCATCGTGCCGTGCGGGCAAAGGCAATAAGCATGAATGGAGCGACAATGCAACTGACTGACACACAACTTGCCCAATTCCGAGAAGAGGGATACCTCGCAATTGAGGGCTTCTTTAACCCTGTTGAGGCGAAGGCACTCCGCTTGGAATTGGAGCGGATTTACGAAACTGAACTTGAACAGGGAACCGGCATTAATTGCGCTGTGCAGGAGGATGGCACTCAGCGCGACAACGAGGGCACGCGGCAGAACCTGCAGGTTATCCCGCTGAACAATCGCAGTGACCTGCACAAGGCACTCCCGTTTCATCCAAGGGTTATCTCCGTTGTGCAGCAACTCATCGGTGATGAATTCATGCTGGAGCTCGATCAGGCGTTTTGGAAGCCGCCGAAAGTCGGCATCGGCACGAGTTGGCATCAAGACAATGCTTATTTTAAAATCGCAGACCCGCTGCGCGGCACGGCGATGTGGATTGCCATCCATGATGCCAATGTTGAGAACGGGTGCATGCACGTCATCCCCGGCAGTCACCGAGAGAGTTATGAACACTACCGCGATACCTTGAGCGACCATCACATTCGGTGCGATGTGCCAGAAGAGCGCGCGGTGCCTATTGAGTTGAAGGCGGGCGGCGTGCTGTTCTTCTGTTATGGTGTGGCGCACTGCACCAAATCGAACCTCTCCGATAAGGCGCGCGCGGGGGTTGCCCTCCATTTCCTTCACAACGACTTCGGCGGCAAGGAGCTCTGGGAAAAGCATAACACGACGAAACCGATGCTCCGCGGCCCGCTTGCAACCGGTGGCGAAACCGAATTCGGCGCAAAGTTTGAAGGACGATGGAAAGCACTGATGAACGCCGTGCTTGCCTCCGCCTAGTCTTCTCGCGTTCCGTATATTATATGCCGCGTTTCGTAGAGTGAGGGCCAGAGCGATTCCGTTTTCCATGACATCCGTTTCAAACCCGTTGGGTGTCGCCACCAAAAACAGCCGAATCCAGGCCCATCGGACCTGAATGTCTATAGAACCGCAACAGCGGCCCCTGTAGTTCGCAATCGCCTGATCGCGAACAGGGATCTGAATGTCTATAGAACCGCAACAGCAACAAGGAGAAAAGGTCCGTAGCACCTTAATGGCTATAGCGTCTGCAGCAGGATTGCCAGGATTATCAGGATGTTCAGGATGAGGGAGCGATTGCGGGGGACAGGCCCCCTACGAAAAAAAACGCCCCGGCCCCTGTAGTGCGAGGGCCTGTCCCTCGCACGCGTCGCAGCAGCCGCGGGGCATATTAAGGACCGATGGACCTGAATGGCTATAGCCGCGCAGCCCGCTCCCGCGCTCTCTGTAGTTTGTGCTCGCCTGATCACAAACAGTTCCAGAGCGGGTGCTCTGGAACTACAGGGCTCAACGACATGGCGGAATATTAAGGAGAGAACGATGCATCCGTAGGCGGCAAAAACAATTTGACCTTTTCTGCAGAGTTGTGTTAAAATGGCACTACAATTTATAGCGCGAGACTTTCGCTTTGGAGGAGAAACATGAAACGGTTATTTATCTGGGCAGTGCTAGCCGCCGTGATGTTGCTCACGGTGGGAAACGATGCCACCGCGGCACTTGACGATGACATCGTTATCTACATGACTTTTGACGATGCCGCCGGCAAGACGATTGCTGATGAATCCGGCAATGGGCTTGACGCGGACATCATCGCCAACACCAAAATTGTCGATGGCAAGTATGGCAAGGCGATTAACATTACCGCCGAAGGCGCGGATTGTGTCAACATCCCCGCTGCCGAAGAACTGAAGATCAGCGGTGAAATCACGATGGCCGCTTGGATTTACCAGGAAGCGTGGAATACCAACGCGCAGTGGTTTGACAAAAACTGCCATAACGGCGGCGAGCATTCGTCTTACGGCATTGGCGTTTTCGGCGACGGTGCGAATTTCAATATGTTCTTGGGCACCGGCAACAGCCGTCCCACGTTGAACGCCCCGCACAATCTGGACGAAAAAAAGTGGCATCACGTCGTCGGCACTTATGATGGCAGTGACATGAAAATTTACGTGGATGGCGAATTGGCGCAGGAAAAGGCTGAGAAATTTGACTTCAAAGGCACGAATGACCAGGATTTGCGCATCGGATGCTCCAAAGACCGGCCGCAATACACTTTTGAAAACGGTTCGATTGACGAAGCCGCCATCTGGCGACGCGCCCTCAGTGAAGACGAAATCAACGAAATCATGAACGGCGATATCCTCGCCGTTTCGGCGCAAGATAGAGCTGCTACGACATGGGGAAGTCTTAAGCGCAGGGCAACCGATTTGCGCTAATCCTGTCAAAACCGGGTAGGCGCGCTTTCAAAGCGCGCCCTCACTCGTTGGATACGAATATGGTAAAAATTGGCATTATCGGCATCGGATTTATGGGCATGATCCACTACTACGGCATCCAGCGCGTTCCGGGGGCCGAAGTCGTCGCGATTTGCACCCGCGATGCCAAAAAACTGAACGGCGACTGGACCTGCATTCAAGGCAACTTCGGCCCCCGCGGCGGCATGGAAGAGCTCTCGCATATCCGAAAATATAGCGAGATTGACGCGCTCCTCGCCGATGAAGAAATTGACATGGTGGATATCTGCCTGCCGACGCAACTGCACAAATCTGTCAGCATGGCAGCTCTCAACGCGGGCAAACACACCCTCGTCGAAAAACCCATCTCCATTTCCATTGACGATGCGAATGAAATAGTCGCGCTAGCGGAGAATACGGATAAATATTTTATGGTGGCGCATGTCCTCCCCTTCTTCGCCGAATATGCTTACGCCAAAAGCATCGTTGAGAGTGGCGAATATGGCCCGCTCGTCGGCGCGCATTTTAAGCGTATCATCTCCAAACCGAGCTGGTCGCGGGAACTCGCCGATGTTGAGAAAAGCGGCGGACCCGGCATCGATTTACACATCCACGACACGCATTTCATCCAACTGCTTTGTGGCGTGCCGGATGCAGTCTTCTCGCAAGGCAAACTGGCGGGCGGCGATTTCGTGGATTACGTGACGACGCAATACATCTACAATGACAAAGAACTCGCCGTGAGTTGTTCGTCCGGCGCGGTATCTCAGCACGGCAGAGCCTTCTCGCACGGGTTTGAGATTTACCTTGAGAAAGCGACGTTGCTGTATGACTTCGCGACGCTTGGCGGCGAGCCGATTACTGCAGTGCCGTTGACACTCTTGGACGAATCAGGCGAGGTGCAGCCGGTGGATTTAGGAGATGCCGAACCGATTGATGCCTTCGCCGCCGAACTCCGCTATGCTGTCGAGGCAATCGATAGGGAAGAAGAACCCACCGCCCTCTCCGGCGTAGGTGCAAGAGACGCGCTCCTGCTCTGCTATAAAGAGGCTGAATCCATCAAAACCGGCAAAATCGTCGCGATGCGTTAGTCCCCCAGTTTCACGGTATCGTAGCGCGCGGGCCTGTCCCTCGCTGTGCCCCGGCAGACGCGGAGGACAGGCCCCCGCGCTACGTGTCAGTAGGAGTTTTGGTTTGTAGGGCGCGGGAAAACTTGTCCCGCGCCATGTTCTCTATACCGTATTTTATATCGTAGGGCGCGGGAAAACCTGTTCCTCGCCGCTTTCTTTATGAACCCCTTTTATTCTGTCAGCAACATCGGCACACTCTACGTCCCCACCGCCTGCCGCGATGCAGTCTTCGCGCGTGGACGCGTGAAATTGTTCGCGCATCAAGACTTAGTGCACCTCGGTCGGATTTCCACGCATATTGAGCGCGGCGGCGTTGCGGTAGTCGAAGGGGATTGGGCACAAATTATGGTGGTGATGGACTACATTCGCCGCCATAAAAGTGCTGTGACACCGGCGCACGCCTATAAATCAGGTTCGCGCGCAAAAGGCAATCGCCACTTGCGACCGGGAGGCTCTATCTCCCGCGCGCGTTTGGAAGAGGCTTACGCGCGTTTCTTATGCTGGGCAGATGCAGACGGCACATTGCAGCTTGAGCCGCCTCCTGATTTGCCCTATCTCTTGGAATTTATCGGCGAACCGCCCGGCGCGAACGAAGGGCATCCATTTCTCGTTCCGGTTGCGTCCGTCCAACGTATCCAAAGCGCGCTTGAAACGGCGTATCCTGTCAATGTATTAGATGCTTCCCTCGTCGCCTCCGAGAACGTCCTCGCGCCGCGTTCCCAAGAAACGGTGGAATGCTTTCAAGAAGCGTTGCAAGGGGTGGTGTCTACGCTGTTCAATAGAACGGGCTCGCCTGAGCCCGTTACCGTCGCCGACATCGGTTGCGGTTGCGGTGTTTTAACGCTGCTCGCGCGGCAAGAATTAGGTGCAGATGTTACCCTCTCCGCGTCCGATCTCCTCTCCGAAGCGGCGGCAACGACGAAACTGAATATCCGACGGATTTGTCCCGAAGATACGGATATCCAGGTTATGCTGCCTGGCGATCTGTTTGAAGCATTTCCATCGCATCAGGCATTCGATCTGATTCTATTCAATGCACCGTGGGTAGTGGCACGTGCTCGAAACCGATCTGAACTTGGCATCCACGATGAGAAACAACGGACGTTAGAACGCTTCTTTGCGCAGGCACCGAATTTCCTGAAACCGGAAGGCACGATTTTATTAGGCTATGCGGATGCCTCCGGCCCGAAGGCGATTGAAAACATGGAGCGGATAATTGCATCGGCGGGGTTTCGTGTGCGCGATGTTTTTAAAAGGCGGGTTGCGACGCGCCGGTCCAAGCGGAAGTGGGAGTGGATTCGGGTTTACGTTTTGGAGCGTGATTTTCCGATTGCGGGCCCTTCTTCTGGCTGATATGTTCAGTTGAGTCGTCTTATTTCTGTAAGGTAAACTCGCCTGAATGTCTGGCACTCGTGCCAATAGCTCTTGCCTGTTCGGGCTCGGAAGATCCTGAACGACATTAGGTATAAATCGTTGATTTGCAAAAAGAGAGGGGCTCGCAAGCGGCGGGCCCCTCTATCGGGACCAGATGTCCCGCCGACCGGGCCGGGTTATGCCGAAAACGCGCGGAATTTTCCTGCGACCTTCACAACCACAGGAAATCCCTCAAAAGTCGTTTCACTTTTGAGTCTCTGCGCGATGGGAGCGTCGGCATCTTCTACGTAGACCTGCAGCGCGTCGGAATCCGCGATGCGGCCGATGCCTACGCCGACGAAACCCTCTTCGGAACGATAGCGTACTCCGAAGTGTTTCTTTGCCTCAAAAACCGTTTTCATGCGTTTAACTCCTCTCCAACGATGGTTACACCGTAGCGGTGGAGAACTAAGTCTATAGGATTCGCGATAGTTAGTGCTGCTCGCTTTGAACTAGCAAAAAGCAGGCCGACTGGTTCACACGTACCTGCATCGACAATGAGCGAACCTGAATCCCCTCCGCGAGAAAAAGGGTTGGAGTCGTTACTCTTTACCACAATTTGATCTTCAAACCAGGCAAAACGATCTCCAAACTTCACCCGAACATCCGCGCTAATATCCACGACAACTCCAACCGTGTGTTTTGTCGTGCGCCCATGCTTTCGCACGGTTTGATCAAACGTAGCATCTATCGTGGCGGTTCGAGGGATTCCGATTTTCATAATTTTCGGCAGGACGATAGTTTGGTTGCAGTCTCCAACCAATGCGATTGCCGCATCAATCCGGTTAGGATTGTCCCTATCCCCGGAAAAGTCAATCTCTTGGTACGGTTCAAGAGTGGCAATTTCATCATCCGGAGATGTTCCACCGTCCGCGGGGCCCGGTTGAAGCACGCGATCCCCTGGTTCCGCGGCATTACTGTCGGCCAACACATGGTTGTTGCTCAAGATGTAGTGATTCTCACCCTTCTTGACGAGACATCCGAGTGTTCCTGCAGTAATGTTCGGGTGCCCAACAGAAACACCACAGGGAGTTGGCCAGTCTTGGGAGGCAGTAATCTCACCTACCTCAATGACATCGGTCTGCAGGGCGCTGAACTGTTCAGGAATCACTTGATCTGGCAATAATTCACGGACGTAGATTCGGACGACGTTCTCAGCAGACAGAACCGTTCCATCAGTGACTTTTGTCCCGATGCCCCATCCGAGGATATTGCTTGAAGAATCGCTAGTCGATGCTTCAGGTCCACCAAAATACGCGGCGGCCGCGTCCTTGGCAGCACGTTGTGTTGCATTAAGCATGCAAACCTCCAGTTTGGTTTAGGCTTAATGCCTAAACCTTATTATACAGAATTTTTCCACAAAAAACAACATTAAAATTTTCATGAAAGGCGAGGGACAGGCCCTCGCCCTACGGTAACTACTAATCGGTAGGCGCGCTTTGAAACCGCGCCACCGTAAATCCCCGGTAGGCGCGGTTTGCAACCGCGCTACTTCCGAATGACCATCTTTCGCGTTGCGGAGAAATCTCCCGCGGTTAACGTATAGAAATAGACCCCGCTTGCAACAGGTTCTCCCTGTGCATTCCGGCCATCCCAATACGCCGCCCGCTCCTTATCCGAATACGCGCCTGCGGGCATCTGTCCGAGTTCGAGTGTCCGAACCAGTTTCCCATCTGAAGAATGGATAGTGACGGTAACCTCCGCGGCCTCCGACAATTGATACGGTATCCATGTCTCTGGGTTAAACGGGTTTGGATAGTTTGCAAGCAGGACTGTTTTCTCTGGCGGTGCTTCAACGCGCGTTAAAGCCGCCAACAGCCGCTCCAACGCCGCAATCCCGGCCGGGTCTGCGTTCGCGGCCTTTGCATCACGGATCCACCTATGCACATCCGATGCTTGTAGACTCCCAGGCTTGATGTCTCTCTGTGTCAACGCCGGCGCACCCGCGGCCGCATCAACCGCCTCTATCACCGCAAGGATATCATCAACATCAACCTTCCCATCATTATTAACATCCGCTTTACGGTTTGCACCGGCCCCGACAGTTTTCCCGTAGTTTTTGGCCACCTCCACCAGATCATTCACGTTGACTTTACCATTCCCCGTCACATCCACCGTGAGCAACCGATACAAATGGATGTCGTTCCCACCAGGCCTCGTACCTACGAGAATCTGCCCATTCGGTGAAAACGCTACAAGAAAGCTTCCCCTGAGCGTGGCTTTGTGGGCACCGGTGTTCGGGTTCCACAAGCGGATGGTGGGGTCGTTAGCCCCACTCGCCAGCGTCTGCCCGTTCGGATGGAACGCTAACGTAAAAACAGAGCCGGTATGTCCCCGCAGCACGCGCAGGGTGCTGTGCGTATCGGGATTCCACAAGCGGACGGTTTTGTCCCTACTCCCACTCGCGAGGATGCGGCCATCCGGACTCCACGCAACGCAGTAGACCTCCGCCGTATGCCCCCGCAGCACGGCGAAGTTGATACCGTTGTTTGGATTCCACAACCGCACCGTGCCATCCAGACTCGCACTCGCCAGCGTCCTACCATCCGGACTCCACGCAACCGAGCTGACCTGCTGCGTATTCCCCCGCAGCGTGCGCACATGCCGCAGGTTGTCTCTGTCCTCCACATCCCAGATGCGGATGGTATTGTCAGCACTCCCACTCGCCAGCAGATAACTGTTCGGCTTGAAGGCGAGGCTTATGACCGTTTTTGTATGCCCCTCCACCTCGCCGCGCCAGTCGCTATCGCTACTATAGCGCATCCGAATGTTAAAATTATTAGACCCACCATAGGCGATGAAGTCGGGGTCATGCGAGGGGAGCGCAACAGCACGGACAGGATCTCTGACATCTTTTACCCAGCGTTGTGTGCCGGTGGTGACATCCCAGGCGCGGAGGGTGTCGTCGTAACCCCCACTGATAAGCGTCCCGTTATCCATGAAGGCTATCCCACCGCTACCGCTCGTGTGTCCAGTCAAAGTATCGGTGTGGACATATTGTTGCGCGTTGGCAGTCGTCACTGCCATCGCCGCCATCAACACCAGCGTTAAAGTTAAAACCATTCCTCTTTTCATGATAAAAAATCTCCTTTGATTCATTAGGGTATTCAGGCACCGGCGAACCGATGCCTGAACACTTCCGAGTGATTACGGTTGCAAGCAGCGTTAAGCTTTCCGCCACTTTTCAATATACGTGAAAAGGCGTAACAGCCCTGGCGCAACGGAAACCGAGGATGTCGACCGTCATCAGAGAGCGGATATGTCCCACGAGTGTATAGAGGGGCAACGTGCCTGTCCGCGTTCTTTCGATTGTCTACATCAGAACACAGGAAGAATTTTCAAGGGTTTGCCCTGAACACTCCTGTATCAACCCATTCGTTCTTCAAAAGAGACCACCAGTCGCGAGCTATGCCTTGTAAGACATACTCGTAGGGGATCCACCCGTAGCCTGCGTCGCCCCAACCTGTTCCCCACGAATTACGAATGAGCAAAGCCCCCGTTGTTGTTTCACCATTCAACGGGTTTTCTATCTCAACAGTATCATCGTAGCCGACAGCAACGACTGCATGTCCACCCTCCACCCGCTCATAGGATGAAGGAAACGGGATTCTCCCATCTTCCTCAGCGTAACTGAGGGAGGAATAGACGCTGAACCCAAACATGGAGGGCAAGGCATGCGTCAAGTGCACCCTAATGCGCTGAA
Source organism: Candidatus Poribacteria bacterium (assembly GCA_003635305.1). Classification (GTDB taxonomy): domain Bacteria; phylum Poribacteria; class WGA-4E; order WGA-4E; family WGA-3G; genus AGPOR5. The sequence goes on along the minus strand of PYJE01000075.1, from coordinate 5,383 downwards.
GCAGCCCTTCACCGGGTGTTTGAGGCGAATCAAGGCGGTAATAGACTTCCGCCTGATAGTTCTGCGCGAGGGCATAGTGGTAGGCGGAAGGCTCTTTGTCAAACTCCTCAGGCACATAGGGCCATGAAGACTCTGGGGGAACGCCAAAAAGCGCCAGAGCCTTCATCGTGTCGCGTAAAAAAGCCCCCGAGTCACCCGAGTAGTCCATTAACTTCCGAGTGACTTTGTAGAGAAAGAGCCGAGACGCGTCAAGGTGTCTTCCAAACGCCCTACGCTCAAAAAACTCAACGAGGCCCACACCCGCCTGTGCTGTACAAGAACCGAGGGTTCCCTGGTCTTCAATAGGCGAACACCACTCCCGGAGATCAACAAATTCGGGGAGATTATTCATCCCTGCAACATCTTCAATACCCACCGCTGCAAGCATTGGATGGACGTTGCCGTTGTCTGGGGTGTAATCTCGGAAATCGGGATAGTCCGATAACCATCCCATACTGAATTTCAACATTCTTTATTCCTCCTTTTGAGGTATAATGAATAAAAGCGAAATTGCGACGGGGTATGCCGACACAGTTTGGCATACCTTTGCCCGCCGCAAGTGGTGAAACATTCCAAAACCTAACGGAGCCGCTAATCGCAGCGACAGGCTTGGAACAGCGGGTTATCTACGGGTAGAGAAGTCATACTCGATCTCGACTCTCCCGTAATATATCTCTCTCATCCGCCGGACAACAGGCTCCAACTCTGGACTTGTTCTCCGAAGATAGAGATTCGTCAGCGAGTTTGCTGGTAGATCGAAGATGGCCTCAATATCCGCCGGCGTGAGTTGGGAACACTGGTTCGCGCGAATAGTCGCCAGTTCCTCCAAGGCAGCGAGCGACTTCAGCCCACGGACAGGTGTCGCATTGAAGCGAATCCGCACTAACTTCTTCAGCGATTTCGCCCAACTGATATCTTCAACCTCCGTGTTGCTGAATTCCAGTTTTTTCAAACCGGTCATCTCGCCAACGATGGAGAGATCTGAAATCTTTCCATAACCCGAGAGGTTAAGTTCCTTGATGCTCTGCAGCCTCTTCTTTACAGCATCCCAGTCATTTACATCAATACCCTCAAAGAGTTTTTTACTATCTTTAAGGATTTCAAAGGTGAGCCGTTGCGCCTCTGTTTCCCGATAGGGCAGCTGAGTTGACATCGTTATTGCTTCCTCACCAAATTGCCCGTATCAAACTGACACGGGGTTGAGTTAAAAACGCTTGCCATCATCCAGTCGCTCTCCTTTGTCGCCCATCTCCCTCAACTTGCCCACGCCGCCCAAAGAGGCAGCGACAGAGAGCTGCACCGCCAAAGGCAGCGCGATGTCTCTTTTTGACAAACAGGGGAAATAACAACGGAAGAGGAGGTTTCTGCAATTCCTGCAGAACCGGTTGCGACCGGAAATGTGGCAGGGAAAACTTGCACCGAGACAATCCCAATGCAACGAAAATAGCCCGCCACGCAAAGAACGCGTGCGGGATTAATGGCAAAACGACGACAAACGCCGACGCTGCCGTGCTTTAGAAAACCCTTAACGGAAAATAAGTGGGGGGGGTCGATTCCCTATCAATTCCCCTCAGGTTTCCATCAAGGCGAACGGGAACGCGTGACGACGCGACGAACGGGCCGGACGCACACCGGATGTGCTGCGTATCGCGGAGCCCGGGCAGATCTACGGCGACCTGGTTAGCAATGGGTTTGCGAGTGCGCGCTTTCATTTCTGTCGTTCCTCGTTCAATCATGGTTTGCGGTGGCGCGTTTTTTTCGCGCTCACTACCCTATTGACATTAATTATATACGGAAATATGAAAAATGTCAATTTTTTTTGCGAGAAAAATCGCTAAAAACGTTGAAACTAGTTCTATTTTAGCGATTTTCAGTTTTTTTGTCAAGTTTTTTGCGAGAAAAATGCGAAAAATGTCAAATTCCCGCGAAAAATTGTCAAAACTGGTTTTAATTTAGCATAATGTGGTATTTTTTGTCAAGGTGCAAACGGATAACGCCCCTTCCTGTAGTTCAGGATCGCCAGATCCTGAACTGTTTGAAATGAGATGCCCTCAAACTACAAAGGTGAAAACGGATAACGCTCACCCTTTCTGTGATTCTGACCTGTTTGAGATCGGGCGATCTCAAACTACAAATGAGGAAATGAGTTTTCGTTTTTGTTATCTACGGTGCAAACGGATAACGCCCCTTCCTGTAGTTCAGGATCGCCAGATCCTGACCTGTTTGAGATCAGGCGGTCTCAAACTACAGATGGATAACTGAGTTCGGGACCGGGAGGGCTCTCCTACGGAAATCTCGGTTGAAAAGGCCGTCTCTTCAGGTCCGTAGGACCTGCATGTCTATAGAAAAACGTGCTTCCCTTCTTTCAAGGTCCGCTAGGACCTTAATCGGAGACATACTCTGCCCCGGCCTGCAGATTAAGGTCTTCCAGACATGAGGGGGCTATGCGTTGCAGGGGCTATAGACATTAAGGTCCTACGAACCTAAAAAGCATCGTGTTTCAGCCGCACAGAAATCTATCAGTAACCAGACTCCTAATCCTGAAAATCTTGTTAATCTTGTGAATCCTGCTCCTAATCCTGCTAATCCTGAAAATCCTGCTTCAGACACTTGGCGAGGGACAGACCCTCTCCTGTTTGTGCTCGGGCGATCACAAACTACAGATGGCAATAACCTGGCGAGGGACAGGCCCTCGCCCTACGGTTAGGGGTAGCGATTTGGGCATGGCGCAGGACAGGCCCTCGCCCTACTATCGGAGGCATCTCTTAATCGGATGCGATAGTCACAGCCGTGCCATCTTCCAACCGATGCTGCGAATTCACAATCACTTGCGTTTTTAAGGTGAGACGCGACGTAATCTCAATCTCGCCGCCGTAAACAGCACCAACCGTAACCTGCTGCCGTTTCGCAATGTTTCCTTCAACGACGAAAATCTCTCCCGCACCATCTTGAATCCGCAAAACTGCTCGGCGCGGCAACAACAAGACATTTTTCCTCTCGCCGGTTTTGATAGATACGGTGACGGATGCACCCGGTTTCAGTCCCGCCGCTTGCACAGAAGCGTGGACAAGAACGGTGTCGTCTTCCTTGCGAACCGTTGGGCTGACAAAGTCAACGGTTCCCACAATGTTTCGGATGCTGGCAGTGGAGATTAGCACCATATCCCCGTTTTCAACCTTGTTCACAACTGCGGTTGGCATATTCCAAACTGCTTTGAGAGTATCCACCGACATTACCGTAAACACCGGCACTGCGCCTGGTATCGCAGCCGGTCTGGCGTAGTCACCGATGTCCAAGTGGCGCGTGGCAATTACGCCATCGATGGGCGCGGTGATGGCGGCGTTATTTACCTGCTCCTGCGCGAGTTTCAGTTGCTCTTCCGCCTCACGCACGGCGGTTCTTGCGATGGCAATCTCGTGCTCCCACGATTTTGCTTCCACTAATTTTTGTGCGGTGCTGAGAGTGGCTTCGGCTTGCGTCACCTTGGCTTCAGCGGCGGCGATTTCGCGTTCCCAGCCGCGGTGCTCTACTACTTTCCGCGCCACGTCCAATTCTGCCTTCGCCTTTTCGACAGCGAGTTGCGCCGTGCCATCCTCAAACTGATTGAGCGTCGCGAGTGCTTCTTGATGCCGACTTTGTGCGAGTTTGAACCGCGTCTGAGCGGACTCAAAATCGCTGTCGCTGATATGCTGTTTTTCATGAAGTGCCTTGGATCGGTTGTAATCCAGTGTCGCTTTTTCAAGTTCCGTCTTCGCGCGTTCTACCGTCTGTTGCGCGTTGACTTCGGAGCGCGCGAGCGTTGCTTCGGCGGATTTATAGGCAGCTTCCGCTTGAATGAGTTGGTTACGAATGCGTATCTCGGCAAGCGACTTCGTCTCTTCTAGTTTCGCTTGCGTGGCGAAGAGCGATTCTTGCGCGATGGCGAGTTGCAATTTGACGCGTGCCTGGGCATTCGCCTCTGTCGTAGTGAGTCGGGATTGCGCCGCACTTAGTGCCGCTTCCGCTTGGAGCACGGCGATGCCTGCTTCTTGAAACATGCTCCGCGCGATGACTTCACCTTTCACCACTTTTTGTCCCGCATCGGCTTGGCGTTCAACGATTTTGCCTGCGATATTGGCGAACACCTTAATTTCTGCCTGCGGTTGTAAATGTCCGGTGTAATGTTTTTCGGTGACGATTGTGCCGCGCCGCGGCGTTGTGATGTTCACCGTCACCGGTTGTGCTGCGGCTTCGCAGATGAGACAGCTCACGATGACGATGAGGTTTGTGATGAAACGGAGTTTTGACATTGGTTCTCCTATGGATAGCGGCGCACGGTTGGAAACCGCGCCTACCAGAGAAAATGATTAGGACGGACGCAGCACGAACCCCGTAGGCGCGGTTTGAAACCGCGCCTACCGGGGAGAAATGATGGCATTTGCGTCCGTCCTGTCTCTTTTGTTTCTTGTAGAAAGAAATTCGCGTAACTTCTTAACGACTCAGGTGTTGATAAGAGGTAACAGAAAGATGGCTTTAGGGCTGGCACTGGCTGCCAACTGTCCAGGGTCGTCTGCGAGAGAACACAAAGGAGGAATCTGAAATGCAACACCTGAGGAAACGCAAACTGCCGACACTGAGCATGGCACCGATGATTGATTGTGTGTTCCTGCTCCTGATCTTTTTGATGGTATCAACGACCTTCGCGCCGATTCCGGGGTTACGGGTTCAACTCCCGCCGCCGATAGCCCCTCCGCTGTCGGTTCAGCAAGCGATTGTCGTCCGGATTGCCAATCCTGCGCCCGGCGAAACCGAAGGCACTATCCTTATGAGCGGTGCCGGCCCCGAGGCGATCGTTGGGACAGGGGAGATGTTTAACCGTCTTCTCAACGCGCCGGAGGCTTCCAAAAGCCGGCTGACTTTGATGGCTGAGCGCGATGTGTTCCACGGGCAGATTGTGCGGGTGATGGATATTGCGAAGCGAGCGGGCATCGATAATATCGGGTTCGCGATTGCTAGATAATCCGCGTGATGGCGAGGGCTTTGTCCCTCGCCATTAAAATTGTTAGTTCCCTTCAGCGGAAACAAGGCGGGTTGGAGCAAAACTAGTTGAGCGATCTGTTTTTCGCGCCTTCTGGCAATTCCAGATCCGTTCCGATGTTCGGAGATTAATGCCAATCGATTCATTCAATGTGAATAAAAACCGGGACGGCGAGAAGAATTTCTTTGCCGCAGCGGCGCGCTCAAGTCGGGAGTATTCCAACGCTTGTCATAAGCCTTTTCGATTTCATTGACAAGCGTTCGGTAGTTTGATGGCCACGTAATAATATGCCCCATACGCGGAACGTTCTGTTGCAGCCTTTCGGGA
>PYJE01000074.1:9742-13057 GCA_003635305.1 Candidatus Poribacteria bacterium | reverse complement strand
TCCGGCCGTTCCAAATCGTTATCTTCTGGTCGATGGTAGGATTCAGTTATCTGCTCACTTTGGAGGTATCGTTCAGCATCTGGTTCTTCTTCGTCTTTTACAAATTGCAATGCCTCACCGGTGCGATACTCGGTTTTCAACTTAGTTCGGGCCCGGGGGTTCAGTGGACAGGCAAGTCATTTAGCGCGGCACAGGAGGCAGGCGCGTGCCTCGCGTTTGTCGCCATCGCGCTGTGGAAAACGCGGCATCACATTAAAAACATGCTCCAGTTTCGGAAATCCGATGAGGCACTGCCGCACAGCGTCATCATCATCGGGCTCCTCGGCGGCATTTGCGTCCTCGCTTTTTTTAACCATCTGATGGGCATGTCGCTTGTCTTCGCGTTCGGGTTTGTGCTGTTCCTGTTGGCGATGTATATCGTGCTGACGTGGCAGGTGATTAATGGCGGCATCCCGTTTATCAATCCTTCGTTTTCGCCGCAGAGTTTCTTCCTCACCACACTCGGCACTTCACGCATCCATCCTTCAACGGTAACTTCGCTGATGATGCACCCGGTCTGCCTGACACTCGATCTTCGTGAATTCATGATGCCGAACATCATGAACGGTTTGAAAGCGGCGGACGACGCGCGCCTCAAACGGCGACAACTGCTCATCGCCATGGCGGCTGCGATGGTAATCGGGCTGGCTGTCTCCTATTATTCCGCGATAAAAATCAGTTACGCCCACGGGGCTCCCTATACCGGTGGCAGCTGGTTCATGCGGCAACTTGAAGGCCTCCTTACCAGCCCGAAAACAAGCACGAATTGGACGAACACCGGGTTCATCTTTTTCGGCGGCGGCTTTACACTGTGGTTGATGTGGATGCGCCAGACGTTCGTGTGGTGGCCCCTCCATCCCCTCGGCTATACGATGCTGAGCTCGTGGGCGACGTTTAAGTTGTGGTTCTCCATCTTTTTAGGGTGGGGATTGAAGTTTAGCATCGTGAAATATGGCGGCTTAAAGGCTTACCGGCAGGCGCGCCCTGTCTTCCTCGGCTTAGTCATCGGAGAGATGATGTGCGCCGGACTCTGGGCAATCCTTGGGATGGTGACAGGAATTAGCACGGGGTATCGGATTCTGCCGGATTAATACAGAAAACGGGAGGATAGAGACATCCGCACCTTACACTTTGGCAACGGGAGGTTATAGAAATGCGCTTACGCTGACAGGATGCGCTCCATTCTCTCTTGCACCTGTGCTTTCATCTCAGGGTGTGTGAAAATGTAGAAATCTCCGTTCTGAATGGCGTGATAGACATGTTCGGCGACTTCTGCAGGCGCGAGTCCCGCCTCCATCTCTGCGCGGGCTTTCCGGGAGCTGCCTATCTGCGGCGCGCTCGTTGACTGAGACCGGTTCCGTTCTGAATCCAGAATTCCGGTGCGCACCCAGCCGGGGCATAGCACATGCACCTGAATCTTCGCGCCTTTTTGTGCCAATTCAGCGGCGAGGGTTTCGGAAAGCACGACTACGCCGTGTTTGCTTACCTTATAGATGCCTTCGCCCGCGCCGCCGACTACTCCTAAAATCGAGGCAGTGTTGACGATATGACATTCAGTTTTTTGCGCGAGCATGCGCGGCACGAACGCACGGATACCGTGAATTACGCCCCATAGGTTTACGCCGAGCACCCATTCCCAATCGGCGAGGGAATGCTCCCAGACGGGCCGGCTGCAAACGACACCGGCGTTGTTGCACAGAATATGCACCGCGCCGAAAGCATCCAACGTCTGCTGTGCGAGGTTTTCGACATCAGCGGCGTTTGAGACATCGGTTTTGACGGCGATAACCGTCGCACCGGCGGCGGTAAGAGAAGCCTCGACTTGTGCCAACGGTGTCTCTTCCACATCGGCGAGGACAACCTGCATGCCTTCGGCGGCGAATCGTTCCGCCATCGCCCGGCCGATGCCGCTCGCTGCACCGGTGACGACAGCAACGTTCTCTTTTTCAAAAGGGGGTGTAGAGTTCATTTGTTGAAAAAATCCGCGACCGGGCAAGAAAAACCTTCAACGACATTTTCGCCGGTGACGGTATCTCCGCGCATGAGGAGTTTGACTGCCTGATTGGGGCGGTAAACCGTTACCGTCTGCATCACAGATTCAACAACCCACACCATCTGTGTTCCCGCCTCCATATAGGCTTGAGCTTTTTCCAAAACCTTCCACAGCGTATCTGTTGGAGAAATCACTTCAACCGCCAACTCTGGTGGTGCAGGCGAAGGATGCCTTCCTTCCTCTGGCAGCTGAGCCGTGGAGAGAAACGCTACATCAGGTTTCAGGACACGTTCGCCGACTCGGAAACCGCCTTCCGAAACGACGCGTCCCAACCGATTCTCACGAACATGTCGTTGCAAATACCAAGAAACGTTGCTACTGATTGTCGCGTGCTCCCACGATGGAGACGACATTGGCACTAATTCTCCTTTGACATATTCATATTCCTCTAAGTCGCTGGCAAGAAATTCCTCCAATGTCATCGTGATGGGTTCAGGAAGTGGCATTTCTTGCGCGAAGGGATGCAGTTCGGGTGAAGTCATAAGTTTGTCCTTCCTTGTCATTTGGTACCGGCGAATCCGACTATTCAAAAAAATTGGCGACTTGACAGGAAAAGCCTTCAACGACATTTTCGCCGGTGACGGTATCTCCGCGCATGAGGAGTTTGTAGTCGTCAGGTTGATACACAGCCACGGTTTTCAGCACTGGATCGAGCACCCAAACCATTGAGGTGCCGGCATCCAGATAGGCTTGCACCTTTTCCGAAACGCGCGATTGCGCATCTGTAGGCGAAACTACCTCAATCGCCAGGTCTGGCGGCACAGGAGACGCTTTTTTTCTGTTCTCAGGCAGCCGCGCTGTCGAAACAAATGCGACATCTGGTATCAGCATGCGCTCGCCGACTCGGAAACCGGTGTCTGAAGTATAGACGTGCCCTAATTGGTTTTCATGGACATGCCGGTCCAAGTGTCGAACGATGCGGATACCGATTTCACCGTGTTCCAATGAGGTAGGCGGCATAGGGACTAATTCGCCTTTGACGTATTCGTATCCCTCTAAGTCGCTGGCAAGAAATTCCTCCAATGTCATCGTGATGGGTTCAGGAGTCGGCATTTCTTGCGCGAAGGGATGCAGTTCGGGTGAAGTCATTCTCTTGTCCTTCCTTAGCATTGCCGGATTGGTAGAGCCTGCCGCTTGCGGGGTTCCCGCGGCAAGTCCTGTATCTCATCCTCTGTTCAGAATCGAGAGGAACAACGACACGAGCGCAAGACAGCCCGACGCGA
>PYJE01000074.1:0-9722 GCA_003635305.1 Candidatus Poribacteria bacterium | reverse complement strand
CTTCTTGAACTCAGAAGCGGATTCGGTGCGCACCTCTTTAATCTCCGCGGCGAGTGCGTCCAGTTTTTTGAGAATGAGTTCCTCGTTTGTCATGAGTCTCCCCCTTTACATGAAAAGATAATTATATTATACACGGGATTTCAACGCATGTCAACTCTTTTTTCATTTTTTGTTTTGCCCTACAAGGAGGGCTATAGTGAGTTTGAAACTTGAAACATGCGCGCTTACAAAGCGCGCCTACGGGACAAGGAGGGCTATAGTGAGCTTGAAACCGATACATATGTGCTGCAAACGGTTTTTGCTTTAACCAGCCAGCCGCCGAAGCACATTATGCGTAACTCGCTCAACAACCGCATCACCACCTGCCAAACCGTGGGACCAGTCTGTCGTTGCCGCAGTGAAGACAGTGCCACCTTTTGTATAGATGCCCATCGTCGCTGCACCCGTGCGCCCTTTTTCCCACTGCTCATACCACTCGCAATCATCGGGATGCCAGCGGACCGGGGCAGTCGCGAGGATAGTAAAACCTTCCGGAGTTCCATCGCGGTGTGTCGGCACGGGGAGGCCATCCTCATCAGTTAACTCGCAGCCATCGCACTCATAACCCACAATTGTGTCTTTCCCGCCGAACGTATCCTCTGGCGACAGGTTTGTCCCTTCAAACACCCAATGTTCAGGACGATGCACCGTGTATTCCGCTGGGCCATCCATGAACTGCCCGTGGCTGCGGTGATAGCCGCCATAGAGAAAACCCACCCCTGTCAACTCATTTTCCGGTCTGCCAACGAGGTGGTGACTCCACAAGGTGCTCAGCGTGCGGTAATCGCCTGTTTTGTAAACCGGGTCTTGGTGAAAATTCTGTTTCCAGCAAACGAGCGCACGGCCGGCATCTTCAGAACGCACCTGCCAACAGACTGAATTGCCACTAAAAAAGGCGACGTTTCCGCCGCTAGTGATGAATGCCTCTAGCGTATCGCGCATAGGGCCAGACCAGTACTCATCGTGTCCGATGCTCAACACCAACCGATAGTTCTCCAAAAGTTCCGGCCGGCATTCCAAATCAGAATTCGCGGCGTAATCCAGCGCGTAACCGTTCTGTTCTGCCCAAACAATAAAGGGCAACTCCCACTGCTTGAAGATACCGACAGCCGGCCGGTCAAAAGAGACGCGATTGCCCTGCAGCTGGCTTTGTCCGTGATACCCATACAGACTGAAGCCGCCCCAGTTGTTATAGGCGTTATAGGTATTGGTAGAGAGTTGGAGCAAAATCGGCGTATTAACGCCTGGTTTCGCCGGGCGCACGATGAAAAAGAGGGTGCTTTCGGTGGTGCGGCGGTTCCTATAGACGTAAGTGCCACCGCTATCCGTCGCGCGGAGTGTGCCTTCATAATAGCCGCTCTGCCATGTCTCTGGCACGGCAAGCGTGAAGGATGTCGGCCAGCCGCATCCATGCGATGAGGCGTTTTCGGGGATAGGATGCGCTGCGCCGGGGAGTTCGGCTTGGCTGAAGACAACTTCGCGCGTCGCACCGAGGCGCGCAATCTCCAGAGAATAGTGCGCCGCACTCGTTGAAACGCGGAATTCAATCTCCTCACCGGGCGCGTAACTCAGTTGGTGCGTGTAGCCATCAATATAGAGCGAACTGGTTTCCATGACTGTCCTCCTTTGTAATTTAGCATATCATTTTATCGGCAGAATGTCAAGGGCAAGAAATTTCTTGCATTTTTCTGTGAAATTCGGCATAATAAAACATGCAAACTTATATAGGACAGACGCAAAGGTTTCCAGAATCCCCCGGTAGGCGCGGTTTACAACCGCGCACAGGGGAGAGCGCGCGCTGACACCGCGCACCTACCAGGTTCGTGCTGCGTCAATCTTACTTATGATGAGGATAATTCGGTATGACACGTGTGCCTTTCCATACGCTGCAGGAACAGTTTTATCGCGTGCTTGCCAGCGTTGGATTTACCGGTGAGCGTGCGCGGTTATGCGCGCAACTGTTCGCCGAAAACCAGCGCGATGGCGTTTATTCGCACGGCCTGAACAGATTTCCCGGATTCGTCGAAGGACTCCGTAACAGAGCCATCGATTTTCGCGCGATGCCGGTGAAAACCGAGAGTTTTGGCGCGCTGGAACGGTGGGATGGCAAAATGGGAGTCGGGCTCCTCAACGCGCAGTTCTGTATGCAACGAACGATGGAACTCGCCGAAGCACACGGTATCGGCTGCGTTGGGCTCTCGAATACGAACCACTGGATGCGCGGCGGGGCCTACGCATTACAAGCAGCCGAAGCTGGTTACATCGGCATTTGTTGGACGAATACCACGAAGTTGATGCCGCCGTGGGGCGCAAAGGAAAAGAACGTCGGAAATAATCCGATGGCAATCGCCATTCCTCGCGCAAGCGGGCACATTCTGCTTGATATGGCGATGAGCCAATATTCAAACGGAAAGTTGGAAGTGTTGAAGTTGCAAGGCAAACAACTCCCGCTACCCGGCGGTTACGATTCCGATGGAAACCTGACGGTGGAACCAGGCAAGATTCTCGATTCCGGCAGACCATCGCCCATCGGCTATTGGAAAGGTTCAGGGCTCGCGTTAGTGTTAGATGCAATGGCTGCCGTTATTTCAGGCGGACAGGCAACGCACACCATCGCGCAGCAAGGTTCAGAATACGCTGTCTCTCAAGTCTACATCACCATCGATGCCACGAGACTGTTGGGACAAGCGGCGTTAGACGAAATGGTGGAGGCAATCATCGCCGATTTCCACACCGCCACGCCCTTAGACGAAAACGAACGCGTGCGGTATCCCGGCGAAGGAATGCTTCGGACGCGACGCGAGAGTCTGGAAAAGGGAGTCGTCGTGGACGAAGAGCAGTGGCAGGCGTTGTTGGCACTAGAAACAGCGACAAACTAACTCGGAGAAGAATTATGACATTACGTGCAGGCATCGTCGGGTGTGGTGGGATTAGCCGGAGCCACGCCGCCGCTTACGCAAATCTGGAGGATGTCCGCCTCGCCGCGCTGTGCGATATCAATCGCGATGCCCTCAACACGCGCGCAGATGAATACGATGTTGCGAACCGACACCTTGACTACGAGGAGATGTTCGCACGCGAGGACTTGGATATTGTGAGCGTCTGCACGCACGCGCCGCTGCACGCCCCCATCGCAATCGCCGCGGCGAACGCCGGCATCCACGTCTTGTCCGAAAAGCCGTTGTCTGTGGATTTAGAAACCGCCGACCGGATGCTCACGGCGTGTGAAGACGCGGGAGTCCACTTGGCAGTCAGTCATCAGTTTCGGTTTACGCCGCTGTTCCGGCATGCAAAGGCGTGGATTGACGAAGGACGCATCGGCGAACTCCGTTCTATCCGCGAAGTAGGCAAAGGCCGCGAGGCAGGATTTGAACTGATGGAGATGGGCGTTCACTATTTTGACGAGATGGCCTTTTTCCTAGATGGCATCGCATGGATTCAGGCGCACATCACTTATCAAGGGCACGATGTCACAGCAGCGGACATTATGCACAGCAGTGAACTTTGCCAAACCGACCGGCGTGATAACGGTATCGTCGCGGGGGATACGATGTTGGTGCATATCGGCGGCGCGCGGGGAAGCTACGGTATCATGGAACTCTACCGCCGTCCCCGAACGCGAAACTGGATGATGGGCCCGCATCTTCTCGGTTCGGCGGGGCAACTCATCATCAAGCCTCACCCTGAAACCGGCATCGATGAGATGTGGCACTGCCCCTCGGATGTCTCCTTTGCGGCGCATACGCCCGCATGGGAACGGGTAGAACTTGAACCCGAAGCGTTTCTTATCGCCGGAAAAGCGTGGCCGATGCGGCACACTATCTGGAGTGCCAAAAATATGCGCGACGCGATTCTCAACGGCACGGAGCCCGAACTCGGCGGACATAACGCGGTTACCTCGCTTGAGTGCGTCAGCGCAACCTATGTCTCCCATTTCAGTGGGAGAAAGGTGCAGTTGCCCTTGACAGAACGGAGACATCCGCTTGTGGCTATCTCCGAGAGACGCGGTGCGTAGCATGCTTGCGGATGTCTCCCGAAGGTGCGGTTTGTCACCGCGCGCCAGATTTGCGCCGCAAAACAGAGGAGGACATGCATGAAACTTGCTTTCTTTAACGACTATCAACTCGGTGTGATAACGGATGCTGGCATCGTTGACATCAGCGATGCGCTCAGCGGCGTTTCATATCACAGCCCGCAAGAATTGATGAAAAGGGTGATAGAGGGGTTTGATAATCTGCGTCCGGCGATAGAGGACGCAGCCGAAAACGGCGCGACAATCGCCTTGGATAGCGTCAGCCTTAAAGCACCGCTGCCGCGTCCGGGACAACTCGTCTGTTTAGCGGGCAACTACATCGAACCAGATAGCCCCTCGCGCGGCGATTTCAACGCCTTCCTCAAATCACCAACCGGCGTTATCGCCACGAACGAGACAGTCCGACTGCCGGAGGCTGATGTTACGGTGTTTCACTTTGAACCGGAACTCGCGATTGTCATTGGCAAAACGGCGAAGCATCTCTCTGAAGCAAACGCGTTGGATTGCGTGTTCGGTTACACGCAGTTTATTGACGTGTCGGCGCGCGGATTGCCGGGCGGCTTCTTTTTAGGGAAGAGTTGGCATACCTTCGCACCGATGGGGCCCGCGCTCGTCACCGCTGACGAAGTTACCGACGGAAACGCACTCGACGTAAAACTTTGGATTAACGACAACTTGCAACACGATTTCTCTACCAACTCCATGGCACGGTTCCTCCCCGAATTGTTGGCGGAGGTTACCAACGTGCTGACGCTGGAGCCGGGGGATGTCGTGTCGACAGGAACGCATCACGAAGCACTCACCGCTGTCGGCGATGGCGATACGGTGAAGTTGTCCATAGAAGGCTTCGGCCCGGCACTCGCTGTTTCTGTGCGCGACCGGCTGAAACGGACAGAGTGGCGTGGTTAAGAAAAAACTTGACAATCGCATCGATTTTCGTGTATAATATGTTTGTCGTTTGCGATGCGTTTGGCGAATATGCCTTGTGGTATGTCGTTTTACGAACCCGTTATGTTTTCAGTTTATTGACAATAAGGAGAATCATCAATGAAAAAACCCAGAAATCTCGTCGTTTTGGTAGTCTTCGCGGTTTTTTGCGCGTGGATAGCCGGATGCGGCGGCTGTAATCCGGAACCTATGCCGACTGGGATGAACCCGACGCAGGGGCCCGAGAGCGGCGGTACAACTGTCCGGATTACCGGCGAAAAATTTGATATGAAAAACGGCGTAACCGTCACATTCGGCGGGAAAGCCGCTCAAAGCGTGACAGTGCCGAGCCAGACAGAAATCAGTGCCGTGGCACCGGGTGGCATGGCAGGACAATCTGTCGCCGTTGTCGTCACAAATAAAGGGAAACCCGAAGTGCCAGCGACGGTGCCGCAGCAGTTTACCTATACCGATGCAACACCACCGACGGTGACAATGACAGACCCGGGCGATGGAACTGTCCTCTCTGATTACGAAGACTCGTTGGATGTGCGCAATAGCCTCACGGTTACGTTCAGTGAACCGATTAGCAGCGATAGCGTCTCCATCAGCGTGGCTGTTGCGAGGACAGCGGATTCCATGAGCGAGCCGATGGAGGCGATGCTCCCCGGCACGGTGAGCGGTAGCGGTGATTCCGTAACGTTTACCTCCGATATGCCGATGCGTGCAGGGCGCATGTATACCGTCACCGTCTCCGGTGCCACCGACATGGCGGGCAATGCTCTCGCGAGTGCGCATAGCTTCAGTTTCAGTGTGACGAGCCCAGAGGCAGTCTACAAGTATTACGTGCAGGAAGAAGATATTCAGGGTGGCAACGGTGAACCTGCGCTCAAACGCATCGCCGCGCGCCCTGAGATTTTCGATAATGCTGAGCAGTGGGAACGGCTAGTTGCGGCAAACCAGGACTATTACGTCTTCGATCGGACGAGATTGAGCGTTGGGCAGCTGTTGCTTATTCCACGTGGCTCTGCCTGGGGCGATAAGTAGCCTCTGTAGGCGCGCTTTGCAAGCGCGCTGTCTGGGGCGATAAGTAGTTTCCGTAGGCGCGCTTTGCAAGCGCGCAACGCCTGATGACGAAAAGCCGTGTAACCACTACACGGCTTTTTTCATCAACTCCCCGTTTTCAAAACCACATCCTTTAGGTTGTGGATGTAGACAACGCATGAGCAGGATTTGCAAGATATGAGCAGGATTTGCAAGATATGAGCAGGATTTGCAAGATTAACAAGATTGTCAGGATGAAGAAAGCGGAGCAGGATTTACACGATTTTCAAGATTGTCAGGATGAAGAGGAAAACGTAGGTGAACGGAAGTCTCTTATCCTGTTCATCGTGTTAATCTTGAAAATCCTGCTTGGGATTAAGAAACCTTCCATCGACGGTTGTTTCTTAATCTTGCGAATCTTGCTCATCGTGAGCAGGATTATAGGATTAACAGGATTTACAAGATAAGAGGTTATCGTTCATGAACGTTTGACTCTTCATCTTGCGAATCTTGTAAATCTTGCAAATCCTGCTCCTGCTTGGGATTAAGAGTCAACCGTAGGTGAACGGAAGTCTCTTCTCCTGTCCATCGTGTAAATCCTATAATCCTGCTCGATTGTCAGGATGAAGAGGGGCATGTCGATGAGAGGTTTCCTTTCTTAATCTTGCTCATCGTGTTCATCGTGAAAATCCTGCTTCGTGTTTAATCGTGAAAATCCTGCTTCATCCTGTTTATATCCTGCTCATGGAAACCTGGGTTTCTTAAGTTTAATCGATGAAAGGAACACGAAAACGATGTTTGGCACGCAAAACCATCCCGATAAACGCCTCGCTGAATACCGAAGCAACTTGACAGGTATCAAGCACCGATACCGCTTAACCCCGATGCGCCCACGGCCCAATCAACCGATTACGGTGCATGTCACAACATCTGGCGGCATCCCTTACGATGTTGTCCGCTGTTGGATAAACGAAACGGCGTTTGACCTGGGCGCGGATAAAACGGAATGGAGCGCGCTTGAATGGCGATACGTTCAGCACTGGCAAAGGAAAATTCCACCGCAACCGAGTGGCACACTGCTCAACTACCGGCTCGGTGGGCGCGTTGCAGGTTCGGATACATGGATTTTCGCGGACAACCAAGCGCGCACGAAATCCGCCGCAACCGAATTTGCCATTGCTATTGACGATTATGAGATACCCGAATGGGCACGCACGGCTGTCATCTACCACATTTTCCTCGACAGGTTTTATCCGGGAGACGACGTGCCGTGGAAAAAACCGACGAACCTCTCCGGTTTTTTCGGCGGCACGCTGCGCGGTGCAATACAGAAGTTAGACTACATTCAATCGCTTGGATGCAACGCGGTGTGGCTCTCGCCGCTCTTCGCGAGTCCCTCGCACCACGGTTACGACGCGACAGATTACGACACGGTGGAACCGCGGCTCGGCACGAACGCCGAACTCCACGAACTGATTGCCGAAGCACATCGCCGCGGTATCCGCGTCATTATGGACTTTGTTGCCAATCACTGGTCCAACCGACATCCAACCTTTCAAGCGGCACAGCAAGATGCGGACAGCGCGTATCGGGAATGGTATACGTGGCATCGATGGCCGGACGAGTATGCAAGTTTTTTCGGGGTGAAGGGGATGCCGCAGCTGAATCTGATGCACAAACCGGCGCGCGATGCTTTGCTGGCGTGCGCGCAGCGGTGGCTACGTGCCGGCATCGATGGGTATCGGCTAGATTATGCGCCGGGGCCGCCGCGTCTATTCTGGGCAGAATTTCGCAAGGCGTGCAAATCGGTTAACTCCGACGCTTTTTTGTTTGGAGAGGTGGTGAGTCATTCGGAGGTAATCGCATCGTATCTGCCGCATTTCGACGGTTGTCTCGATTTTCTGTTGGCGGACGCGCTCCGAAAAACGTTCGCGCTGGAAACGTGGACACTGCAGGCGTTTGAGGCGTTCCTCGCCGCGCATGAAAACTACTTCCCGGGAGGATTCGCGCTCCCGGCGTTTTTGGATAATCACGATATGACGCGCATCCTCTACTTGGCAAAAGAAGACAAGGCGAAGGTGAGGTTGGCGGCTTTAGTGCTTTTCACGCTCCCCGGCGCGCCTATCCTTTACAACGGAACGGAGGTAGGGCTCTCACAGCGAAATCCTCTCGGTAGGTTTGAGGAAGCGCGCTTGCCGACTCCCTGGGGAGACGCACAGGACAAAACGCTGTTGGCTTATTTCCGCCGTTTAGGCGAACTGCGCAGTCAGTTTCCAGAGCTTTCTTCAAGCAAAAGGGAGATTGCTCACCTCAACATCAACACTGGCACCTATGCTTATCACCGCGGTCCGGTGTTGGTTGCGCTCAACACGAGCCGCGTTCCTCGCACGCTGAATATGGCGGTGCCAAACCTTTCCGATACGGCTCAAGAACTTCTCAATGGGCATCCGGTGGAAGTTTCTGGGGATGTCGTGCGAATTTCCCTCCCGGCACAGAGTGGTGCCTTTATCGCTTAGCAACCAAAAGACAAAAGCACTTGCGCAACTACAGCGTGTAGTCACACAAGTGCTTCTGGTTATCAACCTCTGAATAGAGGTGTCTAGTTTATAGACTAGTTTCCATTGGCTGCACCATTGCCGGTGTCGGCACCACCGTTAGTGGTATCAGTGCTATCATCATCACCGTTGGTACCATCGGCACCATCGTCAGTGCTATCGGCATCGCCGTCAGCCATATCCCCGGCACCGTCGCCGGTCATATCGCCATCCATGCCATCAGTATCACCGGTTTCCATGTCATCGGCCATATCCCCGGTCATGTCATCGGCCATCATGTCATCGGCACCGCTGTCTGCCATGTCACCGGTATCGCCCTCAGTCATGTCGTCGGTATCGCCATCAGTCATGTCGCCGTCATCGCCTTCAGTCATCTCCATCATCATTTCGGCGGGGAGTTTAACAAAGACGCTGTCGGTGCTGGCTTTGGCGTGGCAGTTGTGGCATCCCATACTTCCGCGTTCAGTACCATACCCGGCTTCCGGCATGAGTTCAGCGTCGGCGGATTCACGCGCGGATTGGGTATACATCCACCCGTTGTGAGCGTCATGCATTTCGTCGTCCGTCTTCGTCATCGTCGCGACACGGAGGACGAACGTGTTGGTATCATCCATGATTTCTTTGACAATCATGGTGCCGACAGGGTAGGTTTCCATAGCAGCGGCTTGTGCGGCGGCCCCGGCTTCATTGATATAGACGGTGCGGGTTCCTGCGCCGTGTGCGCTACCGCTGTCTTTCGCATCCGTAAATTCGGCAGGCGGTGCGGGAAGTTCTACCTTCGCCCAGGACATATAGTCAGCCATCATATCCATCATGTCTGTCATGTCGGTGGGCATCGCCTCTTCGACGGGCTCTGCCGGTGCCATCATCTTCTGTGTCCGCTCGCAGGAAATGAAGGCGACACAACAGATAAGCATAGCAATTAAGCCTAATTGAAATTTTTGCATTGTCAATGCTCCTTATCTCTTTGAAATAAAAGGTTACCAGAAAGTTGCTAGGCAGGATACCTATCAAACTTTCAGGGTGAGTAGGGCTCAGTGAGCCCAACCTACGTTTTCACAACTTCATGAAAAATTATATCACATTTGCGATTAATTTGCAAGAAAAAAGATTTTTCGCATTTT
>PYJE01000073.1 GCA_003635305.1 Candidatus Poribacteria bacterium | reverse complement strand
TTTTCTGCGGACAGATTTCTATAATTGTCCATTGCTCATGCGAACACGGGAGGAGCGAAACAGCCGCCCTTACAATCAATAGACAGGGAAACCGAAAACGAAATATCTCTGAACGAAATATCTCTGGGCGAACTAATTGTTCTGGACAAATTCTGCGTTTACTGGTATCATATCATGAAGACGCGAAAACGCCAAAGGAGAAACCATGCAAACACTCGCAATTGATGGAAAAACCTGCACCAATTCAATAGGCATGCAGCTCGTGAGAATTGAACCCGGGTGCTTTCTCATGGGTTCTGAGAACGCGCAACTCTCCGATGAATTAACCGATGGCAAGGCGCACCTGCGCGATGGTGATTGGGACGAACATCCCGTGCATCAGGTAACACTCAGCACGCCGTTCTATATGGGCATTTTTCAGGTGACGAACGCACAGTATGAAGAATTCGACCCGGGGCACCGGCACCTGCGCGGGCTTCCCAATATAGGTTTGCAAACTTCGCCCTCCCTCGGTTTTTCACGGGAAGATGACGAGGCTGTCGTGTTTGTCAGTTGGCACGACGCTGTCCGTTTTTGCGAATGGCTCTCCGAACGCGAGGGGAAACCTTACCGGCTTCCTACAGAGGCGGAATGGGAATATGCCTGTCGCGCCGGCACGACGACACACTTTTCTACCGGCGATACGCTGCCCGATGTCTTCCATAAAAACGTCGGCGAGAGCTGGTATCCCGATGCAGACAGGAGCCGCGGTGTTGCAGAAGTAGTGCCGCTGCACGTCAGGCAAACGCCGCCGAATCCGTGGGGCCTCTACGATATGCACGGCAATGTGGAGGAATGGTGCCACGATTGGTATGGTGCTTATGAACCGCAGCAGCAGGAAAATCCTGTCGGCAAGGCGGATGGGCTTTATCGTGTCACGCGCGGCGGCAGTCATTCCACACTGCTTTGCTATCTCCGTTCGGCGAATCGGATGGGCGCAGTGCCGGAAGATAAGCATTGGTATATCGGATTCCGAGTCGTTTGTGGCACGATGCCGGATACACCGCCGAGCCGCGTGTCGAAAGTGGCGTTATGGGGACGTGATGTTAAGCAAGCGGCACTTGGCGAAACCGCGCCGCCGACAGAAACACCGTTCTTCGCCGAACCGCTCACTTATGTGAAAATCCCTGCAGGTTCAAACGGACCGGTTTTTTCAGCGCACAATCACGTGCCATCGATTGTGGCGTGCCCGAACGGCGATATGTTCGCGGCGTGGTATTCTTGCGTGACAGAACGGGGACGCGAATTGACGGTGGCGGCGAGTCGATTGCGTCATGGGCAAAACGAATGGGAACCTGCCGCGCCGTTTTGGGGAGCACCCGATAGGAACAATCACGCCACGGCACTCTGGTGCAATGAAAACGGGCGCATCTACCATTTCAACGGGCTATCCGCCGCGGCGACATGGGGGCCGCTGGCGTTAGTCATGCGCTATTCTGACGACAACGGCGCGACGTGGACGCGCCCGCGGCTTATCTCACCGGAGCATCAACTGCGGCAGATGCCGATTACGTCTGTCTTCCGAAAACAAGACGGCTCCATCCTGCTCGCATGCGACGCAGTCAGCGGCGGCGACGGCGGCACCGCCATCTGGCTCAGCGAGGACGATGGTGAAACGTGGCGCGACCCGGGCGCAGGACAGCCTATCCCCGAATTTGCCACCGGCAAAAGCGGCGCATGGATAGCCGGCATTCACGCCGCTGTCGTTGAATTGTCAGATGGACGATTAATGGCCTACGGACGCGGTGATACGATTGACGGCCGGATGCCGAAGAGTGTCTCTTCCGATGGCGGCAAAACGTGGCACTATAGCGCGAGCCCTTTTCCACCGCTTTCCGGGGGGCAACGATGCGTGTTGCTCAGACTCACCAGAGGCGGCTCCTCGGATTTTGACAAACCGGCCCCGATTTTCTTGGCATCTTTCACGGGTGAACGGCGGGAGCCGGCGGCAATGCCGATTATCGATGCCTCTGGGAATCAACGTCCAGTGAAAGGGCTGTTCGGCGCGCTATCGTTTGACGATGGCGAAACCTGGGCGCGCATCCGGCTCATCAGCGATGACGGGCCAGACCGGGAGATTGAAACGATGGACAGCAGGCCTTTTACGATGGGATTTAGCAGTGCTGAACCGGGCGGCTATCTCGCCGTGTGTCAAGGCAGGGATGGCACTATTCATCTGAGCAGCAGCCGGCAACATTATCGGTTTAATCTCGCGTGGTTGCAGGAACTGCCGCCAACAAGGCTGCAATGAATACGCGCGCCGACGCAAGAATCTGAAACGTGGTATCTTATCTGCCTCAATCAAGGAGAAGAAAATGAAAACGTTTGGGACCCGAGGCCCCGTGACTCCTGAGCGGCACTATGTCGTCCCGCGCACAAGGGAACTCGCCGATTTTATCCATCGCGTCAAAGAGGGACGCTACGTTGTCATCTTCGCGCCGAGGCAGACAGGCAAGACAACGTTCTTCCGAGCGGCCTTGAAGAAACTGACACTTGAAGAGGCTAGTTATTGTCCAATTGAGCTCAATTTTCAGGTGTATAAAAATGTCGCGCCGGCCGCGTTTTATGCGCATCTCGGCCAAAACATACGCGAGGAAATCGAAAAGGTTTTCCAAAAACGTCAAGAGGTTCTCCCCGAAACCCTACGCCGTTGCTTGGAAGGGGCACATCTGAAAGACCATCTGGCGATGCTAGATTTCTTTAAACGCCTGGGCGGGTTGCTCGCTCAGCAGCGGTTTGTCATCATCATTGACGAATTTGATGGCATCCCCTCTGCGATAGTGAGCGATTTTCTGTATTCGCTCCGCCAAACTTATCATATTGAGGAGGATTCTCGCTGTCCTTTCAGCGTGAGCATCGTCGGTGTCAAGAATCTGACGCAACTCAACTACGATAGGAGTATCTCACCGTTCAACATCCAAGATGAGTTCCACTTGCCGAACTTCACCCTTGCACAAGTGGCGGAACTCCTTAGCCAGTATACGGTGGCAGTAGGGCAAGCGTTCGCACCAGAAGTGATTGAGACACTGCATCGGCAGACAGCAGGGCAGCCGTTCCTTGTTAACCGTCTCGGGCAGATACTCACCGAGGAGATGGACATTCCGAAAACGGAGCCGATTCTCTTGAAGGACTTTGCCAAGGCTCACAAGGCGATTCTGGCGGAAGCGAACGTCAACTTTCACCATGTCACCACCAATATCCGCAAAGACTCACGGTTTGAGAAACTCCTGATGAAAGTTGCCACATCTGAGCACGGTATCGACTTTAATCCCCACGATGAACTAATGAAGGAACTTCAATCCTACGGTGTTATCACGCGAGGAACTGATGGGAAGTGTGAGATTGTCAACCCGATTTATCAGTATTGCATCATGCAGGCATTCAAGCCGACGATGAACGGCCTGGAAGAAGACTACTTTCCTGAAAATACCACCGCTGGTTTTCAGGATTACCTCACAGCGGCAGGGGAAATTGCGCTGGAGCCGCTGCTGGATAACTTCCGGGATTTCATCAAGCGGGCAGGCTTTCGGGTTCTCCAAGTGCCGAATCTCCCGAGCGAATCGGTGGGGCAGCACCTGCTGGCTACCTATCTGGACGGATTTGTGAAAGCGGTGGGTGGGTTCATGTATCTGGAAGTGCCAACAGGGCGAGGACGGACAGACCTCATTATCCTCCATCGGCAGCGCAAGTATATTGTGGAAACCAAGGTATGGGGCGGCGCGGGACTTTATGAAGCCGGCAAGAAACAATTAGTGGCGTACCTCCGATTAGAAGGGGCCGTGGAGGGATACTACATCGTGTTCGATCATCGCAAAAATCCAGAACCGCGCGTTGAAACCGAAGCAGTAAACGGAATGACGATTCGGAGTTACGTTATTCCGGTACTGCAAGAACGCCCATCAGACGCTATTTAACGGACGGAGAAACGGATATGAAACTCCCCTTTCTACACCATGAAACAGATGTCATCACCGATTTACGCGAGAGTAACGACATCCTCAACAACCCCAACGCACTGCGCGAACGGATAACGCAAGAGGGATATCTGCTCATCCGCGGACTACATAAACGGGAGGCAGTCCTCGCCGCGCGGCGGCAGATTCTGGAGAAACTCGCCGAGAAAGGGATGCTCGCGCCAAACACGCCGTTGATGGACGGCGTTTTCAATCCCGAGTATCCCGAACCTACCTCCACCGGCTCCATGGGCAATAAGGCGTTGACGCAACTGTCTGCCTTCAAAGCCGTTGTAGAGGGCGAGCCAGTCATGAACTTCTTTCGGCGGTTCCTCGGCGGCGACGCGCTGACATTTGACTTCAAATGGCTCCGCACGGCAGGCCCCGGCTCAGCATCGCCGATTCATTACGACATCGTCTTCATGGGTAGAGGCACACAAAACCTTTACTCCTGTTGGACACCCTTCGGCGACGTGCCGTTAGAACTGGGCCCTATCGTCTTCTGCCTCGGGTCGAACCGATTCGACAACGTTCGGGAAACGTATGGCAAAGCAGATGTCGACACAGACCTAATTGAAGGGCATTTCAGCGATAATCCAATCGAAATCGTTGAGAAATTTGGCGGCCGCTGGGCGACGACAACTTTCGAGGCAGGCGATGTCATCATCTTCAGCATGTTTCTGATGCATGCATCGCTGCGCAATACCTCCAACAAAATCCGCATCACCGCGGACACCCGCTATCAACTCGCCGAAGAACCTGCCGATGAACGCTGGATAGGTGAAAACCCAAAGGGACACTATGCATGGAAACAGCAAGACGCGCAGATTGAACCGTTGGAGATTTCCCGGCAAAAATGGGATGTGTAGAGAGGAACCGCGTGAAAACGCAAAATTCGCATCGAAAACGTCGTTAGCGTCAACGGCGATGACGAACCTACGGAAGGAAACGTTATGCAACCAACAACCCGAAACGAACGCCACGCGAACAACAAAAAATTCATACCGTTCCTGCTGCTCATCGCCGTGGCGGTTGGGCTCGGCTACCTCTTGCGGTATTACAACACCAGGCCGCAGGAGGCAACCGGGGTAGCGTGGGAGGTATACTTTAGCGAAATCCGTCCCGGTGCCCCCGATAAAAACACCCCTCACTCCCTCGACAAGCGGCTTGTCGCCAAGTTGGAGACAGCTGCTGAACGGATTGACGCTGCACTCCATCAACTCAATTCTGAACCGATAGCGGATGCCTTTATTGACGCGCACCGCCGGGGCGTGCAAGTGCGGGTTATCACCGAAACCAAGTATATCGTCGAAAACCAGATCAGACGTTTGCAAGAAGTGGGCATCCCTGTCGCCGATGATGAAGAGCACGCCGGACTGATGCACCACAAATTCATCGTCGTTGATGGCCGATATGTGTGGACAGGCTCCTATAACACCACCTTCAACGGCGCGTATCGGAACAACAATAACGTCATCTGGTTAGACTCGTCGCAGCTCGCCTATAACTTCACGGAGGAGTTTCGGGAGATGTTTCACTACCGACAGTTCGGGCCAACTTCAGACCCGAGTGTGCAGTATCCGCAAGTGACGTTGGGCGATGGCACGGAGATTTTCACCTATTTCGCGCCCGAAAACGACACGATTTCGCCGCTTTTAAGTGAAATTCAGTCAGCAAAAACGTCTATCCATTTCATGGCGTTTTCGTTTACGCACAATACCCTCGGCGACGCAATGCGGCGGCAGTTCAAAGCGGGCGTTTCGGTGCAGGGTGTCTTTGAAAGAAAACAGATTAGTGAGCATTCCGAATACGCACCGATGAGGACAGCAGGTGTCCCGGTGATTCAAGATAGCACGCGTGGCATGATGCACCACAAGGTGATTGTTATTGACGAAGAGACGGTGATAACCGGTTCCTATAACTTCTCTCGGAACGCTGAAACCAAGAACAGCGAGAACCTGCTGATTATCAAGGGCAATCGCGATATTGCGCGGGCATATCTGGACGAATTTGAACGGATAACCCGCTAACCTTTCGCTTTGGCACGCTTCGTTTTGCAGGGCAAGGGACAGGCCCTCGCCGTGCGTATAAAACATTAACGTCCTCTCACGCGCGTTTTGTAATCGTCGTATGCCCGCTCAATCTGCTTCGCGGATTCTTCGGAACCGAGGAAATAGGAGCCGGTCAGCACCACCGGCGGCTGTCCGCGTTCCGTTAACAATTCAGCGACGCGGCATTTTATCGCGTTCGCAATCGCCAATGTGCCGATGCTGGAGGTAGGACCGACCGGATGCGCCAAATTCGGGACATTCACCACCGCATCGCCTGGCGGATTGCAGTTGTCAATCGTCACATCGGCGACATCGCACAGCCGTTTGCCGGAGGCGTGCTTTGAAGCGGAAGCGCGACTGTGCGCAAGGGAACTCACCGCGATGACAGGAATGTTCCGCGCTTTCGCACCCATCGCCATTTCAATCGGGAGGACATTCGTGCCGGAGTTGGAGAAGACAATCATGCAATCGGCGGGCACGAAGGTGAAGTTGCGTAAAATCACAGCTGCATAGCCCGGGATATTCTCCAAAAAGAGTGCCTGTCGCTGTCCGTTGCAACCAACGACTTGGTTGTGGTAGGTAACGGCGAGCTCCACGATGGGATAGAAACCGGCGTAGCTGCCGTAGCGTGGAAAGATTTCTTCGACTGCCATGCGGGAGTGCCCGGAACCGAAGAGGTAGACGAGGCCGCCGTTTCCGATGGTTTCGGCGCACATCTCGGAAACTTGCGCGATGGCATCAAGCTGCGTCGCCTCGATTTGTTTCAGAACGTCTTGCGCCGTTTGTAAATAACGTAGATGGGACATTTTTGTTGTTCCTTGCGGTTGTTCAGCTGCTTCTGGATGAATGACGTTGACGTGTCAGGCCGCATTGACGTTGTCAATGTTTGCCTATCTTGGCACTTGAATTAGCATTTATTCGTTATTTTATCATATTTCGCGTGAAGATTGCAATTTTTGTGTTTTCTTTCGCGTTTTGTGGTATAATATATTGCAAACAGATTTTTCGACAGGAGCCTCCACCTCCTTATGACACCAAAAACTGAGTCATCAACAATGGTCACGTCACCAAAGACATTATTACCAAGAATGTAGTTATTGACAACGTCAATAACGGAGATACGTAGGAGAACGCCATTGCATCAACAACCGTTATCAAACGCATTGCGAACGAGGAAAATTCCCGGCGTTAGCAAGGACATCTCCCAACTGATTTTGGGCACGATGATGCTATCGCCGGTGGAATACGCACACAGCACGGGACTGCTGGACGCATTTTTTGAGGCTGGCGGCAACGCGCTTGACACAGCACACGGCTACGGCGGCGGCACCAGCGAAATGTTAATCGGACTCTGGATGCGGCAACGCGGCAACCGAGAGAACGTCTTTCTCATTGATAAAGGTGGACATCCAAATGGGCGTGTGCCACGCCCGCGCCTCTCACCAGAAGAGCTCAAAAGCGATTTAGATGAAAGCCTCATCCGCCTCCGCACCGACTACATCGATATCTATATGCTTCACCGCGATGACCCGAGCATTCCCGTAAGCACCGTCATTGATTACCTTAACCACGAAATTCGTGCCGGGCGTATCCGCGCGATTTCGGCATCAAATTGGGAACCGGCACGCATCATCGCCGCGAACGATTACGCCACGGAAAACGGATTGAGCGGTTTTGTCTCGTGTAGTAACAATATCAGCCTCGCCGTGCCGATGGAGCCGATGTGGGGCGGCTGCGTCTGTGTTGACGAAAAGGCGCGCGCCTGGCACGAGGAAAGCCAATTTCCGTTGATGCCGTGGTCCTCGCAGGCGAGAGGGTTCTTCAGCGGCGCGTTTACGCCAGAAAAACGCGATAACCGAGACATGGTGCGAGTCTATTACAACGATGACAACTTCGAGCGGCTCGCCCGCGCAACAAAACTGGGAGAAAAACGAGGCTATTCCGCCATCCAGGTCTCCCTCGCTTATGCCGTGCATCTCCCATTCCCGATTTTTCCTATCGTCGGACCGGCGAACTTGGAGGAGATGGCATCCTCGTTAGGTGCACTGTCGCTTGAACTCTCCGCGACGGAAATGGCATGGCTCAACCTAGTGACGGAGCAAGAACCACTATGAACAAAATTAGAAAACCGACAAGAGACGCGCCCTGGAGATGGCTCCTACTCGTAATGCTTGCAATGCAAACGATGCTACCCCTCGGTTTTGCGCAACAGAGCTGAGGGGCTTGAAGCAATCCCGCCATTCCGCAAAGCGGGAGAGGTGAAGTCAGGTTGACTTCAGAGAATACACAGAAATTTCACGCCGCCTTCAGCATGACGCGACTGTTCAACGCGCAAGGCGGACACCTCGAAACAAAAGGGGTTTCCCCGCAGGGAAACGTTATCACCGTGCCCCTGCATCGGCATCACGTCACCTTGAACATTTTCCGCGTCAATGTCGGATTGAAATACTACTTCAATGCCCGCTGGATGCTGGAAGCGAACGTTCCTTACGAAATTAAGGCGCAGGAGGCGACAGTGGAGGAACTAGCGGATTATCCGACGACACCCGCCGAAATGGAGGCAATCTTGCGGAACCGCGATAATCACCATCGCAACGAAACTTATACCGGACTCACGGACACCGATGTGCTACTTGGCTATAACGGACAGGGAATTCTGCGGGAAAACGATTTTTTCATCGCAAGCATCGGCACAACGGTACCCTTCGGAAAAACGGAGGAAGACCCGTGGAAACTCGGCGACCGGGGACTTGAGCATCTCCACATTCAGTTCGGCACCGGCACCTTTAATCCGCTCGCCGATTTTTATTATCGCGTGCCGCTCTACGCCAATTTCGCCGCGAATGTGAGCCTCCGAGGAAAACTCCCGTTCTACGAAAACAGCAAAGCCTATCGCGGTTCAAGGGAGCTCACCTATACAGCCGGGTTGCATTACCGATTCACCGATTGGCTGTCGGTTCATGCCAGTTATCTGGGGTTTTATCAGGACTACGCGTCTTGGGCAGGCGAACGCGATATTAACACAGGACTCCGTTTCAGCATGGCATCCCTCGGCACTTCTGTCGCAACGCCTTATGATGCCACGCTGTCACTGACGATGATGTTGCCGCTGCAACAGGAGACGCTCTACGACGACAGCAACGCGTTTTTAGATGGGACCTACGAGGAAAGCGATGCATTTGAATTCGGTCCGTTGGTTTCGTTAACGGTCCTCCATGCATTCTAAAATTAGCAGAATGAACATGAACATTTTTAAACAGACAGGGCTCCTAGTCTGCTTCGCTTTTATTATCGGATGCGGGGTGCCGAACAACCCCTATCCGAAAGCCGAGCAGAACCAGGAAATCTACTACAGCACGTTCAACGAAGAGCCGAAGCACTTCGATCCCGCGGTTTCCTACAGTTCGGACGAATATCGGTTTATTCAGCAGATTTACGAACCGCCGCTGCAATACCACTACCTGAAACGGCCCTACGAACTCATGCCGTTGACGGCAGAATCGGTGCCGATACCGCGCTATTTTGATGCCGCGGGCCGCGCCTTGCCAGC
>PYJE01000072.1 GCA_003635305.1 Candidatus Poribacteria bacterium | reverse complement strand
CGCCACTCGGACAACCGCCCGGCAGAATGAAATGTGTCAGCGGCGGCAGTTCCTCCGAAATTTTGTCAATTGCTGCCTCCATTTCCGTAGTGAAATCCTCGGCGATGCGCAGCTCGGTTGACTTGGTATGCGCATCCGGTGTCGCCAAATCCGCGCCTAACGCAAAGAGATGGTTCTGAATTTTCGCGAGGAGCTCGGAAACGTCAGCATCCGCAACCGACGTTTGGGCATAGCCGATGTAGGCATTGAGTTCGTCAACCACACCGATTGCTTCAATGCGCAGTGCATCCTTCCGGGTCCGCGCGCCGCCATAGAGCGCGGTATCACCAGCATCCCCAAATTTTGTGTAGATTTTCATATCGGTTTAGTTTATACTATTTGCAAAAAGGAGTCAAATGAATTATGCAGACCGTGGTTGAAAACGTCAACGTCGTTGATTTGCGCGTGCCGACATCGGATACGTTGTTGGGCTCCGATCCATTTCACAAAAAACCGAACTATTCCGCTGTGCTTACCACACTAGAAACGAACACGGGCCATACCGGTGTCTCTGTCGCCTTCACTGCAGGAGCGGGGAACGACTGGATTGCCTACGGTGTCCGCGACCTTGGGCAGCTAATGCCCGGTATGTCTCTTGATACCTTTATTGACGACCCGGGTGAGTTCCATCGGCTGCTCATCGATCATCATCAGTTACGCTGGCTTGCCGACGGTGTCAACCGCATGGCGGCGGGAAGCCTGGTTAATGCAATGTGGGATGTGTGGGCAAAACATGCCGAAAAGCCGATGTGGAAACTTCTGGTGGATTTGCCGCCGGAAAAGATTGTCCAGTGCATCGATTGGCGGTATCTCCGAGATGCCCTCACCCCCGATGAGGCACTCCAAATTCTCAATGGCAATAGGGATAGCACGCGCCAGCGCGAACGGCCCCTCCTGCAATCCGGTCCGAAGGCATATTCCACGGCCGGTTGGCTAGGCTTAACCGATGCACAGATTATTGAGACGGTGAACCAGGTCAAAGCACTTGGGTTTGACTGCTTCAAGATGAAAGTCGGGCAAGAACTCGGGTTTGATAGGCGGCGGCTCGCCTTTATTCGGGAGGCAATCGGCGAGGAGGCGCGTTTAATGCTGGATGCCAACCAAATTTGGGGTGTTGACGAAGCAATTGCCTACATGGAAGAATTAACGGCGTTCGATCCGACGTGGATTGAGGAACCTACCGCGCGCGACGATGTCCTCGGCTATGTGAAGATTTCGCGAGCGTTAGAAAAGCATGGCATCGGTGTCGCGGCGGGAGAGCAGGTGCCATCGCCTGTCGTCTTCAAGCAGCTGCTCACCAGCGGCGGCATCCAGTATTGCCAGATTGATGCGACGCGCCTTGCCGGTGTAAACGATGTGTTGGCAATTATTTTAATCGCCGCGAAGTTCGGCGTGCCAGTCTGTCCGCACGGCGGCGGCATCGGGCTTTGCAACATGATTCAGCACTATGCAATGTGGGACCAGATTTGCGTTTCGGCGCGCTCCGATACGCAGGTTGTGGAATACTTAAACTTCCTGCAAGAAGAGGTCTTCCTTGAGCCGATTCAAGTGCAGCAAGGTGCGTATGTCGCGCCGACTGTACCTGGCTGGGGGCTTGAGATGCAGGCGGATTTCGTCGCTGCGCATACGTATCCGACAGGTTCCGTTTGGCAGGGCCGCGAGGCTTCTGGAGGTGTGACATTTTTGGCGTAGTTGCTACGAACCTACGGCCGAATGAAACGGTTGACATCCCATAGGAAAACGAGTCCATCCTCGCTGGCACTGGCGAGGGTTTGGCCGTTCGGCGAGAAAGCCAGTTCCTTAATCCACCCGCCGTGTCCTTTCAAAGTGCCGAGTCTCTTGCCTGTGTTTGCTTGCCACAAGAGAATCTTGCCTTCCGCGCCGCTACTGGCGAGCATCTCCCCATCCGGAGAGAAGTTCAGAGCCTTGACATAGTCTGTATGTCCTTTGAGCGTGAACAACTTGCGCATTGTCCTCGCTTCCCATAACTGGATGCGTCCGTTATCACTACCGCTTGCAAGAATTTTACCGTCCGGTGAAAAGGCCAAGGCTTCACTCCATGACGTGGCCAGCCCAAAGGTCCAACGAAGAGCGTGTATCCACTGCGAATGTTTAGTTGTCGTGATATGTGAAATCTGTTCGCCTGTGGTCGTGTCCCAGAACCGAATGGTATTTTCACGCCATCCACCGGCACTTGCGAGAGTTTTTCCATCTGATGTGAATGCTAAGGCCTTAATGCCGCCCGGGTCTTTGAGAGTTAAACGGACGTTGCCGGTTGTCGCGTCCCACAAGTGAAGTGCGGCTCTCCCTTTGCATGCGAACATACGCCTGTCTGAGGCGAATTCTGCGAGACCAGGAGAAGTGTATGTCCTGTCCTTCTTTATACCATTTTCCAGTTTCACCCCCACGGTGATGTATGCTCCCTCCCCAATCTCTTCTGTAAGAGGAAGAACGGAAACATCGCGAATCAACTCGGCATTCTCACTATCGCCTGTGCCGATATCCCACGAACGAATCTCTCCGTAAACCCGTTCTCCGTTAGGTAACACGCGGCTTCCCTTAGAGAGAAACGAATTGACGCTGTAAAGTTTCGTGCTATCTGTGGAAAAGACTAGTTTGAGAATCTGTCCTATCGGTGTGGTGATACCAAATGTCTCAGAACCTTGCACGGCTGTCTCTAAATGGCGGGAGGTGAAAAGGTGGGTGCCGGTGCGAGTATCCCATATCCTGACGGTGGTATCCGCTCCCGCAGCGAGCATCGCGCCATTTGGAGAAAATGCCAGATGGGTGAACTGCGAATTGTGCCCACTCGCGATGACTTTCAGTTGCGCGCCAGTTGCGACATCCCACAACCGAACCGTGCCATCTGAACTCCCAGTGACGAGCGTCTTGCAGTCCGCTGGAGATGTCAACGCCCTAATTTTCCCGATATCTCTCTTGATAGCTGCACGCACACTAACCGTGTCAACATCCCAAAACTCAACCTTATTTTTTCTAGAAAGCCCACCGACGATAATCAAAGTTTTTCCATCTGGCGTGAACAGCAAAGCACCACCGAAAAAGGAGAACGCCTCAGGGAAAGTTTGCAGTGACTTCCCTGTCGCGATATCCCACAACCGAGTTTTGTCGCCGTTAATATCGCTGACAAGGGTTTGGCCATCCGGCGAAATTGTCAATCCTGCGACATGTCCTTTATGTCCGTTGATGGTTTTGGTAACGCGGCAGGTCCGCGCATCCTTTAGCCGAATGGTGCCATCTGGATATCCAAGGGCAAAGAACTGTTTTTCGAGACAGAACGACGCGGCTGTCACTTCACCGTCCCTGATACTCGCCAGAAATCCACCGAGCCCACGTGGATAGGCCTTGAAAGTTTTCAGCTGGCGGCCAGACTGGACATCCCAAAACCGAACCGTGCCATCCGAACTCGTGCTGACTAGCGTTTCACTGTCTTCCAAAATTCCTAAATTCCCTACCCAGCCTTTATGGCCTTTGAGGGTTTTTAGAATGCGTTGTGTCTCAAGATCCCACAGGAAGATTTCGCCGTAACTCCCGCTGGCAAGGGTGCGGCCATCAGATGAGAACGACACAGGACCAACGGAATCTATGTGCCCGGTGAGCAGCGCGAGTTCGGCTCCAGTATTCATATCGTATAGCCAAATACCGGTGGCACTTCCAACTGCCAATCTCGTTTCATCTGGCGAGAGTTTAAGGCTGTTTATCGCCCCTTTTCCAAAACGGGCTTTCGCTCCTTCGGGTAACCCCCAAGTGATGTAGTCTTGGGCATACCCTAGCGGCAGCAACAGGGTAAAAGCCAACAAGAAAAACGCGAGTAAACGGCACATGATTGTCATCGTTCAATCCCTCAGGTGGCATTTTCCGCTGCGCGTTTATATGCCGCTGCGCCAGCGGATATCCAATTCCCAACGCCTGTCATCAGAAACCGCACGCCCGCCTGCACGTATTTTTCAACGGTGGCATTCGTCGTCAACGTTCCTGCGACGCGTCCCACCGCTTGAATCCGCGCGAGCGTCTCATCGATCGTGCCTTGAACCTCTGGATGCTCAAAGTTACCGATGTGTCCCATGGAAGTGGCCAAATCAGATGGCGCGACGAAGAAGACATCAATATGCTCCACGCTGAGGATTTCATCCAAGTTGTTAACGGCAGCAATATCCTCAACGAGGACAACGAGCAGCGTCTGCGAATTCGCTTCCGCGAAATAGTTGTCCACGCCGTAGCCTTGCCGACTCGTATACATCCCACGATGCCCGAGCGGTGCGAACTTTGCGCCGTCCACGACGTTCTGTGCTTCTTCCTTCGTGTTGACGTGCGGCATCGCGATGCCCATCGCGCCGCAATCCAGTGTGCGGTAGATAATCCCCTGGTCATTCCGATTGACGCGCACGAGGGGTGTCATTCCCCACAGATCGCAGGCGCGCGTCAGATTACCGAGTTGCGCGGGTCCGACGCGGCCGTGTTCGCCTTCTAGCCATACGCCATCAAAGCCGAGCGGTCCGAAAGTATCGATGTCGTCGGCGTTCGTGAGTCCAGAAACGACGTATGCGAGTTCGCCGGTTGCCAGTTTCTGCTTAATTCGATTCGGTCTGAGTGTTGCCATGAAATTCTCCTGTCAATTGGTTAACGCGCTACCTCTATCGGAGCGTGATGAGGAGACTGTTATTCGTCGTTTTCCTCTTCGGGTTGCCAATCGTCGGCATCAAGGTCCTGGATGCGTTCCCGGAATACCCTGTCAAAGAGTTCAAGTTTCTCCGCAAGCCAAGCATGTTGATTTCGCCAGTCAGCTTCGTCGGTTGGATCGGTGTCACTCTTGCGTAAAGAAATCCGACTCCTCTCATGCTGAGGCAATTCTTCCCATTCAAGCTGTTCTTCACATTCGCGCTCAATTTCCGCCCGATCCCTCATAAGGATATGGAAATGTGCAGTGGCATCGGGGCCGGCCGTGTAGATTCGGATACCGACTTCCCTTGCTCGTCTCCCCAGCCACGCTTCCATGCTGAATTTGGTTCTCCCTATGCTAAAAATCAGGAAGTTCAACTTGCCTGGTAGCGGACACCGAACAGGACTGCCTGTCCGATCTATATATTCGCGCAATCCGGTCCAGAATCTCTTCTGCTGTAACTGGGTTTCGGAAAGATTTTCGTTAGCAGCGCGTTGCGATTCTTGACTCACCGTGCGGATCCAATCATTAGGTTTGGAGACGATGTTGAACTCCGGGGCAGGAAGCGAATCGCCGATTCTCCAGAGTTCAATTTCTACTCCGAAGAACCGAAAACGTTCCTCAGTAATTTCGTTCAGCCGGTCAAAAACAGCACGGTGTTCATCCTCGAAACTCTTTGCAATCCAGATAACGGTGACTGCATCCAATCCTGCCATATACTCTAGGATTCGCCCAAGATGATCGGAATCTGTTTCTTTTACCTGATTCTCTATCATCACCCGCGAGTCGTTCTCCGGATTACGGCAAAGAAGATCTACTATGCCACCAAAACCGAGTCTTACCTCGCTTCCCTCAAGTTCAAGTTCCATGTTCAGCGTATCTGCGAGGAGAGACAGGTTCTCTTCCTCCGCCAACCACGGTGTAAAGTCTGTTGCTTCGTTGGGCCAAACATCTCGCAATTCAACGCGCTCAAGGCGACCTAGTTCATTAAACATTCGGTATTATTTCCTCCTTTGGAAATATCGTAAAAGCGATTTGATAACCGCTAAATCTATTATAGCATAAATCGCGAATTTTTCCTAATTATTTTCCTAGAAAACTTCCCTTTTAACCGTAGCGCGAGGGCCTGTCCCTCGCCATGCCGAGATCTCCCCAGAAAACGTTCACTGCCTCAGGACTCAAGCGGTATTCAGTTCAATCGGGAGCTCACGAGGGACAGGCCCTCGCGCTACGGGCCTGAGACGGTTTCTTCACAAAGGCGCGGCACGAAGACTTCAGTGAACCTTTCAAGCGTTTCGGCAAGCCATGTGTGCTGATGTGGCCACGCTGTCTCATCCGTTAGGTCGATGTCATCCTTACGCAAGGTGACGCGACACGGATTTTGCCCGAACGATTCTGTCCATTCCAGCGGCGTGCCGAGTTCACGTTCTATCGCCTCTCGCTGCGCTAGGAGTCGATAGAAGTGTGCAGTAGCATCCGGTCCGGAGATATAGAGCCGAACGCCGATGTGTCGTTTTTTTACCTCTCGCATCGCCGATAATTTGAAACCGGAAATGCCGAGATTGAAGGTGAGATAGGAACGTGGCGGCATTTTCATCGGCTTGAGAGGACTCTTTATTTCGGTGAGATACGCGCGGAAATCGTTCCAAAATTTTTCACGTTGCTGGCGCGGCGTGGAGGGAACGATGAAATGTGCATCGGTTGGGATCGCGGGAGCACTCCAGTCTTCTGGGGCAGCGACGACGGTAAACACCGGCATCGGCGACGCATCTTCGTGTTGCCACACGGCGATAACGACACCGAAGAATTGAAAGCGTTCTGGTGTCATCGCATTGAGCCAATTCAAGGCGGCGCGATGTTCATCGGTGAATTCTGTTGCGAGCCAAACGATGGTAGCAGCATCTAATCCGGCGGTGTATGTGAGGAGCTGACCGAGGTGCGTATGGTCTGCCGTTTCCAACTGGTTTTCGATGAGCACGCGCGTATTGTCCGCGCGATTGCGGCAGAGGATGTCGGCGCGAAATTGCCCGACATTTTTCTCCTGTGCTTCAAACTTGAGTTCCAAGTTGAGTGCTTCAGCGAGGGCGGCGAGATTTTTCGGGCTGGCGAGCCACGGGGTGAAGTCTTTTGCTTCGTCGGGCCAGATGTCGCGGGGGTTTAGGCGGATAGGTTCTAGCATGAAAGATTCCTTTACTGCGTCCCCGGTAGGCACGCTTTGAAACCGCGCACCCACGCCAGCGCGCTTACAAAGCGCGCCTGCGGGGCCGTTCTGCACAAGCCCTAGGGTTTAGAAACGATGCTGAGCCTCGGCGCAGGTTCCGAATTTCCAATGCGCCAGAGCTCAATTTGTAAACCAAAGAATTGGAAACGTTTATTTGTGATTCGGTTCAACCAATCAAGAACATCCAGGTATTCATCCTTGAAACTTGCAGCGATCCAGACGATAGTAGTGACTTCGTCCAGTCCAGCGGCATAAATCAGGATTTGGCCTAGATGTTTCTGGTCTGCCGCTTCCAGCTGATTCTCGATCACGAGTCGTGAGCCGTCCCTTGTGTTAAGACAGACAATATCGGCCCGGAATCGCCCAACGCTTTTTTCCACAGCCTCAAATTCCAGGGCTAACCCTAGTGTCTTATTTAGGAGGGAAAGATTACTTGCTATCCACGGGGTAAAATCCTTGGATTCGTCGGGCCAAACATCGCGCAAGTCGACATCTTCAAGTTCGCCAAGTTCGGGCATTAGTTATCATCCCCCCTCTTCAAGTCGGGAAGTTCTTGAAGTCGCCGGTTAATGTAGCGTTTAAGAGTGGCATTCCCTGCTTCTTCTGCTAGTTTCAGCGCGAGCTCAAAATCCGACTTTGCTTTCGCAATGTAACCGAGGTTTAGCTGCGCTACGCCTCGCTGCATGTAAGCATTCGCCGTTTTTGGAGCCAAACGAACGGCTTGGTTATAGTCAGCAACGGCGGATGCATACTCTCTCCGCGCATTCTTCGCAATGCCCCTGTTGATATAGGAACTGACCTTATCCGGGTTTAACCGAAGTGCTTCGTCATAGTCTGCAATAGCGCGTTCAAGTTGATTGAGCATGAACGCCGCACAGCCCCGATTGTGGTAGACAGCAGCCGAACCCGGTTTGAGGCATATCGCCCGGTCATAATCCGCAATGGCAGATTCGTACTCGCCAAGGATAAACTTCGCGGTGCCTCGGCCGTTATGGGCTTCGGCGTGCTCTGGTTTCCGCTGGATGGCTGTGTCATAGGCAGAAAGTGCCGCCTTTTCTTCTCCCCTATCCAGCAGCAGGTTCCCCACTGCAAACCATGCGCGGGCGGAAACCACTTCGTCATCAATGCGTTCCGCGATAGTGGCGATGGAACGCCACGTTTCAAGCGCGGCAGCAATCTTTCCCTCTTTTTCTAGCTGGGCAGCATCGGCGACTGCCCTGTCCAAAAAATACGGTTCTGGATGCCGCAGGACAGTCCGCACGGTGCCTTCAACCGGTTGTGTATGCATTGTTTGCCCCCTGTTTGGATAAAATTTGTGTGTCTAAATAGTATACCTTATCCTGCACTGAAATGCAAGTGAAATTCAATGAAAATAGGCAGCACCGCGCGGACATCGCGACTACCGCCCGGAGCGAATAAACGTCTCTATCTCCGCCGCTAACCGCTCAAAATCCCGAGATGCCAAAGACTTCAGATGCGCTAGCTGCCCAACACCATCTAACTCCCAGAAATCGATCTGGGGATTAACGCGCAAGTAGTTCTCTTTCAACAGCGATTTCGTCATCTCTGCCGCGGTTTGAGATTGCACTGTCAGCAGGTATGAAATGATCTTCTGGCCGCCCCATCCAGTCAGGAAACCCCACTTCCGATGTTTTCTATACATGTTTTGCGAGCGGCCTGTCCCGATAGACAGCATCCGGAGTTCATCCATGTTCCTGCCAAATACAGATACTGCCTCAGTCAAGGCGACGAGGGAGGGATTGCTTGCCCACAAACTTCCATCCGAAAGTAAGGCGTTGCCGATGAGACTCGGGTCGAAAAAAGTGGGAGCGGCACAGGAGGCGAGAATCGCCTCGCGCAAACGCACATTGAGAAGAGGTGCGCTATCATTGGAAGTGTGTAAGGCCGGATTTCTATATCCCCCCGTTTTGAAGACATACCCGCTGCCGTTGATTAAGTCTGAACAGGTTATCATGAGCGGCGTTGCGATGTCGTTAAGGAAAAGTTCGGGGAGATGCTTCGCGAGAACCTTCGCAAGCAGCTCTTTTGTATACCGACTGGAGAACAACGGATGCCGATACCACTTTTTCCGGAAGAGCTGGGGTGCCTCCTTCTCAAAGAGATAGACGATT
>PYJE01000071.1:8864-22274 GCA_003635305.1 Candidatus Poribacteria bacterium | reverse complement strand
CCGCCAGCCGTGCGAGGGTTTCTTCCAGTGCCGGGTCTTCCTCTTCTTGGAGATGCGGGAATAAGTCTTCCAGTTTTGGAACATGCTTTTTTTCATAACTTATCATGAAGCTGCCGACACATCCCTCTATAGGGGCAAAGGGATTGTCGAGCGTGTCACCAACGGCCCACATCAACTCCTCAATCATTGTAGAGAGTTGTGCATATTCGTCCGCTGTCACTTCGGCATGGCGCAGCTCTTCGTTCCGATTTGCGAGTGCGGTTAACAATTCTTGGATGCCGACAAGCCACGAGATGTAACTTTCCGGAAATGCCTCCCCTTCAGGGGTGCGATGCTCTTCTGGGAGGCTGTTCTGCTCACTCGGTGCGTGTCGCGGGATGAGCGGCTCCGGCAGGCTCATGCGGCTTGACACAGAGAAAGTCGGCACGGGTAAGACAGTGAGCGTTGTCGGTGTAGGGGTTAACATTGGCTTTTACCTCCTCTTTAACCACGCTGAATACTCGGCGTGCGTTAGCACGAGATGGATTGTCACCTGCTGCAAATCATATCGGATCTTTGCAATCAAACGGGCTTTGTTGCCGCCGATGTTGAAGACAGTATATCTGATTTCTTCCTTGACACGGCGGTTCTGTTGTGGCGAATAAACGAATTTTTCTCTTTTCGCCAGATCGGCGTGTGGAAACACCGCACGCACCTGATGCAGCGACTGGAACCGATTTTGCGTTATCAAATTATGCCAGCGGCGGAGTCCCGGCCGCTATTCGGGTGTTTTCGTGCAAAATCGTTGAGTTTTGCTAGAGAAATAATCTGCATTGGAAACCCGATTCTATCAAAAAGGCGCGCGACGATTTATCCGGCGATGCTTGCTATCCACGCGACAGCGAGCGGTTAATATAGGTGCTTTATTTAGGATACCATATCAAGAATTAATTTGCAAAGGAAAAAATCACTTGACAGCGGCCGCGCTTCATGGCATAATAAAGAGGACTGACGCGGGGAACCATTTCGGAAAGCGCGTTTTGATGAGGTTTCAGAATGAAACCGGGTTCTTTTTTTATCGCCTCCTCCCCCTCACGTAGGGCGAGGGCCTGTTCCCCACGCTACGTTCTAAGGACGGTTCTCGCCGCGGCAGACGAAAAAAATTACCGCGTTCACATCAGAAGTTTCATGTAAGCGCGCCCACACCAGCGCGGTTGCAAACCGCGCCTACTGGGTTCGTTCTGCGTCCAGCCGTGCCGTTTGGCGTGTCCGGCCAATGCCGTTGCAAACCGCGCCTACTGGGTTCGTTCTGCGTCTGTCCTATGGTATTACATCCGCAACTCTGCACCTAATTCCCGATTAAGCCGCGCTACTACCCTCTCATGAAGCCGATTAACGGCTTTATCCGTCAGCGTTTCGGTTGCGGAGTGATACGCGATTGTATATGCAAGGCTCTTCTTGCCTGCCGGTACCGGTTCACCGACGTAGACATCGAAGAGGCGTGCGGATTCAACTAATTCGCCGCCTGTCGCATAGATGAGTGCCAACGGCTTGTCAGCGGGGATGTCCGCATCCAGCACGATGGCCAAGTCACGTTGGACTTTCGGATAGATGGAAATCGGCTCAAAGCGTTTGGAAAAGGTTGCCACTGCCGAAAGTGCACCCAGGTCGAATTCAAAGAGGTATGCTTTGTAGGGCAAATCGTAGTTTTCTAGCACCGCCGGATGCGCTTCGCCGAAGATTCCGACGCGTTCATCCGATAACAACACTGCGGCGTTGCGGCCGGGATGAAAGGTAGGTTCATCGGTTCGCGCGAGCGTGTAATCGGTGACACCGCACACTTCCAGCATCCCCTCCACGATGCCTTTAATGTCAAAAAAATCGGGTGCGCGATAGGGATTTTTGTACATGCCACCGCCAACGTGTCCAGCGAGGATACCGGCGACGCGTTCCGGCTCACCAACACCGGTAGGCGAGACTTCCCGGTCCGGAGAATCACCAGAGGTCTCTTCTACAAGGAACACCGTGGACATCTCAAATAACGCGATGGTGTCAATCTGATGATTGTGGTTATGCTGCGCGTTTTCGAGCAGACTCGGCAGCAATGTCGTGCGGAGCAGGGACATCTCCGGGCTCAGCGGATTGCGCAACTGCACTGCCTCACGCCGTGCGTCTTTTTCGTGCATACGGATTTTGTCAAAGCAGCTCGGGGCACAGAAACTATAGTTGACTGCCTCCATCATCCCCGATGCGAGGAGAAAACGTTTGACGCGCTGACGGACTTCAGTCTTGACATCTGGTTCCGGAATCGGAATATCGCCTTTTGGCAGCGTCGTCGGGATGTTATCGTAGCCGTAGACGCGGGCGAGCTCCTCAATCAGATCGATTTCGCGGGTGACATCCGCGCGGAACGTTGGCACGGTAACCTGATAGGTGTCAGCATCTGCAGGCGCGACGTGAAAACCGAGGCGGGTTAAAATCTCTACCATCTCCGTTGCTTCCATCGCGGTGCCTAGGATGAAATTGACGCGCGCCGGACGAAGTTGAATCTGGCAGAGCGGCGTTTCGCCTGGATAGACATCAACGACACCTTCACAGATAGTGCCGCCCGCGAGTTCGGTGATGAGGTGCGCCGCCCGTTCCAACGCAGCGATGACTGCACCCGGGTCTGTGCCGCGCTCAAATCGGTAGGATGCCTCCGTGTGGATGCCCAACGCCTTGGAGGTGGCACGGACGCTGGCGGGGTTGAAATAGGCACTCTCCAGCAATACATCGCGCGTCTCTGCCGTGATTTCGGAATCGTAGCCGCCCATGATGCCGGCGAGTGCTACCGGCTTCTCGGCATCGGCGATAACGAGCATATCGGACGTGAGTTCGCGTTCGATTTCGTCAAGCGTCGTTAGCAGTTCGCCTTCCGCCGCACGGCGCACAACGATGCGGTTTTCGGCGAGTTTGTGGTAGTCAAAGGCGTGGAGGGGTTGTCCATATTCCATCAAGACGAAATTCGTCACGTCAACGATGTTGTTGATAACGCCTACGCCGACAGATTTCAACCGACGCTGGAGCCATTCGGGCGAGGGCCCCACCTGAATGCCTTGAATGACACGCGCGGCATAGCGCGGACAGAACTCGGGCGCGTCAATTGTGACAGAAGTGGGTATCCGTTCGCCGTAGGAGAGCCCTTTGGAACTCGGCAGTTTCAACGGATTACCGGTATCGGCGCGGATTTCGCGTGCCACGCCGATAAGACTGAGACAATCAGCGCGATTCGGCGTAATCTCTAACTGCATGACGACATCGTCCAACCCTAACGCCTCGGCAAGCGGGGTGCCAGCGGCGAAGTCCGCCGGTAATTCCATGAGTCCCGCGGCATCGTCTGAGATGCCGAGTTCTTTCTCGGAGCAGAGCATACCGTGCGATTCGGTGCCGCGCAGTTTTGCACGTTTGATTGTCAACCCGTTCGGCAATGCCGTGCCGATGGTTGCAACCGGAGCCTGCATCCCTTCCTGCACATTCGGCGCGCCGCACACAATCTGGAGCTCCGCCGCCTCGCCGACATCCACCTGACAGACAACCAGTTTATCGGCATTCGGATGCGAGGTAACCGCATTCACTTTGCCCACGACGACACCCGCGAGTTCGGCCCCGAGGTGCTTAATCGATTCGACTTCAATGCCGAGCATTGTCAGCCGTTCGGCGAGTTCGCTTGGGGCGAGCGCGAAATTGATGTAGGTTTTTAGCCAATTGAGGGTTACGTTCATGTTATTTGTTTCTTGATTTCCATTCGGTTATGCTTTCGACTGCCGTAGGACGGGAACCTGTCCCCGCGTTACGTATCAAAGTGGTTCTCACATCAGCATACGAAAAAATGGCCCAATGCCTTTCTGAAACTTCATCGGAGCCCGATTAAAACTGCTGCAAGAAGCGCAAGTCATTCTCATAAAATGTGCGGATATCGGGGATGCGGAACTGGAGATTCGCAATCCGTTCCACACCCATACCGAAGGCAAACCCGGTAACCTGTTCGGCATCATAGCCGACTGCACTGAATACTTCCGGATCTACCGCGCCTGCACCCAATATTTCAATCCACCCTGTGCCGCCACAACTGCGACACCCGGCCCCAACACAGACTGTGCACGAAATATCAACTTCGGCACTCGGTTCTGTGAAAGGGAAAAAGTGGGGCCGAAAGCGCGTTTGCGTTTCTGCGCCGAACATTTGCCACACGAACGATGCCAGAATGCCTTTCAACTCGCTAAAAGTGACGTGCGTATCCACGAGCAATCCTTCCACTTGATGGAACATTGGCGTGTGCGAGACATCGTAATCGACGCGGTAAGCCTTCCCCGGCACGATGATACGCACCGGCGGTTGCTGTCGTTCCATTACACGAATCTGCACCGGCGATGTGTGCGTGCGCAAAAGATACCCATCGGTGAGGTAGAAGGTATCGTGCAAATCGCGCGCGGGATGGTCTGCCGGGGTATTCAGCGCGTCGAAGTTGTAATAATCTGTCTCAACCTCGGGGCCCGTGGCGACTTGGAAGCCCATCTGTGTGAAAATGGACGTAATCCGCTCCAAAGTCTGCGTAACCGGGTGCGCTTTGCCGTAGGCAGGCTTTCGCCCGGGGAGCGTGATGTCCACCGATTCTTCTGCGAGTTGCTGTGCCTGCTGTTGGCGGTGCAATTCTTGCGTTGTCTGCTCAAACGCCTCGCTCCATTCGGCGCGAATCTGGTTCGCCAGTTTGCCGACGATGGGCCGTTCGGCTTTGGACAATTTGCCCATGCCTTTCATCACCGTTGTCAACTTGCCGTTGCGTCCGAAATACTGAATGCGGAGCGATTCGAGTGCATCTAGCGTTTGAACTTGTTTGAGTTTGGCAAGCACTTCGTGCCGGATTTGTTTTAATTCTTCTTGCATAGTTAGCCTCTCGTCACGAATAAAAAGAAATGCCTGTCACTTCATCCCATGCTAGGGACGAAAGTGACAGGCATTGACTTCCGCGGTACCACCCTGCTTGGCAAATTTTGAATAAAATTTACCCGCTTGATTGCTGTTCGGTAACGGTGAACAGACCGGCGCGAACCTACAAACCTCTCGCGACCGGGGGGAATAGTGCCTGGGATGCGGATGGTGTTCAGTTCGGCGGCTCTGGGATGAAATTCGGCGGCTGCTCTCAAAGCCGTGCTTCCAGCCGATGGCGCGGCATCTCTGATTGAGAGGGCTCAGCAGCTTACGTGTGTCCCTTCATAGCCTTTGATTCAATTTTAACCCTTTGCGAGGGCGACCAGCTGTCCGAATCCGGCTTCATCGTGCACGGCGATGTCGGCGAGGACTTTCCGGTCGAGTTCAATTCCCGCGGTTTTGAGTCCGTGCATGAATCGGCTGTAGGAGAGTCCGTGCATTCGTGCGGCGGCATTGATACGCGCAATCCAGAGTCGCCGGAAGTCGCGTTTACGTGCGCGCCGGTGTGCGTAGGCGTAGTTCCACCCCTTCTCCACGGCTTCCCTCGCGGTGCGCTTAAGGTTGTTTCTGCCGCCGCGATAGCCTTTTGAATGCTTCAGCATCCGGTTGCGCCGGTTGCGTCGCACGCTCCCTGTTTTTACTCGTGGCATTTTCGGGCTCCTCTCGCAACCGGTTTTTCGTGCCGGTCGCGGCCCGGGCGCGCGGCGCGCTTTCCGGGCTCATCATCGGTTAAGCTTAAGAAACCCAAGCCTTCAGGCTTGGCGGCTTCAGCCAGTTTCTTCTCCTGTAGTCAGGTGCGGGTATTAACCGACCCGCGGCGGTTTTGGCTTGTAAGCCCTCCCTTGCGGGAGTATATATTGTCCCTTCGACACTTGCCAGCGGAGGCTCTTACGCTTCAGGCGGTGTGCTGCTTCGTCTGTTCGAGCTGTCACCATCAAACATCAGACCTGACACGGTGCCGTCTTTGGAATACACCTCCCGTCTACGGGAGGTAAATTCCTTAGCGGAGACTGAAAGCAGGCTAGGGAGGCACCCAGGCGATAGAGACACAACGTCTGTTCTCGCCAATCGCAATATCCTGTTGTCTACCACGACAAGCTGGCTAAGTTTTGCACGCCTTGCGTTTCAGACGCGCAACCGTCTAGTAAACCACTTACGCTCTCGGACTGACTCGCTTGGTGAAGGCGACGTTTTCAAAAGCCCAAGTCTTTAGACTTGGGGAGTTTACTTTTCACTCTACTTATGAATAAGACGCTTCAAGCGTTTCTCGTTGCTTGAGTCAACGAGCGTGGCTTGTCGTAATCTCCGCTTGCGCTTTGCGGGTTTGTTGATGAACAAGTGTCCTGCATAGGCGCGATTGCGGCGGATTTTGCCTTTCGCCGTGAATTTGAAACGCTTCGCGGCGCCTTTATGGGTTTTGATTTTCGGCATGAGAAATCCTTTTGCTTTTCAGATGGGTGCGCAGCGTCCGGCACCGGTTCGCCGATTGCCGAACGCTCAGCACCAATACAGAAGACTAGGACGGCGGCTTCGGCGTGAGGATCATCGACATGACGCGCGTTTCCATACGTGGACGTTGTTCCACCTCGGCGACTTCCGCCAGGTCATCGCGAAGCCGTGCCAGCATATTTCGCCCCAGGTCGGTGTGTAGCATTTCGCGTCCCTTAAACCGGACGGTAGCGCGCACTTTCCAGCCGTGTGCCAAGAAATCCGCAACGTGCCGTTTCTTGAACTGGTAATCGTGCTCAGCAGTATCCGGCCGGAACTGCATCTCTTTCATCACTACCTTCGTCTGCTTCTTCCGTGCCTCGCGCGCGCGCTTGTTTCGTTCATACTGATACTTCCCGTAATCCATGATCTTGCAAACGGGCGGCTTTGCATTCGGCGAAACCTCTACCAAATCCAAGCCGACTTCTTCAGCACGCTGCATTGCATCGCGCGTGGACATCACGCCGACCTGCTTGTTATCCTGGTCGATCAACAGAACCTCGCGCGCCCGAATCTGATAATTCGAGCGGCTC
The DNA here is from genome assembly GCA_003635305.1 of Candidatus Poribacteria bacterium. Taxonomy (GTDB): domain Bacteria; phylum Poribacteria; class WGA-4E; order WGA-4E; family WGA-3G; genus AGPOR5. Next base: position 15,306 of record PYJE01000071.1, on the reverse strand, counting down.
TGTCGTTCTCTCCTTTTCTGGTTGCGTCTACCTCTGTAGTGTATTTTTCACACCCCCAAGTTAAGGCTTGCACGCTTCAATTGCTAAAGCGTGTAGACTTTGTTCGGACACGTTTCGTCACAGCGGTTGTGCCCGAAATCGCAATTACCTATATTATACCACATTTGTAACGAAAATGCAAATTAAAAAAATCCGATCGTCCACAACGTCCGTAAAACGATGAGTCCGCCGGCTAATCCGCCGAAGACGATGATGAACGCGATGCTGACGATAAGCGCGAGCCGGACGATGCGTTCACCGAGCTCCGGTTGTTCGCTTGCCCAGGCGCGGGCGAGAACAAACGTTAACGCCACGCTAATCAGGCTCAGCAGGCACGCACCCAAAACTGCCAGCAGTATCCCGGAAAAATCTACCATCTGCATAGTTTCTGGCAGCGAACCGTATTGTGAATATTGGCGGATAACGCCGAGCAACACGCCGCCCAAGATGACGACAAAACCGATGAAAACGATGATGGATTTTTTGAAGGCTTTTCCCATTTTCGTCTCAAAGCACATTCAAGATATATGCATTAATTATAGCATATTTTCGGTAAAATTGCAAACTTTTCTATAGACATTAAGGTCCGCTGGTCCTTTTCTCCGTGTTGTTGCTGTGTCTCTCGCCATGCTCGGGGTCCGCTCACGTTCGCGGGGGACAGGCCCCCGCGCTACGGTATCCTTCACCTTTATCGTCGCGCGAGGGCCTGGCCCTCGCCAGCGGTGGAGACCCCAACAGACGCTAATTTCAATTGCTGCGTCGCTAATGCTTTGGCATCAACTTCCGCACAACCACCGAGAGCGAACTTCTCCCGCTCCTTCTCCAAATTACAGAAATTCTTCTCTAACTTCGTTCCCGCAATCGTCGGCTCAGCGCACAGCATCTCACGCAGATGCTGCATCGCCTTATGGGTTTCCTTGTCCGTGATGCCAAGCACCTCCGCCAGCAGACGCGCATCGAGAATATGCCGCCACGGATCGGTAGCACATTCGTTGTAGGGTAGCATCCGCGCATCCTTCAACTCGGCGAAGATAATCTCCGCCGCCGCCAACTGCTCAGAGGAAAGGCGGCGAACATCGAGAGTGGCAACGGTCCCTCGTGTCGTCCACGTTAATTTGCCCCGCCCCTGATTTTGTTTACCAGAATGCATCCAGTGACACATCAGCCCCAATGTTGAATTCGTCCACAACGTCCAAGCTGCTTCATATCTGCATTCGTGTAGGCATATGTTCCCTAGATTCGATGCACCAATTGAGGCTTCTTCGGTAAAACTCGCCAGTTGCGAATTCGCATTGAAACGGAGATACATGTGGTAATGCGTGCGGCTGTTGCGCGCAAGAATATCACGTGCTTTCTCCTCCTTGCCTGCGACGATGCGCGCGTGTGCGTTGACAGAGGTTTGCATTGCACGCTGAAGCTCTCTCTCGACTTTCCACAGTGAAGGATATGTCTCGTGCGATGTCGGCGCGCCTTCTCGAACCTGAAATGCACCATCGCCACGCGACTCGTCTTTTATAGATCCGGTATTGAAACCAACATCTGCAATGTCGCCGATAGTGCACATCGGGATAGCATGTGATTCGGACATGCGGGGCAAGTGTAGTCTCCCCTCACGCAGACGGTAACCTATCTGAAGTAATGAGAATGCACGAATGTTGGAAGCTGCCCACTCATCTTCATCGATGGGTGCATCCAGCACATATCCTGCCACATCCTCACCTACACACAGTTCATCGCCACCGTGTGGTCCATCCTCTAATCGACGTGTGATATGTTGCCGCCGAATCAGATTTGCCAACGTTTGTGCGGTGAGGAGATTATCGGGCCGTTCGGTTAAGCAGACGAACTTTGCTCTCCCAGTATTCGGCCCGACTCCCTTCGTCGCCACAACCATGCATTCTGCCATGTTGGTATCGTGGGAGAACGCGCTGTTGTAGCCGCTATTCTGCGCTATCGTCACCACAATAACGTCGTGGTATTCTTCGGACAGCATTTTGCGAAGTTTCTTCGTGGACGAGCCCATTAACGTCGTGGAGAGTAAGATGAAGCCCATCGTGCCGCCTATTTTCAACTTCCTGTCCACCATGTCCACAAACCAGGAGCCCAACCCATTGTTCCCGTTGGCGATGCGCGGCGACTTTTTCTTAAGTGCCGCCATCATTGACTTCTCCTCTTCTTTGGATCGGTTCTTTGCCTTGAACGCGGCTTTCCCCTTTTTGCTATTTGCATCGGCGTTTTTGGAGAACGGCGGGTTGATGATGACGATGTCCATTTCGCCGTGTGGGAATTCGCGCTTATAGTCGACGGTAGCGATGTCGTCATCGCCGATAACCTGTTCGGCTGTCGTGCCCATTGTAGGTAAATCCAGTTTGTCAGCGTCTAACAATTCTAGCGAACCTGTTAGGAATCTGCCATATTCTTGTTTACCGTAGGGTGCGGTGATGACGCGCGTTTTCCCTAGCGTTGTCGTCGGGTGTGTCGCGGCCATTGCAGTGAATGTCAGGTGTGTAGCGTGGGAGTAGATATCGGATGCAGCCAGATTGTTCTCAACCATTTCGCGATGGATGTGAACGCTGCTCTCGCCTGTCTTCTGCTCATAGAGCTGCTGGATGCGCTTGTAGACACCGTTCAGCAGTGCGCCTGTTCCGCAGGCGTAGTCTGCCACCTTCGGCAGGTTATTGACATCGATGTCGGGACATACGAGAGCCGATAGCAACGTTGCACTTTCGGGGAGCGTGTAGTGTGCTTTCACGTAATCCCTGTCTACTACCAAGTCCTGGAAGAGTTCGCCTCCGATTTCGTGCACCTGTTGTAGATGTGATTTGCAAATATCGATGGCAGTTGCGAGCAGTCCCTTCAGCACACGACGGGCCATATCCTCGTCATACTCTCGCATGATTTTCAGGATAGCGAGTGCATCCTTAAAAATCGGGACGTAGTTGACTTTCAGAATGAGCCGCCAGTCACGGCTAATTCCTTCATGTCTGACGATTTTGTTCGGTTCGTCGTAATGCTTGAGCGGCAGCACCTTTTTGAACGCCGCTTTGCCTGCGACGGCATCTTGGAATATGAAGGCATCGATGATAAACATGCAGGCGGTTTTGCAAGTCTCGACATCGGCATCCTTGCCGATAATCTCGCCAAGCATTTCGCCAAGAGCAGGCCGATTTTGAATCGAACGCTCAATGCGCTTTGCCCACTTTTTCATGCCTTTGTTGTAAACTTTGGCGACTGCCTCAATCTTCTTCGTCGGCGATGCACCGATGTGTATCGCCGTTGCGATGTCACTCAGTGAGCCTTTGGCGTAACCCTCCTTCGGGAAGTTGCTATCTTTGTCCGCCGTCACCACGCAGTATTCAATCGCCTTGGTGTGAACCAGGCGATAGGTGAGGGCATCGTCGGTAACCTCCGTTAATTCCTCAGGATAGCGTAAGACTATCCCCGTTTGCAGGGTATCGGATACTCCCATGAATTCTGCGGTCAGCTCGCTGCCCAGATATTGGTTTCGCATCTCGGCAACAGCATCCTTGATATTACCATCGTGACGCTTCGCTGAAATCGCAATGGTTTCGCGTCCGGCGCATGTGGCAACCATATCAGAACGCTTCTTCAATTCCTCGAAGATTCGTTTCTGCGTGGCGAAAGTCCAACCATGCGTTATCCCGCCGAGAATATCACGTGCTTTCACCGTGATAGTGTCTTCAATTTGCTTAGACATGTTAAATCTCCTTGTAGATAAGATAACACAAAAGTGAGATAATGTCAAGTTATCCAGAGCGATTTAGTTTCCCCCGCTCCGTAGTTCGGAATCGCCCGATTCCGACTTTACGGTGTTGATTGGGTCTGCGCGGTTTGTCAGCGCGCTGCTAACGACAGCAAGACTCCTATCATCCTGCAAATCCTGCTTATCCTGGCCATCCTGCTTCAGACAGTTGAACATTCGCGAGGGACAGGCCCTCGCGCTACGCATCGCGGGGCCGATTCCCGCGCTACGCATCGCGGGGCCGATTCCGAAAAAATCTTGATTTATTCAAGAAAAAATGGTAAACTACTTTGCAATGAGAGATTTTGAACGTGAAGGAGTTTTTTCATGAGCGTAACATACCCCTCGGCGATTGCCGATTTTATTCAGAAATTAGAGGCGGGCAATCCGCTACCGCCGCTGGTGCCGCAACAGGAATCGTGCGCGGAGTTGACACAATCCCTCCAAGCGGTATCGACGGACGTGCTCTTTGATGGACAGAAGGTGAAGGATACCACGTTCGCCGATGCGATTAAAAGCGGCTTGCTCCTCTGGAACGATGCGTTAGACGCATCGCATACTATCTCGCAGGAGCTCGCGAATGCGACGGGAAGTTATTGGCACGGCATCATGCACCGCCGGGAACCGGACTATAGCAACGCGAAGTATTGGTTCGGGCGCGTCGGCACACACGCCATTTTCCCCGAAGTCCGCGCCCGCGCCCTCGCGCTTTACAACGAGACATCCGCACCCTCGGCCGCGCTCGCCAGCATCGGGCAAGCCATCGCAGACAACGCGGCATGGGACGCGGCTCAGTTTATTGACTGGTGTCAGGCCGCCGAAAGCGCGACAGATTCCGATGTCGTTGAATTCCTGCAACGCGTGCAGGTGGAAGAGATGCGGCTGTTATTGGCGTATTCTTATCGGAATGCCGTATAAGGAGCCGCTTAGGTCCGTCGGACCTTAATGTCTATAGACTACCGCACAAGGAGCATCTCCTAGCATGCTGAAACGCTGAAGGTATGCGTAGGAATGCGAAGCAGGATTAACACGATTTTCGAGATTGACAGGATTAAGAGGAAAACGTAGATGAACGGAAGTCTCTTATCCTGTTTATCGTGTTAATCTTGAAAATCCTGCTTGTGAATAGTGGCAAACCGATGTGTGCGTGAAGGGGCATGCCAAAAGAGACTTCCTCGCTGCCGTGCGAAGCGGATTCATAGTTAGCACGAGAGTGCCGACCAGAAGGAGGCTGTAAGACCCGCGTACCCTATTATCCAAAAAAGATTTCCGTGCAACCCACACATCCACTTAACATCTTATGTCGCGGCTGGTTTGACCGAGACGTAAAACGCCTGTGGCGTTCGTGTCAGACTGGAGTTGTCCAGCAATGAATGATGAAGCAGGAATTGAGTAACCTACGGATATCTTCGGATATCTTCGGTAAAAAAGGAACAGGGCTAACATGTTATCCCAAAATAGAAGGCGCGCCTTCGTGTGCGCAAGCCTGTGGCTGCTGGCCTTTTGCGTGAATTTCGCCGATGCCGCTTCGGTGAAGGCTGGCTACCAATATCAGGAAATTAAGGCGATTGCGAAACAACTCACGCACAACAGCGAACCCGCGGAATTTGAGGAGCTGATTGAGAAATCGCGAGTTTTTATCAAGGCGCACCCGAAATACAAGCGGGTGGACGAGGTCTACTATCGCCTAGGCAACGCCTTAATTCGTCTAGAACAGACGGAGGAAGGCACCGCGGTCTTCGAGGAACTCGTTAAGGACTATCCGTCGGCGCGCTACATTGAGCGCAGTCTGCTGGAATTGGGTTTGGCTTACGACAAACTCGGCAAGCACGACAAGGCGGATGCGGCGTATGAGAAGTTGGTGAGCCATCCGAAGTATGGTTCACGCGCGCAAGCGAAAATCGCGGCGAAAATCCTTGAATTGGACACGAGCGAACGGAAGGGGAAAGAGCCGAATCCGTTCGGGAAACCGGCGAGTGCGTTCGTCGGAAAACCGGCAAAGGATTTTGAGGTGATTAATTTGAAAGGCGAGAAGTTTTCGTTAGCGGATTATCGGGGGCAAGTCGTGCTGCTTGATTTTTGGGCGACGTGGTGCGCTCCCTGTCGCGCCGAAATGCCGCACCTCAAAAAAACGTACGCGAAATACCGCGAGCAGGATTTTGAGATTATCGGTATCAGCCGAGACATGGGCAAGCCGCCGCTTGAGGCGTATATTGCGCAGGAGGAGATTACCTGGCCGCAATATTGGGATGCAGACAACCGCATCTGCAACTTGTATAACGTCCGTTCGTTTCCATCAACCTTTCTGATTGATGGCGAAGGCGTTGTCCGCAAAACGAACCTCCGTGGCCACAGGCTTGAGACTGCCGTTGCGGCATTGGTAAAGGAAAACGCGGCGAGGAATACGGCGGAAAACGCGGAAACGGATTCGCAATAGCGGCCCCTGCTTAACCCGTGGCGCGGGGGAGAGATTGCGGCGGACAGCCCTCGCGCTACGGGCGCGCTGATATCTACTTTTGGAGAAACTATGGCACATGTCACCTTAAAGGATGTCACCAAAATTTACGATGGCGATGTCCTCGCTGTTGACAAAGCAGATTTTCAGATTCCAGATGAGTGCTTCACCGTGCTAGTCGGTCC
>PYJE01000071.1:5469-8844 GCA_003635305.1 Candidatus Poribacteria bacterium | reverse complement strand
ATCGCGGCGAAAATCCTTGAATTGGACACGAGCGAACGGAAGGGGAAAGAGCCGAATCCGTTCGGGAAACCGGCGAGTGCGTTCGTCGGAAAACCGGCAAAGGATTTTGAGGTGGTTAATTTGAAGGGCGAGAAGCTTTCGTTAGCGGAGTATCGGGGGCAAGTCGTGCTACTTGATTTTTGGGCGACGTGGTGCGCTCCCTGTCGCGCTGAAATGCCGCACCTCAAAAAAACGTATGCGAAATACCGCGAGCAGGATTTTGAGATTATCGGCATCAGCCGAGACATGGGCAAGCCGCCGCTTGAGGCGTATATTGCGCAGGAGGAGATTACCTGGCCGCAATATTGGGATGCAGACAACCGCATCTGCAACTTGTATAACGTCCGTTCGTTTCCATCAACCTTTCTGATTGATGGCGAAGGCGTTGTCCGCAAAACGAACCTCCGTGGCCACAGGCTTGAGACTGCCGTTGCGGCATTGGTAAAGGAAAACGCGGCGAAGAAGGCGGCGGAAAAGGCGGAAACGGATTCGCAATAGCGGCCTCTTTACCCCGTGGCGCGAGGGAGAGATTGCGAGGGACAGCCCCTCGCGCAACGGGCGCGCTGATATCTACTTTTGGAGAAACTATGGCACATGTCACCTTAAAGGATGTCACCAAAATTTACGATGGCGATGTCCTCGCTGTTGACAAAGCAGATTTTCAGATTCCAGATGAGTGCTTCACCGTGCTAGTCGGTCCTTCTGGATGTGGCAAATCGACGATTTTACGGATGATCGCCGGGTTGGAAGAGATAACCGAAGGCGACATCTATATTGATGGTGAGCGCATCAACGACACGCCGCCGAAGGAGCGGGACATCGCCATGGTCTTCCAGAATTACGCGCTTTATCCGCACATGTCTGTTTACAAAAACATGGCGTTCGGGTTGAAACTGCGCAAGTATCCGAAAGCAGAGATTGAGCAACGCGTTCTCGAGGCGGCGGAGATTCTGAGCATATCGCATCTGTTATCGCGGAAACCGAAGCATCTCTCCGGCGGCGAACGGCAGCGCGTCGCTGTCGGCCGCGCGATAGTCCGACATCCGAAGGTGTTCCTATTCGATGAGCCGTTGAGCAACCTCGATGCGAAGTTGCGCGTGCAGATGCGGATGGAGCTCAGCCGTCTGCACGACAGGCTCAACGCCACCATCGTCTATGTTACGCACGATCAGGTTGAGGCGATGACGATGGGAGATCAGATTGTTGTCCTGAACGAGGGGAAAATCCAACAGATTGCCGACCCGGGCACGCTATATCATAACCCCGCGAACCGGTTTGTGGGTGGCTTCATCGGCACGCCGCCGATGAATTTCATTGAGACACGCATTCGCGCAGAGACGCTTCAATTTGAAGGGTTTGAGGTGCTGTTAACTTCCCGTCTCCGCGAAAAGTTGCAAGGTTTTTCAGGGGATGCAGTGACGCTCGGCATCCGTCCGGAGGATATCCGCGTCCAGGGTGCGGCCAGGAATACTGTTGAGACGCAGGTGGAGTTAGTGGAGCCGCTGGGCAACCATGTCCTCCTCTATCTCCGCGCGGGGGATAGCCATTTCATTGCGCAATCCGAGGGAGCCAATACACCGAGGCACAACGCGCTGCTGACTGTGCATTTCAACATGGACAAAGCGCACCTGTTTCATCCAGAGACAGGGGAGTCGTTAACTGCCGTTTAACCAACGGTGCTCGTTTCGCCCGGCATCTCACAACTCCTGAATCTGCTGCCACGTTTCCTCGTCTATCGGAATTCCCTCCCGTTCCCGTTTGCGCTGTTCTTGGAACCCGCGTTCGCCCGGTACCCGAATGTCCGCGCGCTTTTCCGATTTAAGATAGTCAATAAACCGTTGGAGTTCCGCGCTGAAGCCGGGAAAGCCGCGAAAACTAGCGATGTTGAGCACCGTGACAAACAACCCGTTGCCGACGCGTGCATCCCCGCTGCGGCTGCACCCCGCACCCGACAGCGCGCCCGCGAGGATATCCACAATTACGCTGAGCCCGAACCCTTTGTAACCCCCGAACGGTAATAGCACATCGCTATCGGCGTTCACACGCCATGCATCCGGAACTGCCTCACCTTGATGCTGTTTGAGACGCATTTTCCCGGAGGCAACGACGCTGGTAGCCATATCCAGCACAATCGGCTGTTTACCGCGAATCGGCACAGCGCAGGCGATGGGGTTGGTAGAGAGTCTCGGTTCGTTCCCGCCGTGCGGTGCGACGCAGGTGCCACCACCGTGGTCATTTGCCATGAGCAGGCCGAGCATCGCTGCATCCGCGGCGAGGCTGGCGTATCCGCCTAACCTACCGACTTCGTTGCATCGCGAGACTACGACGGTGCTAACATCCGTTTTCTTTGCCTTCTGGATTGCGATTTCCATTGCCCGCGTCGCAATGACAGGACCGAATCCCCAATTCCCGTCTAGCACGGCGATTGAAGCGGATTCGTGCAGGGTGTCAATTGGCGCGCTGGGTTGGATGAGTCCTGCTTCCAATTCCCGCACATATTTCGGCAGATGGATGACACCGTGTGAATCGTGTCCGACGCGATTTGCGTCCACCATGGATTTCGTAACGATTTCGGCTTCGGCATCTGGCACGTCCCATTTCTGGAAGACGTTTCTGCAGATTTGGGTGAGTTGGGCTGCGGTCCGGTTTGGCATTTTGTTTCTCCTGATGTGTTGCTGTTGGTATTTTATGTGAGTTGGGTTTGGTTGTCAAGTTTATCTGAAGCAGGATTTACAAGATTCACAAGATTAGCAGGATTACAGGGCCTGGTAGTGGAACACCTTGCCGTCGGACATAGCGCATCGTTGAAGAATGTCTCTTCATGTCTGTGATGTCCTGACATCTGTCAAGAAAGGGGTTGATGGCCCAAATTCCCCTAATCCAGGAAATCCTGATTCAGAGGAAAAATTGACATTCCTTTGCAATTCAGGTTATACTATCATAAATTTTTAACAGGAATCCCTCATGAACACATCCCAACGCCCCAACATTCTTTGGATTTCATTAGAGGACACAACTCCGCGCTTCGGCTGCTACGGCGATGCGGTTGCGCGCACGCCGAATATTGATAGGCTCGCCGCGGGCGGGTGCCGGTTTCCGAACGCGTTCTCCACCGCCGGTGTCTGCGCGCCGAGCCGCTCTGCTATCATCACCGGCATGTATCAGACCTCTATCGGCACGCACCACATGCGCACAGCGCATACGAACCGAAACACGCCTGACATGCCGACACCCTATTCTGCCGTGCCGCCGCCTTATGTCAAGACGTTCACCGAATATCTGCGCGGCGCGGGCTATTACTGCTCTAACAACAGCAAAACCGATTATCAGTTCACG
>PYJE01000071.1:5246-5449 GCA_003635305.1 Candidatus Poribacteria bacterium | reverse complement strand
AAAAATTGACATTCCTTTGCAATTCAGGTTATACTATCATAAATTTTTAACAGGAATACCTCATGAACACATCACAACTCCCCAATATTCTTTGGATTTCATTAGAGGACACAACTCCGCGCTTTGGCTGCTACGGCGATGCGGTTGCGCGCACGCCGAATATTGATAGGCTCGCCGCGGGCGGGTGCCGGTTTCCGAACGCG
>PYJE01000071.1:0-5226 GCA_003635305.1 Candidatus Poribacteria bacterium | reverse complement strand
ATGCGCACGGCGCATACGAACCGAAACACGCCCGACATGCCGACACCCTATTCTGCGGTGCCGCCGCCTTATGTCAAGACGTTCACCGAATATCTGCGCGGCGCGGGCTATTACTGCTCTAACAACAGCAAAACCGATTATCAGTTCACGCCGCCAAGCACAGCATGGGACGACTGTAGCAACACGGGACACTGGCGGAATCGGGAAGAGGGACAGCCGTTCTTTTCGGTATTCAACCCTACCGTCACGCACGAAAGTGGGATGTGGGCGCGCGAAAATAGCCCGCCGTTAACAACGAATCCTGACGATGTGCAGCTGCCGCCTTATCTGCCGGATACGCAGAAATCGCGCGAGGCGTTGGCGCGTCACTACGATAACCTCTCCACCGCTGATGCACGCGTCGGTGAACTCTTGGCTCAGTTGGAAGAAGATGGCCTCGCCGAGAATACCATCGTCTTTCTCTGGAGCGACCACGGTGAGGGGCTCCCACGCGGCAAACGGTGGCCCTACGATGCTGGTATTCGGATTCCGTTGATTGTGCGTTGGCCCGGTGAATTGTCGCCAGATAGCGTCAGTCAGCAACTCGTCAGCCTCATCGACCTGGGTCCGACGGTGTTGTCGTTGTGTGGTGTAGAGGCACCGCAGCATCTGCAGGGACAACCCTTCCTCGGCCCACAAACGGTAGAACGGAACTATATCTTCGCCACCCGCGACCGGTATGATGAATCTTACGACATGGTGCGCGCCGTGCGGGATAAACGGTATAAATACATCAGGAATTATTACCCCGAAAAGCCGTATCTGCTCTGGATTCCGTATCGCAATCGGCATCCGATTATGCAGGAGATGTGGCGGCTCCATGCTGCGGGCAAATTGGAAGAAGAGCGGGGGGTAATGTTCCAGTATCCGCGCCCGGCTGAGGAGCTCTACGATGTTGCGAACGACCGGTATGAGCTCAACAACTTGGCATCGGATGCGGCGCACGCCGATGTGCTTGAGCGGATGCGCGGCGCGCTGGCGCAATGGCAATCCGATTTCGGCGACATGGGCGACATTCCCGAAGAACAGATGGTAGCGCGCTGGTACCCGGACGGCAAACAACCGAAAACCGCCGCGCCGATTTTCATTCCGATTAACGCGGCGAACCCTGGCATGGAGGTGGCCGAATCGGGTGGGCGATGGGAGGCACCGTTGCTGTTGCAACTTCACTGTTCTACGCACGGCGCGTCTATCGCTTGGACGACAGATTCCGGAGACGATGCACGTTGGCGGTTGTATACGGAGCCGTTACGTCTGCAGAAAGGTGAGACGACGGTTCGCGCGAAAGCGGTTCGTATCGGTTATCAGGAGAGTGCTGAGCGCGCGATTAGGGTTGAGGTAGTATAAAAAACCGTCTGCTGTCCGTAGTGCGAGGGCCTGTCCCTCACGTTTGTTCCTTGTGGGCCCGCTGCCTGGTGGGGAATAAGCCCCCACCCTACGGTAGGTGGGCATTTTTCTGAATTACAATTCCCTTGACATCCTACATATTTTATGGTATCCTTAAAATAGACGCAAATTACAGGCAGGCGGCACTGAGCACAGAGAACGCAGCATGCAACAACGGCGCATGCGGTGCTGGTAACAGAACTGTCATATCCCGAAGCATGCTAATTGAACGCATTGCGAAATACAGGAAAAGGAGATGAACGATGGCGCAACAAACGAGTCAGGACTATTTCGTTTATGTCGGCACTTATACGCACAGCGACAGCGAGGGCATCTATGTCTATCGCCTTGATGGCGCGACAGGCGCGTTGGAGTATTCCAGCAAGGCGAGCGGCGTTGAGCATCCCTCGTTCGTGGAAATCCATCCGAACGGCAAGTATCTTTACGCTGTCAACGAGCTTAATGAATACGATGGGAAGGCGAGTGGCTCTGTCACGGCGTTTTACATCCATCAGGACACCGGGGAGCTCAGCTTCCTCAATAAGCGCGCGACCGGCGGAGGCGCGCCGTGTCATCTGAGCGTTGACGCAACCGGCAAGTTCCTGCTAGTGGCGAATTACGGCGGCGGCAGCGTCGTGGCCTTTCCGATTGGTTCAGATGGCAGACTCGGCGAGGCATCGGATTTCGTCCAGCATCAAGGTTCTAGCATCAATCCGCAGCGGCAGATGGAGCCGCACGCGCACGCGATTCGCATCGACCCGGGCAACCGTTACGCCTTCTCGCCAGACCTCGGGCTGGATAAAATCCTGATTTACCGACTTGATGCCGAAAACGGCACGTTAACACCGAATGTGCAACCGTGGGTGCGCGTGCATCCGGGGGCAGGACCTCGCCACTTCGATTTCCATCCGAACGGCAAATTCGCGTATGTGATTAATGAATTAGACTCTACCTTCACGGCGTTTGCCTATGACGGTGCGGCCGGCACGCTGACCGAGTTTCAGACGCTCTCTACGCTTCCAGAGGATTTTGATGGCACGAGTCACTGTGCCGATGTGCATGTGCATCCCAACGGGAAATTCCTCTACGGCTCAAACCGGGGACACGATAGCATCGCCATCTGCGCGATTGATGAGGAGACCGGACGGCTCACCTCTATCGGTTATGAATCGACGCAGGGGAAAACGCCGCGCAATTTCGGGCTGAACCCGGACGGCACGTTCCTCTTCGCCGCCAATCAGCAGACAGATACGATTGTCACGTTTGCTATTGATACCGAAACTGGCGCGCTCAACGCGACAGGACACGTCACCGAAGTGCCGATGCCTGTCTGTGTGAAGTTGTTGGCGTGTCGTTGATAAAAATGGATGCGACGGAGTCGGTAGGCGTGGTTTTCAACCGCTCCCTCTCATAGGTGCGCGCTTGGAAAGCGCGTCTATCGGGTGTTTAAACCGCGCGCGTCTACCGGGTGCTTTTGGAGAAACGCAAAATGGAAATTTTATCGGAACTTAAATTTGACCGGGACGGACTCGTCGCGGCCATCATTCAAGACGAAACAAATAACGAAGTGCTGATGCTCGGATACATGAACGCTGATGCGATTACCGAGACCTTCAACACGGGCCGCGTCTGCTTCTGGAGCCGCTCCCGCCAGAAACTTTGGATAAAGGGGGAGACTTCTGGGCATACGCAGACTGTCAAGTCTATCGCGGTTGATTGCGATGGCGATGCCCTGCTTATCAAGGTGGAGCAGCGGGTCGCAGCGTGCCACGTCGGCTATCGCTCCTGCTTCTTTCGGGAAGTCTCCCCCGATGGCGAATCCACGCGTGTTGTAGGCGAGAAGATGTTTGAGGCAGAGTCAGTGTATTAGAACAGGCATGGGTAGGAGATACCTCCCGGTCTCGATTTTGCCTATCAGGTAGGCGCGCTTTCAAAGCGCGCCTACGGGCGAATATAGAATTGCCCTTACACTCAGCGGTAGTCGCAGAAACGTAAGCATTGACGTTGCCAATGCAACCTGGGTAGCCAAGGCCATCACCCCAGAAACTGCCAAACCACCGCTAGGAACAATAAAAACATGTATTATCCGACATTGGAGGAATTTCGCGAGAAGGCGAAATTCGGAAACACGGTCCCGGTATATCGCCCTATTTTGGCTGATATGGAGACACCGGTGTCCGCTTTTTACAAATTAATGCCCGATAATTTCGCGTTTCTCTTGGAGAGCGTTGAGGGAGGCGAGACCCTTGCACGCTACTCCTTTTTGGGATGTCAACCATCCGTGCTTTTCCATAGCAAAGGGCATCAGGTGACGCTAGATTATCTCTCAAAAGGCGAGAAGGTGACGCTGACGTGCGAAGATCCGTTGCAAGCCCTGGCAGACGTGATGCATCGCTACCGCCCGGTGCAAGTGGATGGGTTACCGCAGTTCCATGGCGGCGCGGTGGGTTATCTGAGTTACGACATGGTGCGTTTCGTCGAAGAACTCCCCGATGAAACGGTAGACGAGCTCGCGCTGCCCGACTGCTTTTTCATGCTCGCCGAAACCCTGTTGGTGTTCGATCATGTGAACCATCAGATTAAGGTTGTGGCGAACGCACGCATCGATGGCGATGTCGATGCCGCCTACGCCGAGGCGATTGAACGGATTGACGTAATCATTCGTAAGGGCGGCTTTCTCTATCCGTCCGCCGCATCGCTCGCAACATCAGCCCCCTCGGTAGGCGCGGCTTGCAACCGCGCTTCAACTGCGGGGAACCAGGAAATCCTTCCCACTTCCAACTTTACGAAGGAGGGATATGAAGAAGCGGTGCGGCGCGCCAAGGAATACATCGCCGCGGGCGACATCATCCAAGTAGTGCCTTCACAGCGATTTAGCCGTCCTGTCTCCGTTGCAGGGTTTGATATCTATCGGGCATTGCGGGTTGTCAACCCTTCGCCCTATATGTATTATTTGAAGTTTGACGAGTTTGAGATTGTCGGTGCATCGCCGGAGATGATGGTGCGGGTGGAGGATGGACTTGTCCAGACGCGCCCGATTGCTGGCACTCTCCCGCGGGGAAAAACGGCCGAGGAAGACCGGGAGTTAGAACAGCAACTCCTCGCTGACCCGAAGGAGCGCGCCGAACACGTCATGCTCGTTGACCTGGGTAGGAATGACCTTGGGCGGGTGTGTAACTATCACACGGTGGAAGTCACAGATCTGATGATAGTTGAACGCTTCTCGCACGTGATGCACATTGTCTCGCACGTCATCGGCAGATTGCGCGATGACTTGTCGGCGTTTGATGTTATCCGTTCGTGTTTACCGGCAGGAACACTCTCCGGTGCGCCGAAGATCCGCGCCATGGAAATCATTGACGAATTAGAACCGACGCGCCGAGGTCCCTACGGCGGCGCGGTGGGTTACTTCAGTTTTTCGGGCAGTGCGGACACGGCGATTACTATCCGAACGGCTGTTATCAAAGATGGCGTTGCTTATGTGCAGGCAGGTGGCGGTGTTGTCGCGGATTCCGTTCCCGAAAACGAGTATCGTGAGACGCAGAACAAGGCGCGCGCGCTGCTCAGTGCCATCGCGATGGCAGAGGAAGGGCTGTTATCGTAAATGTTCTGCCTGTCCGTAAATGCAGGGAGCTGTCGCCTGCGAACGCAATGGGTCTGTCCCCCTACCGTAGCGCGGGGGCCTGTCCCCCGCGGTTCAGTTCCTATGCCAAAAGGCATCGCAAGAAAAACTTGACATGTGCGCGTTTTTGTGGTAAACTTTAGGTCTGTCCCCCTACCGTAGCGCGGGGCTTGTCCCCC
>PYJE01000070.1 GCA_003635305.1 Candidatus Poribacteria bacterium | reverse complement strand
ATGCTGCGCAGATTTTTGCCGACTTCTTCGATAGGATGCTCCTCTTCACGTCGACGAAGCGCGCCGAGGACAGGTTGGTTCGCCTGATTTTCTAGCACCCATTCGCGTGCGAAAATGCCGCCTTGCACATCCGCCAAAATCTGACGCATCCGGTCGCGGACGCTATCGTCGATGAGCACCGGGCCGCGCGTCAAATCGCCGTATTCAGCGGTGTTGCTGACATCATTCCGCATTTTGCTTAAGCCGCCGGTGTAAATCAGGTCAACGATAAGTTTCAGTTCGTGGAGGCATTCAAAATACGCCATTTCTGGTTGATAGCCTGCTTCAACGAGGGTATCAAAGGCGGCTTTGATGAGTGCCGCGGTGCCGCCGCATAGCACTGCCTGTTCGCCGAAGAGATCGGTTTCGGTTTCTTCACGGAAGGTCGTCTCGATGACACCGGCGCGTGTGCCGCCGATGCCTCTGGCATAAGCGAGCGCGATGTCACGCGCCGTGCCGCTCGTGTCCTGATGAATGGCGATGAGGCATGGCACACCGCCGCCGCCTTCAAACACCTCTCGGACGAGTGACCCCGGTCCTTTCGGTGCGATCATCGCCACGTCAATATCGGATGCCGGGACGATTTGCCCGAAATGGACGCTGAACCCGTGCGATACCATCAGCATGTTGCCAGCCTGCATATTCGGTGCGATCTGCTCGCGATAAACGGTGGAGTGCCGTTCATCGGGGATAAGCACTTGCACGATGTCCGCCATCGCCGCTGCTTCTTCGACGTTTTTGACGGTGAGTCCTTCTGCTTCGGCGCGCGCTTTGGAGCGGCTGCCTTCGTAAAGTCCGACAACGACGTTTGCGCCGCTGTCTCTGAGGTTAAGCGATTGCGCTCTGCCTTGCGCGCCATAGCCGATGACGGCGACGGTGCGCTGTTTCAGCAAGTCGAAATTTGCATCGCTATCGTAGTAAATTGTTGCCATTTTTTTGTTGTTCCTCCTACATTTAAGGTCTTACAGGCATTCACATGGCGTTCGGGATCCGGCGAGCCCGAACTACAATGGGCCGCCGCACCGGAGCTCCTGTTTTTGATTAAGGTCCTAGCGGACCTTGAGAGGGGCGAAGCACGTTTGTCTATAGACATGCAGGTCCTAACGGACCTGAAGAGCGCACAATCCAGAGCGCGCTTACAACGCGCGCCTACGGGGGGGCAGCAACTCCGGCCGTAGGCGCGGTTTGAAACCGCGCATAATCCAGAGCGCGCTTACAACGCGCGACTACGATACGGCCACAACTGTCGAACCTGAAGAGACGCTTTCCGATCGCCCATCCCATTATATCACGAGACGCTCTTCAGGTCCGTAGGACCTGAATGTCTATAGAACCGAAAGAAGCGAAAACCCTAAGGTCTGTAAGACCTTAATAGGCCGCCGCACCGGAGCTCCTGTTTTTGATTAAGGTCCTAGCGGCCCTTGAGAGGAGCGAAGCACGTTTTTCTATAGACATGCAGGTCCGAATGGACCTGAAGAAACGCTCTCCGATCTCCCATCCCATTCCTGAGTGCCGGCCGTAGGCGCGGTTTTCAACCGCGCACAATCCAGAGCGCGCTTACAACGCGCGCCTACGGCACGGCCACAACGCCCACCGTATCTTCTGTTTTCAATTAAGGTTCTAGCGGACCTTGAGAGGGGCGAAGCACGTTTGTCTATAGACATGCAGGTCCTAATGGACCTGAAGAGCGCACAACCCCAAGCGCGTTCCGCTTCCTGTCAGTCATTAACACCGCGCAACATCGCAATTTTGCCGGTGCGCGCCAATTCAAGAATGCCATAGATGTCAAGAACCTCGATCGCGGCGTTCAGTTTCCCTTCATCGCCGGTGATTTCCAGTGTGAGGGAGGTAGGTTTCACGTCAACGACGCGTGCGCGGAAGATTTCTGCGACTTGCAGAATCTCGGCGCGTTCATGCGGTTCCGCGCTGAGCTTGATGAGGACGAGTTCGCGCTCAACGTGCGTGCCGGTGGTGAGGTCTGTCACCTCAATTACGTCTATCAGCCGGTTGAGATGCTGGTAGATCTGCTCGATAATCTGCGCGTCGCCGTGTGTGACGAGCGTCATCTGCGAGATGCTTTCGTCGTGTGTTTCGGCGACGTTGAGGCTGTCAATATTGAAGCCGCGCCCGCTGAAAAGCCCTGCGACGCGGGCGAGAACGCCGAATCGGTTTTCGACTAAAACCGAGAAAATGTGTCGTTCATCCGAATTGATGTTTTCCATTTGTTTTCGTCGTAAAAATTGCCGGTAGGCGCGCTTGAAAAGCGCGCCTACGGGTTTCCTTATGGCGGGCGCGCTTGAAAAGCGCGCCTACGGGTTCCGTTGTCCGCGCGCATCCTTCCACTTAAGACAACCCGCGGATGACATCGCCGAGGCCCGCGCCAGCAGGCACCATCGGGAAGACATTCTCCTCTTCCGCCACGATGAAATCGATGACGACAGGCCCGTCGTCAATCCCCTTCGCCTTCTGCAAGGCGGGCCGGACATCTTCCACATGTTCGACGCGGAGCCCCGTCGCGCCGAACGCCTGCGCCAGCATCGCGAAATCCGGGTTATCGTGGTAGTCAACCGCGGAATAGCGTTTACCGTGGAACAACTCCTGCCACTGCCGCACCATTCCCAAATACATGTTGTTGATGATGAAAATCTTGAGTGGCAGCTTCAGCGTAATCGCCGGCACGAGCTCCTGAATCGTCATGATGTAGGAACCGTCGCCGTTGATGTTGACGACAGTCTTGTCAGGACATCCGAGTTGCGCGCCGATGGCGGCCGGCAAACTAAACCCCATCGTGCCGAGGCCGCCGGAGTTGAGCCACTGCCGCGGCTCCGTGAATTTGAAATACTGCGCCGCCCACATCTGGTGCTGTCCGACATCCGCAACGACGATGGCATCGCTGTAATGCTCATAAATCTGCTCAATGACATACTGCGGCATCACCTTGTCGCCCTTCTGTTCGTATTCAAACGGATATTTCTGCTTCCATTCCTGAATCTGCGCGCGCCATGCATCGATGTCGGCCCTGCCGACTTGCTTGTTCAGTTCAGTGAGGACGCTCTTCGCATCACCGACGATAGGCACATCTATCAGGACATTCTTCCCGATGCACGATGCGTCAATGTCAATGTGGATTTTTTTGGCGTTCGGCGCGAATTTGCCGAGGTCTCCCGTAACCCGGTCATCGAATCTGGCACCGATAGCGACGACTAAATCTGAGTCCGTGAATGCGTAGTTTGCGCAGCAAGAGCCGTGCATGCCGGGCATCTCCATTGCAAGCGGATGCGTCTCCGGAAACGCGCCGAGCCCCATCAACGTGACGGTAATCGGGATGCCGGTTTTGAGGGTAAGTTCGCGCAGTTCCGCCGAGGCATCGGCGAGGACAACGCCGCCTCCAGCGTAAAGCATCGGGCGTTTCGCCTGCTTAATCAGTTCCGCGGCCTTGGCAATTTGGCCCGGGTCGCCGTGAACTTGCGGTTTGTAACTGCGGATGTCCACCGATGCCGGATAGTGATAAGGGGCCTCCTTCATCTGGGCATCCTTGGCGATGTCAATGACGACGGGCCCCGGCTTCCCGGTGCGCGCGATGTGAAACGCCTCGGCGACGACATCCGCCACCTCGTCGCTACTTTTGATGAGGTAGCTGTGCTTGCAAATCGGGCGCGTCACACCGATAACGTCACACTCTTGGAAGGCATCGCTGCCGATGTAATGCGTGAAAACCTGTCCGGTAATCGCCACCATCGGGATAGAATCCATGTAGGCGGTTGCGATGCCGGTAACGAGGTTCGTCGCGCCCGGTCCCGATGTAGCGAGGGCGACTCCAACTTTTCCAGTGGCGCGGGCGTATCCATCAGCGGCGTGTGAGCAGCCCTGTTCGTGCCGCATTGGGATGAGTTTTATATCTGTTTCACCGTAGAGCGCGTCGAAAATCGGCATCGCTGCGCCACCGTTGACACCGAAGATATACTCAACGCCTTCCCGTTTGAGACTTTCAACCAGGCTCCTGGCTCCTGAGAGTTCCGTTGTTTGCAAGGCGTTCGAGAAGGGTGATTGGTTCATAGTTATCTCTCTCCGTATCGCCGATATTGACGTTGTCAATATCTACGTTTTTGGGATGAGGGTTTTTATTTAACAACCAGACGATATAGACTAGGATGCGCGGTTGAAAACCGCGCCTACGGGCTTCGTCAGGTTTTTGGTAAACAACCAGACGATATAGACTGCGAGCATGCGTCAGCGGATATAGACGACATCCGCCTTGACAAAATAAAAAAAGCCCAACTCGTTCCAAATTTGGAGACGAGAAGGGCTACAAAGGTCCTTTCCGTGGTACCACTCCAATTCTCTTTCTTATTCCCGCGAGGGGCGCGCCCGGAAACGTGCGCGCTTGAAAAGCGCGCCTACCGGAAACGGACGCGACGCGAGGGGCGCGCTTGAAAAGCGCGCCTGCCGGATAAAATACGCACCGCGAGGGGCGCGCCCGGAAACGTGCGCGCTTGGAAAGCGCGCCTACGGAAAAAATGACGAGACAGGCAAGAAAGAGCACTCATTCGGATGCGATAACGGGCATCACACCGGCCCATCCTAATTCGGCCTGGCACTTGATGCCAAACATCGGACGGTTCAGATGGGCAGCTCCGGGGCGACATTCAGTCGGGGTAACTTGAGGAGACCTCGCAGCCTATGAGTCTCCCGCTCTGGCAAGTTCAGACGACTTACTCCTCCCTTTCAACGCTTTTTTGTCGTTAGGCTTTACACAGCCTACGCCTGTCAGCGCGGTTGGAAACCGCGCCTACGGAGCTCGGGCCGCGTAAAGATGCTATCTATATTCGTGTGAGTTACACACGCGTGCATTTTAATTATACCACATTTTTACCGAAATGTCAAGAAAAAATGTGATTTCGCCAGAAATTATTCCAATAGTCACCTCGCGGCCGTAGCGCGGGGGCTTATCCCCGCAAAAACTAAACCGTTTCCGAAAAAAGTAGGGCCCAGGCGAGCCCTACTTATTACGGGTTGATGCTACGCGTTGGCGATATAGAGTTCGTTGACGCGCGTCCAATTAATGACGTTCGTCCACGCCTCAACGTAATCGGGGCGGCGGTTCTGATATTTCAGATAGTAGGCGTGCTCCCAGACATCGACACCGAGCAGCGGGATGTGCCCCTGCATCAGCGGGCTGTCCTGATTCGCCGTGGAGTAAATCTCCAGTCCGTCATCGCCGAGCACGAGCCATGCCCATCCGGAGCCGAACCGTGTTGTCGCGGCGGCACCGAACAAGTCGCGGGCTTCATGCAATCCACCGAAGGTGGATTCAATCGCCGTGGCAATCTCGCCGCCGATTTCACCGCCGTTGGGGCTCATGACCGACCAGAAGAGCGAGTGGTTCGCGTGGCCGCCGCCGTTGTTAATCACCGCTTGGCGTTTGTCTTCGGGCACCCGGTCGAGGTTTTGCAGCAGATCTGCAACATCCATATCAGCGAGTTCCCCGAGCCCTTCCAGAGCAGCGTTCAGGTTGTTGACGTAGCCTTGATGGTGTTTCCCGTGGTGGATTTCCATCGTCTGTGCGTCAATGTAAGGTTCCAAAGCATCGTGCGCGTAAGGCAGTGCCGGTAATGTATGTGCCATGTTAAATTCTTCGTCGGAGTTCATTCAAATTCCGACAAAAAACCTCCTTAAAATATGATGTTAAAAAGTATAACAGATTCACGATTTGTATGCAAGCGAAAAAAAATTATGCTTCCGCGTCCCTGCTTTCCGGAACTGCGCCGACGCGGCACATCTGCTTGTAGGCGCAATAACTACAAGGCGCGGTTTTGTTGCGCGGTGTGAGTGGGAAGCTGCCCTCTTCCTCGGAATCCACAAACGTACCCACGCGTGTGATGAGTGGGAATTTGCCATCGCACATTTCATCAACATAATGCGCAACATAGCCACTCACGCGCTGAATGACACGCTCAAGGGAATCGACGAGTTGTCCACTCCCTCCACCGACTTTTTTCCAGACTTCGCCGTTGTAACCTTGGAAGCTGGTATCGTTGTCCTCTTTGTTGCCGACTCCCAATTCAACCGTGCATTTATCAAACCTGATTTTGTGATACACCCCTGCCGCTGGGACGTATTCCCCATTCAGCAGGTGCTTCGCAATCTCAAGATAGACAGGAAGTTGTAGGGCGCGTCCCTCAAGGATATCTCGGATTCTAATCGTTGAACTCCCGGTTTTATAGTCAATGACGTTGAAAACACCGTCGCCGACATCAATCCGGTCGATCTTCGCTTGCAGCGGCACGCCGCCGATAGAAAGAGCCTGTTCGCGGCTGAGTGCCGCATCGGCGTTCCCTGACTTTCGCCCGATGTTGACTTCAAAATAACGCGGGAGAACCGGCAGATTAGCGTCGCGTTCCGCCTTAAGCCATCTGTGCAAGGCGATTTGCAACCGTTCTTTCTCGATGTGCCAGAAGAGGTTGTCGCTGCCAATCGCGGTT
>PYJE01000069.1 GCA_003635305.1 Candidatus Poribacteria bacterium | reverse complement strand
GGTTAGCAATGGAATAATCAATTCGCTGGTTCACGGTATCGTTCCTCGTTCAGCAAAGTTTGCGGATTTCAGTCTCGCGGTGGCGCGTTTTTTCGCGCGCATCTCACCACGTTTGCATTCATTATACTCGAAAATGCAAATTTGTCAACGTTTTTTCTCGCGAAAAACAGCCAAAACGTTCATGATAGGTTCGATTTTAGCAAATTCCGCTTTTTTTGTCAACATTTTTCTGAGAAAATCTCAAAAAAAGTGATTTTCTGCGACATTTCTATAAATTATAGCAAAAATCGCGAGAAATGTCAACCATTTTTTTTGATTTTTCGGTTTGCGCGCGATTGATGGTAATTTTACGCGAAATACAATTTTTTGGCAAGTTTTTTCAGGAAAATCGAAAAATGCTATTTCTATCGTAGCGCGGTGGGCTGTCCGCCGCGATGTCAATTGTCTGAATCAGGATTTACAAGATTAAGAAGATCCACAGGATGAGAGGTCTTGTTAAGGAAAATCTTCTTTTACCTGTAGCGCGGGGGCCTGTCCCCCGCGATCGCTCAATCTGACAAAACAACTCTGCAGCCCATAGATGTTTTCTGTGACATGCAAGCACGGCGAGGACCTGTCCTTCGCCCTACGGTGAAAGGAGAATTTTGGCTCGGCGAGGGACAGGCCCTCGCCCTACGGTTCGTAGGCACGGTTTGGATAGCCGAAAAAGAAAAAGCATATTAAGGTCTTACAGACCTTAGATTCATGCCGGGCGCGTCGCGCTATAGACATTAAGGTCCTACGGACCTAAAAGGCAGCGTTTTTCAGCCGCGCAGAAATCTATCAGCAATCCGATCTCTAATCCTGAAAATCTTGAAAATCTTGGAAATCCTGCTCCTAATCCTATAAATCCTGTAAATCCTGCTTCAGACAGACGTAGAGTGCGCGGTTGAAAACCGCGCCTACGTGGGTGCATCGAGACTAGGAGGACTCTCCTACGTGGGTGCATCGGGACCGGGAGGGCGCTCCTACGTGGGTGCATCGAGACCGGGAGGGCGCTCCTATGGGGAGACAACCGTAACTGCGCAGTATTCGGTGGGGCCGAGAGATTTCCTAATCCTGCGAATCCTCTAATCTTGGAAATCCTGCTTCAGATGTCCCTTTCGTAATTCAACAAAATCCGTTATCTCCGCCGATATCCCGCTTGTTCAGACAGCGCGTATACCTGCGGATTCTTCATAAAACGAATGTCTTGCCCGCGCAGCTGCGAACCATATCGCTGCTCTAAAAATCGGATGCGTTCACGCCGGTCTGGGAGCGGCATCCGTTTCGGAGCCTGCATCTTTAGCAGTTCTTCGCGCGGCAATTTCCTCGGGTCTAGGGAATTCGGCTGCTGCGCGCCTTCATAATAACACTTCGGACAGACTGGATGGCGCGGATAACGGAGCCGCCCACACTTGCATCGCGCTTTCCCATCGCTTCCGCCGAGGACTTCTTTGTTCATGAATTTCTTCTCCCCTTCCGATGCACATCTAAAAACGTAAACACTTTTTCGATGCGCTGAATCTGTTTTTGGAAGACGGCCGCCCGTTCAAATTGCAATTCTGCGGTGGCACTATCCCGTTTCGCAACGAGAGATGCGAACACTTCATCGTAATGTCCCTCCAGCAAACCGACGACATCGGCTATCATGGCGTGATACGCTTCGTGTGTGACGTAACCTGCGCATGGCGCGTCGCACCTTTTGATGTGGTAACTAAAGCATGGGCGGAACGCCGGGCACGGAGTAATCGCGCCTTCGCACGTCCGAATCGGGAAAATACGGTGGAAAACGTCAACCGCCTCCGCTGTCCATCGCCGGCTGGAAAACGGTCCGAAGTATCTCGCGCCATCAACTTCTTCTTTCTCGGAGACTTGCTCTACAAGCGGAAAATCTTCTCCCACATCTATCCGAATATACCACGATTTCCGCCCATGTTTCATGGCAGAATTGTAGGATGGCTGATGTTCTTGAATCAGCCGCGATTCAAGAAAGAGGGCCTCCTGCTCTGAACGGCAGACCTGGTATCGTACGTCGGTTGTCCACCGCACAAGGCGTTTGATTTTGGATGGGCGGCTTTTGTTTTTGTGAAGATACGAACGCACCCGCTTCCGAAGGCATTTCGCCTTGCCAATGTAAAGGATTTTGCCGGAAGCACCGCGAAAAAAGTAGACACCGGGTTCCGATGGCACGTCTTGTATCATTGTTTGCGTCAACATCGTCTATTCTCAACGCCGTAATTTCTCTTCACTTTAGCACAAATCCGCAGAAAATGCAAACAATTATTTGACAACATTTACGATTTCTGCTACAATGCTTTTTTAAGGAGGACGGAAATCATGAAGTGGATATTTTGTCTGTTCATTGGATGCCTATGCATCGGAAGCGGCGCGCTCGCCGCGAACTTGCTGGACGACGCAGTCGGCATCTGGCTTTTTGACGAAGGAAAAGGCAATGTCGCGGCCGATACCTCCGGCAACGGCAATGATGGCGCGATAGCCGGGGCGAAATGGGCGGAAGGCAAATTCGGCGGTGCGCTGGAATTTGAACCGCCTCACGTTGTCACCGTTGAACATTCGGATAGCTTGGCCTTCACAGATCAGATGACTATCGCAACCTGGGTCTATATGAACGATGGCGTTTCAGACACCGCGATTCGGCGGAACGGTGCCTATCTTCTCGAAGTGCAGTCTCTAACCGAACAGGTGCCGGGCGGCTATGTGTTTGGCATCTGGTCTGGCGGTGGATTCACAGGCGGCGTATGGGGAAAAACGGTGCTTGAATTTGAACAGTGGTATCACGTCGTCGGGCTTTACGATGGCGAGGAGATGCGCATCTATGTTGATGGCACACTTGAGGCGGCCGAGGCGCAAAAAGGGGATGTAGACGGGGCCGGCGAACTGCTTTTCGGCACCTTCGGCGGCGAAAAATTCCTCGGCAGGTTGGACGAAGTTGTCTTTTTTGGCAGGGCGATAACAGCGGATGAGATTGCGGCGTTGATGGAAGGCGTTGAGGCGGTCCTTCCTGTCTCGCCGAGGGGGATGCTCACGACTGCGTGGGGGCATCTCAAAACGAAGAATCTCCGGTAGGCGCGCTTTGCAAGCGCGCGTGTGCGCGAAATGCGCGGTTAGAAACCGCGCCTACGGTAGAGAAACAGTCTCTGGTAGGCGTGCTTTGCGAGCGCGCGTGTCCGCCTCTGGTAGGCGTGCTTTGCAAGCGCGCGTGTCGAAAAAAAGCGCGGTTAGAAACCGCGCCTACGATAGAAAAACTATGACTCATTGGCAACCTACTCCTGAACAAAAAAGGGACTACGAAAACGACGGTTATTTTATCCAACGGAATATGATTTCCCGCGACTTGGCGGCAGAACTGCGCGGGGTTATCCGCAACGTTATTATGCTGCCGGAGCCTGGCAACTTTGTTGATATTGATGCGACGGATCCGATGGAAGACTCCCCGCAGGGAAGGATTGCGCGCTACCGCAAACTGAGCAACTTCTGTGTGCAATCGCCGCTGATTTGGCATAACGTCCACGCCGGTGCGGCGTTGCTCAACATCGCGCGCCATTTCCTCGGCGATGATGTTATCGTCAAGTTTAACAGCTGCTTCCTCAAACCTGCGCGCACCGGCAGCGCAACACCGTGGCACCAAGATAACGGGCTCTGGCGCGATGGAGAAACAGAACCGTTCAACTTCTGGATGCCGCTTGAACCCGCAACGCGAGAGAACGGATGCCTGCAGTTTATTCCGGGCAGCCATAAGACGGACATCATTCCGCACGTGCTTTATCCTGATAGCATCCACGGGGAATTGCCGCGCGAGGAGGTGCAGAAGATGCTTGACAAGCACGGTGTGCATCACATTGAATTGGGAACCGGCGATGTAGTCTTTTGGCACAGCAATATGTGGCACTATAGTCCGCCAAATCGGAGTGAGCAGAGCCGCATCGCTGTTGCAGGTGTTTGGACAAACCCGGACATTGTCAAGACGAGCAAACGCTTCTGGCACAACTTCCGGTGGGCAATGAGAAAAGGTGAAGTTTGCACGCAATTCCCACCCGAACCCATCGAAATGGGAAACATGACTGCGGAAAAGCCAAAGCCGTTTCCGATTAAGGAGAAATAAGCCATGAAATCGAAGAAATTGACATGCTATATCGCGATTGCGTTCGTCGCGCTGAGCGGCTTTACTTGCGAAGAGACAGAACCGCTCGTGCAAGTCCCAGTCGCCGAAGAACTCGCCGCGGGCGAAGGCTTGAACATCGGCACTCAGGCCCCCGCGTTCTCGCTACTTGATGCCGATGGGAACTCCTACACCCTCGCCGATTATCTCGGCAAGAAAGTGGTGTTGGTGTTCTATCGATTCGGCACGTGAGGCTCCTGTCAAGCGCAACTCGGTGAGTTGCAAACCGGTTATGAAGCTATCCAAGCCGAAGGTGCCGAGATTATTGCTATCAGCGCGGATACTCCAACGACGGTTGGTATAACGCGAAGAGCCCTCCAGATAACCTACCCGTTGCTCTCCGACGAGGCGAAATCGGCGATAACTGCCTATAACGTCCTCGACCCAGGCAATGAACAAATCGCGCGGCCCGCGACGTATCTCATTGACGAAAGCGGGATTATCCGGTGGAAGTTTCTTGATGTGCAGTTGGGGAAACGGCTGTCCTCGGCGGAAATTGTCGCGGAATTGCAAAAGTTGTAGGAGGACTCTCCTAGTCCCGATACGGTACCCATCCAGACCGGGGGGCTCTCCTACCGACTCCACCTATGCGGGCCGGGAAGGCATTTCTTGCACCACTGGAATGACGTAACTCCGAATCGTCAAACCGCCTTCTAGCGTTTCCGTTTCAACACGGGGTGCTGACGCTTTGCGATAGTCAAACACGACAGAGTCCCCTTCCGCGACACTCTCTGATTGCAAGTAATCGGCGAGTTGTGCCTTGCCTGCTTGATAGGACTTTTCCCCTTGCCAGATTTTCGTTTCAACGATGTGCTTTCTTCCTCGGTGGTTCACCAGCAGAGCTAGCCGGCCGCGTCCTGTCTGCACTTCAAGGTGCATCACCCCATGCACCAGACGCACAAACTGGTCTAGATAGGCAAGTAGCAGGTGCTGTCCGACATATTCCTTCGGTGTTTCTGGTACCTGTAGGATGCGGAAGCCGGCGCGGGCGATGAAGTCCCGAAAGTTATGGAGCAGTTTCTCCATATCAATCTGGCCTGCCTCGGTGAGGTAATCCTGAACCCCGTTGCCGGTGTCTTGAGGATAGTATTCTTCCTCCAGCCCGTTCATCGTCGGCTTGAAAGTTTGTAAGATACTATAGAGATATGTCGGGTTCGCAATCTCGCACATCCGGTCTGCGCTGCGCTTGATGACACCATAGCTGGCAAGTTCGCTGATGACATTATCCCGTAGATTGAAATCTACGCCTCTCTCCGAAGCCGTGATTTGCATCAGGACGTGTTGAAAGCGGGGGTTGCTGCGGACATTGGTAGTCAGGTGCGTTATGTTGACGTTGCCTTCGTCAAGCAGTTGCGAATAGGCGGATGCAAAGTGTTCTATGCCGATGGTTTCGGTCTTCGGGATATCCGTCTCCTCCGTGAGTATCCGCGCGAGACAGTTGACGAGCACCGGCTGCCCGCCTGTCTGCCGGTAGAGATTGGCAATCACTTCTGGTGCGAAGGCTTGCCCCACTTCGGCGGTATACTGTCCAAGGAGTTCCTGCACTTGGTTGAAGGTGAAGTTAGGCAAGTTGAACTCGTCTTGAATATTAAAGGGCGAGACGGCCCTGTCGTAGTTGAGTTGTGCGATATTCTTCACACCGACGATGCTGACGCTGTAAGGGCACCGATGCCTATCCGAGAGATAAATGCGGCGGAGCGTGTGCAGAAAATCACTCACTGCCGCTTGTGGAATGCCATCAAACTCATCAATAACGAGGACAACGCGCTGGTTTCCTAGAAAGGTTGCAAGCCTGCCGAAGAACCGCCGCATTGAATGCGGTTCCGCTAGTGTTGTCGTCGCCAAAAATTGGCTGAGAGCCTCAGAAGGCGTGCGCCCTTGCCGGTGAAAAACGGCCATGATTTCTTCGCGAATATCATCGGAGAGCCACTCGTAAAAATCGGGAACGGCGAGGTTTTTATACGCCTCAAAATTAAGTTGAATTGGGAAGTAAGCGCGCTCCTCTGCCACGAGATTTGCTAAGGCATCGCGGATAAACGTAGTCTTCCCTGTTTGGCGTGGCGCGAAAAGGACGATGTATTTCCCTCTTTTCACCCGTTTGATGAAATCGGCAACTTCCTTCGTCCGCGCGACGATGTAATTCTCTTCAGGATAAACGATGCCCTCGGTTTGGAAATATCTCATCGTTCGCTCCTTTTAAAAAGCGGCAACAGTATCAAGGAGAGGAAGGATATAGAAATCCACTCTGACTTTTTACGCGCGCCACCGCAATAAAATTTCCAATAGTCGTGCCACGAGCAGCTGGATGTCACTCACTTTTCGCGCTGATTTGAGCCTTGCAACAACAATGGACGTAGAAAAAATGATACCATAATGCCATGGATTTGTCCAGAGCGATTCAGTTGCCCTTCTGTTGCTTTCCAGCGTTTCCGTTCTTGACAACAATCCGATTTTGGTGTATGATTTCCCCCAAAATCGACTTAAAAAAAGGTATAACGCATGCCACCTATCCCTGTCCTTGTCTCCTGGTCATCCGGAAAAGACTCTGCCTGGGCCTTACACACGCTCTGTCAACAGCCTGCACAGTACGACGTGCGCGGCATCTTTACCACCGTCACGCAACCTTTCAACCGCGTTTCTATCCACGCCACACCGGGCTGGGTGCTGAAACTGCAGGCAGAAAAACTCGGCCTGCCGCTCTATGAAATACCGATACCGTATCCGTGTTCCAACGCCGATTACGAAGCCGCCATGCGGCGTTTCCTGACGCAAGTGCGAGCGTTGCCGCGAGACTTAACAGCGGCACACTTCGCCTTTGGAGATTTGTTTCTCGAAGACATCCGCCGCTACCGGGAGGATAAACTGAAAGGCACCGGTTTCACGCCGCTTTTCCCGGTATGGGGACAAGATACCGCCGAACTCGCCGAGGAAATGCTTGCATCGGGATTGCGCGCCATCGTCACAACTGCGAGCCCGGCGAAGTTATCCCCAGAATTTGTTGGCAGATGGTTCGACCGAGGTTTTCTTGCGGATTTACCGCCGGGCATCGATGCACTCGGCGAAAACGGCGAATTTCACACCTGCGTTGTTGACGGGCCGATGTTCCTCTCGCCGATCCCGGCGCGTCCCGGCAAAAAAGTCCAAAGGCACATCGAAACCGCTGACGACAACGAAGAAGATGATGGCATTCATTCCCGAAAGCCGCATCGGGTTTATACTTATGCTGACGTGGAATTAGACGAATCTTAGCACTACCGCGCTGGGCTTTCAGGGTGGATGTCTCTATCCACCTGCCATCGGCCTACAAAGCAAAAGGAATACCTGTAGCGCGCTTGCAAAGCGCGCCTACCGATTCCGGTCCTCGGCCTACAAAGCAAAAGGAACCCCATGAAAATCGCAGCCATTGAACAATTTTTTCCGCGTCCCCGGACGCGCCTCGTCAAAATCACCACAGACACCGGCATCGTCGGTTGGGGAGAGACGACGCTTGAAGGAAAACCGAAAAGCACCTGTGCCGCTGTTGACGAACTCGCCGACTATTTTATCGGCAAGGACCCGCTGCGCATTGAGCACCACTGGCAACATGTCTACCGTTCCGCCTTTTTCCGCGGCGGCAATATCTTGATGTCGGCGTTGTCCGGCATCGATGAGGCACTGTGGGACATCGCTGGCAAACATTACGATGTGCCGACGTATCAATTGCTCGGCGGTCCTGTCCGCGACAGAATCCGTGTCTATGCGCACTGGGGCATCGGCAGTTTAACCGACGAAGGGAAAGCCGCTGCGAAGGAACGGCTGGAGTTCCTGCAGAAAAAGGGCGGCTACAAGGCGTTTAAAAGCGGTCCCGGTGGAAAATGGCGTGGACATGAACCGCCCGCGGTTATTGACGCGTTTGTTGAACGCGCCTATCTCATGCGCGAGTGGGTGGGCCCCGACGTTGAACTCGCCTTCGATTTTCACGGCAAGATGACACCGGCACTCGCCATTGAAATCTGTCATGAACTGAAAGGCATGCGCCCGATGTTCGTTGAAGAACCGATTCCGCAGGAGAATGTGGACGCGCTCAAACAGGTTTCTGAGCAGGTGCCGTTTCCTATTGCAACCGGCGAACGGCTTCTCACCCGATGGGAATTCCGCGAGATTTTCGAGAAACAAGCGGTTGCGTATCTACAGCCGGATACCTCGCACACCGGTGGCATCACCGAACTCAAAAAGATTGCCAACATGGCGGAGATTTACTACATGCACATCGCGCCGCACTGCGCCATCGGGCCCATCGCGTTTTCCGCTTCGCTGCACGTCGATGCCGTTGTCCCGAATTTCCTCATTCAGGAGCAGATTGATAACGGCTTAGGTGCTGGCCTGCTCAAGGAAGAGTGGCAGGTGACAGATGGGCATATTGAGCTGCCCACTAAACCGGGCCTCGGCTTTGAGATTAACGAGGAAGAGGCAGAACGAAATCTGGAGACGTATCCTGAAGAGCTCGGCGGCGAATTCTATTATGATACAGATGGAAGTGTCGCGGATTGGTAACGCCATCACATGGAAAAGAATCAGGACAGACACAAAGGCATCATTCTCTGCCGGGGTTTTTTCGGTTGGCATTTGTGCTATCCCTTCGCTCGCAAATAGGGCAAGACCGGGAGCTCTTGCCCTATAGGGAGTCGTGTCCTACTTTTTCGGTGCTTGGACAATTTTTCCTTTTTCAAGGAGTGCCCACTTTGTCAGGTTTCTGACAACGCTGTCCGCATTGACAGCATACCACTTTCCATCCTCAATTGTCATGAGGGCGGCGGTGTGCTTGCCGGGCTCAATTGATTCGGAAAAGAAATCCGCTGGCAGCCAATTTTCGTATGTGACAGGTTCGCCATCGCTCCACTGCCAGCCGGTTGCTGTGCGGCTAAGCCCTATCCAATAAAAGTCGCCGCCAAAGACCGAGGATACCCACTGTTGTTCATCGGCATCGTTAATGGAGACGAGTTGTGCATCTTCAGCGGTGGCCAAAGCAAGTGCTTCTTCGCGCGTCTTACAGCGGAGGCGTTTGTAAACGTGCCCGTTTGCAGGGTTGCCTATCCATACGTCGGCAGAGCCTACTTTCGGTTTGGGCGCGGTTTTATCTGCGGGAACAGGTTTCAACTGCTCTGGCGGTTCAGCGGCGAGCGGTGCGCTATTGAATGTCAACACCAAGTCGTCGTAGCGTTCGCCCGGTTTAAGTAGCACCGGCTCCGATGCCACTTCCAGTGCCTTGTAGAAGGCTACCGTGGTATAGAACGCATCGTCATCTTTTTCGTCCAAATAGTGGACAAAGGTGCCTTCGGCATCTGTCCATGGAGTGCTGACTGAGCCCCCAGAACCGTGTCCATCTGCGTTCTGGCGACGGACATTCAAACGAATCCGCGCGTTGGCAAGCGGTGTTCCATCTTTGAAAAGGACTTTCCCCCGAATTCGCATCCGCGGCTGCACCGTGACGACTGCGTCTTCAATGTGCATCCCCGGTCTGATTGCAAACACGATTTCCTCGCCATCGGCGAGAGGATAATAGGATATTCCGCCTATCCGAATGGACATCACCTCGACATCAGGTTCAAAATCGGTGTTCTCCATGCCAAAGCTGCTGGAGGCGAGTGCCTCCAAACTATCTGTCTCAAACGCCTCCGTGAAGAGCGCGGTTATCTCGTCTTCGCTCATTTCCTTCAAGTGGTTGGGAAGGCGTGCAGCGATATTATGAGGGAGCGCGCCAAAGTAAACAGCCCCGGTTGGAATACCCGTGATGGAAAACCGTCCCGCTGCATCGGTACGAGCCCGGCGCAGGCGAGGATAGTCATTTGGGAAAAAGGCTAATGATGCCCAATCCAGCGCGTGCTCAATGCCGGCGGGCCCGATGAATAGGGATAAATCGGCGACAGGGTTGCCGGCAAGTTCGACAACGCGTCCCGCAAAAGTGCCTGTCTCTCCTTGTGCGAGGTTGCCATCTAAAGCAACGCACAAGAAAAGCGCGAAAATTACAAGCATTCCCGTGAAGTTTGCGCGGTTCATTGTTTTCCCTCCTTCTCAATCAGCGCGGTGCGGAGTAACCGCCAAGGAATCTGTTCGGGGCCGATGTCCGCCCATCCGCCGCGCCACATGACGTAATCCTCTTCACCCCTGTTGGTATCGTGCGGTTCGTGCGGGGCCCAGTTGGTATAGGTTACCGGCTCACCGCTGTGCCACCGCCACTCTCCCTCTTTCGCGATGTCATTGAGCCCAATGAGCGTCAGGTACGGTGAGAAAACGCGCTCCAGCCACTGCTGCTCAGCCGCGTCGTTAATGGAGACAAGATAGGCCCCCTCTTCGCTCGCCTGGAAAATGGCATCCTCAGGACCACTACACCGGATTTTTTTGTAGGCGTGCCCGTTGCTGGGGTTGATAACCCACACACCGTGCGGAGTCATCCCTGAAGAGACAGACGCGCTTGCATGGTGCTGATGGGAAGCGTTGCCTGGCACCGGCGGCAACGGCATAGGAAACCTCAAAACTGAGGTGAACGATAACGTCTCGGGGTTCAGCAAAACCGGCTTTGCCTGTGCCCGATGCCCCTGATATGTCGCCGAAACAATGTAATAAACAGGCGCGCTTGTTGGCCACCGAGATGCCCATTGCACAAATTCTCCATCGGCATCTGTTTGGCCAGACCAGCTCTTGCTACTTTTGTCTCCATCCTCTAAACTCAAGAGCTGCAAACGAAGTTGAATGTCGGCGTTGGCAAGCGGCTCCTCGTCCATACGGCGCACCGTCACTTGTATCTGCAGGGCTCGCCGCACCGTCACTTCAACGTTTTCGACCTGTTTACCCGATTCTATAACAAAAACGATGCCCCGGTCCCGCGCAAGTCTGCTTGTATAGAGGATGAGACCGTTCATCTCAAGATGCAAAACATCGGCGGGCGGGTGATAGAACGGCAGGAGCCCGAAGAGGACGGGGCCCGAACCGAAGTCCGCGATAGAGAAATTCCCATCGGCATCGGTAACCGTTGCGAACGCCCTCGGCTCATCTGACCAGGGGGTATCTGCGGCAATTGGCATGGGGAACCATGCGCCGGGGCCATCTTCCACCGGCATGAGGGCCACGGTAACGCCGCCCATCGGTTCCCCGCCTTCATCAATAACGCGGCCAGCAAAGAGAGACGCAGCCTCTTGCGCGATGCCATCGTGCGATACGATGAGGAGACATACCAACATCCCGGCGAGAAAGGTAAGTGAGGTTCTGAAGGTTAAGCGGTTCATAATCACCTTCTCCTTTAATTGTAGGCGCGGTTTGAAACCGCGCCTACGGTGCTCGTTGTGTTTATTCTAACACCGAGCGGTGCTAGATTCGGACAAAAAGTTAGAAAACAGAACGCATTGAGACTATTTTAACATACTTTTCAAGGATTTTCAAGGTGTTAATCTTGAAAATCCTGGAAATCCTGCTTCTTAATCCTGACAATCTTGAAAATCGTGAAAATCCTGCTCCGGCTTGCGTAGGGCAACGTTCGCGGGGGACAGGCCCCCGCGCTACGGGCCGAGGGGGTTCGCCGCGGCAGGCGAAAAAAAATCGCTATTCTGCCGCAATTCCCAACTTTTCAACAAACGCATCCGCCGCCAAAATCTGCGTGCCCAACTCACGCGCCTTCTCATATTTAGAGCCCGGCGATTCGCCTGCGATAAGGCAATCTGTCTTCCTTGTTATGCTTGACGTGACTTTCCCGCCGCGCGCTTTAATTTCTGCTGCTGCCTCCGCGCGCGTCATTCCCGGAAGACTGCCTGTCACAACAAACGTTTTTCCAGAGAAGAAGCTGTCTGTCGCTATCGGGAAATAGTTCCTACCGGCATGGGCTCCGAGGACGCGCTGACTCGCATCGGTTTCCTCAAAACAGCGGAATCCCACCTGTTTTAATTTTTCAAGCATCGGCTGGTTTTGCGCGAAAAAGGTGACGACGTTCTCGCCTATCCGCGTGCCCATTCCGTCGAGTGCCGCAATTTCTTCCACACTTGCTTGGCGCAGCGCGTCAATAGATGAGAAGTGCGCGATAAGCAATTCTGCCACACGTCCGCCGACATGAAAGATGCTTAACCCGGTGAGAACTTTCTCTGCTGATGCCGCCTTGCTTCGTTCAATTTCGCGGATAAGGTTCTTCGCGGATGCCTGTCCCAGCCGCTCCAAGCAACACACTTCATCTGCCTTTAATGTGTAAAGGTCTGCCACATTGCGCACCATTTCGGCGTTCACCAATTGTGCGATGCGAGCGCGGCCGAGCCCTTCAATCTTCAGGGCATCGCGCGAGGCCCAATACGCAATACGCCGCTTGAGTTGCGCCACACATGCCGCATTCACGCAGCGAACCGCCACCTCAGTGTCCGAACGCTGAACAGGGGTATCACATGTCGGACAGCGCGCTGGGAACGCAAAAGCGACTTCATCGCCGTTCCGCTTCTCTTTCAACACGGCGGCAATTTTGGGAATGACATCCCCGGCGCGTTCCAGCACCACCGTATCGCCGATGCGAACGTCTTTAGTGAGAATCTCCTGTTCGTTATGCAAGGTAGCATTCGTAATCGTCGCGCCGGCGAGTTTGACGGGGGCTAAAATGGCGACAGGCGTTAAAACCCCCGTGCGTCCGACTTGCACGCCGATTTTTTCAACCCGCGTTATCGCCTGATGCGCCGGAAATTTGTAAGATATCGCCCAGCGCGGGTGCTTGATAGTCGCTCCAAGTTCCCTCTGCTGCGCAATAGAATTCACCTTCACCACGATGCCATCAGCCTCGTAAGGCATCTCCTCGCGCTTTGCCAGCCAGCGTTGGTAATAGGCAATTACTCCCTCTAGCGAATCGTGGCATTCGTTATGCGCATTGCACTTGAAACCGAGCTCCTTCATCTTCTCAAGTGCCTCCGTGTGCGTTGCGAATTCAAACCCCTCTGCATAGTTAAGCGCATAGACGAAGATATCCAACGGCCGAGAAGCAGTAATAGCGGCATCTAACATCCGCACGGAACCGGCGGCGGCATTCCGCGGATTGGCGAACGGCAGTTCATCATTTGCCACGCGTTGCGCGTTGATGTCGTCAAGCCGATGTTTTGGAAGAAACACCTCGCCGCGAACTTCCAACACCGGCGGAATGGCGTTCATATCCGTGCCTTCTCCGTTTGCCTGTCCCTCGCCACCTGTTGCACTCCCAAGACGCAGCGGAATTGCATGAATCGTGCGCAGATTGGCAGTGACATCCTCACCGAACTCACCATCACCGCGCGTCGTGCCTTGAACGAAGATTCCGTTCTCATAACGCAGCGAAACGCCCAACCCATCTATCTTTAATTCGGTGACGTATTCAACGGGGGCCCCTTCTAACACCCGGTCTGCGCGCTTGGCGAACTCCCGCAATTCCTCCTCATCGTAGCAATTATCAAGGCTCAGCATCGGATTGCGATGCGGAATCCGCGAACCCAGTTCCGCACCGCCGCCAACCCGTTGCGTCGGAGAATCCGGGGACACGAACTCCGGGTATGTTTTTTCAA
>PYJE01000068.1:68459-86546 GCA_003635305.1 Candidatus Poribacteria bacterium | reverse complement strand
CCGCCGCCGGCGCAACCCTTTCTCTAGCGTCTCCTTGAATTCCCGAATCTTCGCGCCTTTCCACGGGTCTCGCAGCGATTTTGGATTCGCAATCAGCGTCGATTCAGATTCCCGCAGCAGCTCGATTACCTTGAGTTCATTCGCCATGAGTGTCCGCCGGGACGAGGTGGAGTTATCAATAATAGCATCCGCCTCTTCCGGCGGTTTCCCCTCTGTCGCGCCGAAGGAGAGCATCAGCGTGATAGGCGACTGATAGCTGCCTCGCGTATTGAGCCGCTTCCACGGCGTTAGGATGGCCGGGGCGATCTGGTTCTCTGTCTTCTCAAGGATGTATTTCTCGGCGATGTTGAGATATTCGGTGGAGATGCGGATGCGATTAGAAAACGCGCTGGCACCGGGCACGCGGGCATCGGCGAGATGCATCAAGTCTTCAAACGTGTTGATGTCATCGCGTTCTTGGCGCACCGCCAGCACAATGTCGATGCGTCCGTAGTCCAGCGGCAAGATTTCTTCGACCGCGGTGTCTGCCTCTTCCGTCCAATCTTGTCCGGTGATGCCGATGTCATAGAAATCGTCCATCCCGACGTAGACAGGAATCTCCTGTGGGCGCGAGATTTTGATTTGCAGCTCGCTGTCGTTGCGAAACGTCGCCCGATACAGCCGGTCTGTCTCGGTATAACCGTTGACTTCGTAGCCTGCGCGTTGCAACATTTCAAGCGTTTCACCCTGCAGGCTGCCTTTGGGCAAAAGTAGGTTCAGTTTCCTTCCGCTATCTCGTAGCGTGGGGGCCTGTCCCCCGCGGTTTTTCAATTGCGATTGCATAATCGGTTTTCCTTCTTTCGTCGAAAACATTTCGTTCTCAGAGGTTGTCGGTAGGAGAGCCCTCCCGGTCTTGAGGTGTTCGGGACAGGGATGTCCCTCCTACCGAAATTACCTATAAAGGGACTACAACTCCTCAACGGCGACAGCATCTGCCTTACCTGTTTTCAAATCAATTCGGCGGAGCGGTTGTTCGGGGACTAAGTTCAGCACGTAGGCGTAGTTCGCTTGCAAGGCATAATCGTGCTGCGCTTGAGCGTCGCGTTCCATCAGATCGACCTCGGCAATTTTACCGGCGCGCCGCAGTTTTTCGGCGAGACGTTGCGCTTCCGCCGTGAGTTCCGGGGCTGTCGTCGCGATGAAGTAATCGCGCTTTGCAGAAATCGTGGCGTTTTCCGTTTGCGCGAACGCTGTCACCAGCGAGTCAAATTGGAACGCGAACCCTGCGCCGGGAAGCGGCAGACCGCCAACGGATTCGATGAGCGTATCATATCTGCCGCCGCCACAGAGGGGCAGTTGCGGTTCCTCTAGTTCAATTTGGAAGACGTTGCCGGTGTAGAAATCGAACCCGCGCGTGAGCCCGAGGTCTATCTCAAAATCGGTGATGTCGTGATTGTGAAGTGCATCGCAGAGGGAGATGAGCCCCTGCTTCGCTTCACAAGCAATGTCTTTGAGATGAGTGTTCCATGCCGTCATCACCGCATCCTTATCGCCGTGAATCTGTGAAACCTTGATGCACCGATGCGCGATTTCCTCCGGGACCTGATGGTAGCGATTCCATTGCTCAATGTATTCTCCGGGGGTGTGAGGACTAATTCTTCGGGCGAGCGCGTCCAGATCGAGGATGATTTCCCCGAGGTCCCGCGGATGGAGTCCGACCGGTTTTAAAATCTGCCGGTAGATACCGGGTGCGCCGATTTTCAGTTTCGTGTTATCAATGTTCAGTTTTTCCAAGATTCGGACAGGCAGCGTGATAATTTCTGCGTCCGCGAGGGCTGATGCCGCCCCGATGAGTTCAACGCCTGCCTGTCGGAATTCCCGATGTGCCGATGCCGCCTCCAGCCGGACGCACTGCCCGACATAGTAGAGTTTATACGGATATGGCTGTTCTTGGAGTTCGCCGTTCGCGACGAGCCGGCACACGGGGGCTGTCAGTTCCGGCCGCAAAGCGTAATCCACTCTGTCCGAACCGACGAACGTAAACATTTTTTGACGGAGTTCCTCGCCGGATTGCGCCGATAACAGCGCGAACGATTCAAACAGCGGTGTCTGCACCTGCGCGTATCCGTATGCTTCAAACGTTTCACGAACGACGTTTTCAACGAAATTTCGTTGAACCATCTGGTCTGGCAAAAAATCGTTCGTGCCGGCGGGTTTGGTAAACTTTGCCATTTCTTTTCGTAGGGCCTCCTTGATTGGACTGATACCCGGTAGGCGCGGTTTGCAACCGCGACTACCGGTGGTGTTCCACTTAAAAAAATTCCCCGGCAAACAGCGCACTTTGCTCTGGCGCGCAAATATCGCGCTGCACAGAGGAGAGCGGTGAGTTTACCGGGGTCATCGCAGGGTTATGCATCATCCGAATCCGCTCTGCTCAGGCGTGGAACGGATGATGATGAGGGGTGAAAAATAGCGTTTGCATCATTTTTTGCTTCAAATCGTCAGCGGTTTATTATATTATACTCTATTTTAGCGTAAATGTCAAATTTTTTTGCGATTCGGTTTGACATATTTCGGATGAGTGTGGTATACTATATGCATCTATAGGGCGAAGTTGCGTGAAGTTTGAAAATGAAATTGGGTTATGCCCGAAACTGCCTCCCTTTCCTTGTAGGGTGAGGGCCTGTCCCTCGCCGTGATGCGTTCGCGGGGGACAGCCCTATAACGAGTGTGCTACCGACGCGTGGCGGCATGTGTTGGATGCACGGCTGCTGTCAGAAGTGCTAGGCATCGCCGATTCGGAGGTTCATCGTGGCATGCAGCGACTTCGTGATATGTTGTGTGCGGAGCCGAGTATCGCGGGGACAAAGCAACATCCTGCAAATCTCGCCGCCGAACGCGGGCCGGGGAGTGAAGTGGAAGATAGGCAGGCATTGGCATGCGAGCAGCGCGCACTGTCTTTGCGAGGGATTCCATTGCCGGATGGATTTCTTCAGTAGGAGGGACATCCTTATCCCGATTGTTGCGTGCATCGAGCAATTGAGCAATCGTCTGGGGAGTCTGCTAAAGAACTTGACATTCTGGGCGAGATGCGCGATACTGTTATGACATTGACTGTTAGACTTCGGTTCGGATGAACCGAAAGGAATTGCAAGGAGCATGAAAACACAACCGAACGATAGGGCGAACGACAGGGTTCCGTTTTTGGGTGTGAAGCGTCGTTGGGTAGGCTATGCGTTGTTCATTTTCGTCGTCAGTCTGCTCATTTATGCGGGTTTTTCTACCGCGGACTCTCTCGGTACCGATGGTTGGCGTGGTTTCAAAACGGTTCGCGCTGTTCTACACGATACGTCGCGGGCTTTACCGGTTCTAGGTGTTGCGCCTATCGTTATTCTAGTGATATGGGAGTTTGTGATGATTCTTTATGAAATCGTGAAAGAGCAAATTGAGGCGCGTCAGCGTTCCCGCATTGCTGCCCATGAGGCGCGCGGCGAGGAACGTGGTATCAAACTCGGTGAGGAACGTGGCAGGGAATTGGAGCGCGATGCTTGGCTGGACTGGCTTGAGCGTCGGCAGGCGGCGGCAGCGGCTGGCGAGCCGTTCGACGAGCCGAATCCTGCCGAGAAACATAACGGCACCTCGCCGCCGCCTGTCTAATGCCCATTCGCTTTGCTTCGTCCCGCACGCTTTTGCGATGGGGCGAACGCAAACGCCTCACGTGAATTGGGTATCAGAGGCATTAAAACAACTTTCAGGTCCGTTGGGACCTGAATGTCTATAGAAAACTATGTCACTGCATTTTCTTTTCATCGTAATCCAGAACCAGTGGGAAATCCCCTAACTGCTCTCTGTCTGTTACAACCACCCAATCAAATTTTCTTGCCATTTTTCCGCAAAAACGGTATAATTCTTTACAAAGGGAGGAATTCAATGGGATTTCCAGTTTACGATTACCGCACGGATATCCGAAATGTGCTGGTGACACCACAGATTCGTTCGCGGTTCTTGAAAATGGAGCCGGGGCAAAGCGCGCAGTTGCATAGCCATGACCTCGGGCACGAGATTTTCCTCATTTTGGAGGGCCGCGTTGAATTTACGATTGATGGCGAGACTGAAGAGCTCGGGCCGGGGCAAATGTGCGTCGCTTTGGTAGATGAGCCGCACTCGGTGCGCGTGCTGGGCGATGAGCCGATGACGATGTATCTGTCTGTTACGCCGCATATCCATCCGACGCATACGCCGCGTGCGGATTCGGGTGAGCGGTTGCCGCACAACTTCGCGTCAGCCCGTGCCTACGATGTGGAGCCGGATGTGCAGATATCGGTATCCGAACTCGTCACGCGCCAGATACATGCGTCGCAATTATTGGCGGAACTCACCGAGACGTGCGCGGCGGTTCAGCAAGAGATGGGCGCGCAACTCACGGAGGCACTTGCCTCAGGGGATACCGCCGCTGCTGAAGCCGCGCGCAAGGCGATGTGGGAGGCACTTTACCCAGTTTACCGCGCCGTTTCCGAATTAGGCGATGTTTGGAACGCGCTTGCACCCCGCGCAACACCTTAATTGTGCATTTTTTGTTGCATTATCTCTGTATTTGTGGTATAATTAAAGGGAGCATGAGAAAAAGTTTACCTTTCTTTCCAATGTCTGGGAAATTATCTGGTGCAAATGCGTTTTGCCTTGACAATTTTCTGGCATTAAGGTAAACTTGTATCTGATAAGAAATCGACGTTTGAGACATCCGCTGTCGCGCGTGTAACGGCAACACGCTGGTGGTGAACTGCTCCTATCTTTCCGTGGAGTTCGTTTCTCAAACGTGAAATCCGTTCGCGCTGCCCGCAGGGGAGCGCGAACGCCAAAATGTCAAAATTAGAAGGAGTATCTAATGAAGAATCAGCTTTTCAATAGGAAGAACCTATTTTCCTTATTAGCTGTTGTGATGTGCTTAGGCTGGACAGCGATGAGTTACGGCCAAGCCGTCGTCTCTGTAGCGCCTGCTGAAGTAGCCTCCCCGGCCGCCGGGGAAGAACTGATGGTGAGCATTAACATCGCGGGTGGTGCAGATGTCGCCGGTTTTCAGATGACGGTGAATTTCGACGCGGCGGCACTCACTTATGAGGCAGGGGCTGTCGGAGATTACCTCCCCGCTGGCGCATTTCCTATTATCACGCCAGGCGATGGCAGCGTCACAATCGCAGCAACTTCTCTGGCAGGCGCGGCTGCAGCTGCCGATGGCACGCTTGCTACAGTGACGTTTACGGTTGTTGAGGCGAAAGCGTCCGCGATTACGTTGACAGATGTCACGCTCTCGGATGCCGCCGCTAACTCGTTGGATGTCACGTCCATGGATGGCGCGGTTACCGTTGCAGCCGCCGAAGGCGATGACACCGCCGAAGGTGATGACGCTGCTGAAGGCGATGACGCTGCTGAAGGCGATGATGCCGCTGAAGGTGATGACGCTGCTGAAGGTGATGACGCTGCTGAAGGTGATGACACCGCCGAAGGTGATGACGCTGCTGAAGGCGATGATGCCGCCGAAGGCGATGACGCTGCTGAAGGCGATGACGCTGCTGAAGGCGATGACGCTGCTGAAGGTGATGACGCTGCTGAAGGCGATGACGCTGCTGAAGGCGATGACGCCGCTGAAGGTGATGATGCCGCTGAAGGTGATGACGCTGCTGAAGGCGATGACGCTGCCGAAGCTGAGATGCCTACCAGCCAAATGTTTGAAGTTACCCTGACGAACCTCACCACGGGTGAAGCGGGAGCAGGGGGACAAATTCTTTCACCGCCCATATTTGTTGCGCACGCCGCTGGCATTAATCTCGCCCCGGTGGGCGAAGCTGCTACCCCTGCAATCGTCGCCCTCGCTGAGGGTGGTGATACGTCAGGGCTCGCTACGCTGGCAACAGCCGCGGGTGCATCCTCTGTCGTTGCAGACGGTTATGTCCACCCGGGTGAGAGTGCCACTGTTACGGTAACGGCTGACGCGGCCAACCCCTCGCTCTCTGTTGGAGCGATGTTGGTGTCCACGAATGATGGATTCATCGCGCTTACCGATTTCGCGCTTTTCGGTGAAGATGGCGCGCCCGTAACGATGAGCCTTGAGCTCAATGCTTACGATGCTGGCAGTGAGGATAATACGGAGATGGCATCAGACATCCCCGGCCCGCTCGGTTTAGATGCCGCGGCAGACCCCGAGGGTAGCAACGCGCGTGTCCCAACGGAAGGCGGCGTTATCGCTGCACACCCGGGCATCCAAGGCGTTGGCGAGGTCAGTGATGCATTCGCATGGACAGAACCCACAGCAATGCTGATGATTACCCCAGTTTCGGCTCCACCTCCGGTAGAACCGGAAGAACCAACAGAACCAGCGGAACCGACGGAACCGGCGGTCACAGAGCCCACGATGCCTGAAGGATCTGGCTTTGATGTCGCACTTGAGCCGGGATTGAACATGATTTCTATCCCGTTGATGCCGGAAGAACCCTACACAGCGAAGTCCCTTGCGGACATGTTAGGTTCAACGATTGTCATCAAACTGGATGCCACGACGCAGAGTTTTGTCGGCTACACCGTCGCGGAAGGCGATGATGGGTTTGCCATTGATGGCGGCCGCGGATATATCGTCAACACGCCAGCTGGTGGTGTTGTGACGTTCACCGGCAGTGCCTGGTCTAACCCGAAAGGGGAAGAACCGGCTGAGGAACCCGCTGAAGAACCGGCCGAAGAGCCTGCTGATGAACCTGCTGCAGAAGAGCCTGTCGTCGCCGAGGAACCTGCTGCTGATGAACCGGCAGCAGAAGAACCGGCTGTCGCCGCTGAAGAACCTGCTGCTGATGAACCGGCAGCGGAAGAGCCTGTCGTCGCCGAGGAACCTGCTGCTGATGAACCGGCAGCGGAAGAACCCGCCGCCGAGGAACCTGCTGTTGCGGAAGAACCAGCAGCTGATACCCCGGCAGACGAGCCTGTTGTTGCCGAGGAACCTGCCGCTGAGGAACCTGCTGCCGAGGAACCTGCTGCGGAAGCAGCAGGCGAAGATGCTGCTGAAGCGGCAGAACCCGCCGCTGAAGAGAACGGTGGGGAAGATGCTGCTGAAGCACCCGCGGAAGAGCCTGCTCCTGCTGCACCCGCACTCGCCACCTATAAGAGCGCGTGGGCGTTCATCGTCACTAGCGACTTGCAGGGAATGGAGCCGGGCGCATCTTACACCGTCATCGCAGAGAACCTGCGCACCGGTGCTGTCGCACGTCAGCGCGTCAGTAGTGATGTGAAGCGGTCCTCCGCTGTTTGGGCAGACCTGAACCGGAAGAGCGTCGTGGATGCCGGCGACAAAGTCGAAATCACGCTCCATGATGAGCGCGGCGCAGTCGTTTCCGGTCCCTTCCAGCGCACGGTGACAACCACGGATATCCGGAATGCGTTCCTCACGCTGCAACTGCGTGTCGGCGATGTGCAACCGAAGGATACTATCCTCGCACAGAACTTCCCGAATCCGTTCAACCCGGAAACGTGGATTCCCTATCAGTTGAACGAAGCGACTGAAGTCACTATCCACATTTACGATGCCTCCGGCCGTTTAGTCCGGACGCTCGCCCTGGGTTGGCAGCCGACTGGTTCTTACATGACTGCCTCTAGCGCAGCCTACTGGGATGGTAGGAACGAAGTCGGTGAGCGTGTCGCGAGCGGTATCTATTTCTATACCCTCCAGACACAGGATTTCACTGCTACGCGCAAGATGGTCATCCTGAAGTAGATTCTCATCGGTGGGACGGTATTGCCGTTTTAACTGTCCCACCGATGCTTAAAAACGCCCCGCCGCAACGGTTCGTTAACCGTCCGGGGCGTTTTTTTAAGACTTTTCTTGTGCAATATAATCTGTCATTGACA
Organism: Candidatus Poribacteria bacterium; assembly: GCA_003635305.1. Classification (GTDB taxonomy): domain Bacteria; phylum Poribacteria; class WGA-4E; order WGA-4E; family WGA-3G; genus AGPOR5. The sequence continues at coordinate 78,677 of PYJE01000068.1, read as the reverse complement.
ACATTGACAATATTGACAACGTTGATGACGACGTTTATTTCCATTACGTTCCTTTAAAACTGAATGTTGATAGGAGACACTTAATGAAGTTAAAACATATCGTCCCTCTTTGCGCACTGTTCGCCTTCCTTTTCATAGGTGCTGCTGGCAGCGTGTTCGCTTTCTCTTTCGGCCCTCCGGATGGAAGAACAGGTGCTCCCAATGAAACCACTTGTGCTAGTGTCGGGTGTCACGCCGGTAACGAATTGAACGCCTCTGGCGGTTCGCTGGTGTTGACAATTCCTGAAACCTATATGCCCAATGAGGTGTATGAGATTGTCGTAGATCTGGCACGTGTAGGGCAAAGCCGATGGGGATTTGAAATGACCGCGGTGGATGCAAATGGCGCGAAAGCCGGCACGTTTGAACTCGCCGATGAAGCAAATACGCTGCTAACAGAAGCAAACGGTAAGCAATACGTTAAACACAATGCCGCTGGAACCGCTGCTGGGACAGCCGACGCGAACCAGTGGATTGTTAAATGGACTGCCCCAGATGCCGACATTGGGTCCATCACCTTCTATGCCGCAGGCAATGCTGCCGATGGCACTTTCGGCCCTGATAAAGATTATATCTATACCACCGCGGCTGAATCAACGCCGCCTATCCCCACGGTCTCCGGCGTTTCATTAGAAGCCGACAGCATGGCGCAGTCAACGATGGATGCAAGCACGGGCGTGACGTACACCCTCACCGTCAAAAATACCGGCAATATGACTGATACGTTAATGCTTAACGTTTCGCCAGAAGTCGGTGTTGGGGGCAGTGTCATCGGTAAACTCAGCCGGGCATCCGTTGAACTTGATGCCGATGCATCCGCGGATGTCACATTGACAGTCGCAGGCGATGAGTTGACGGCCCCGGACGATTATGAAGTCACCGTGACAGTAGTTTCCGGCACGGATACTACGAAGACAGCGGCAGTCACAACGACAACAACGATAGAGATGCCGCCGATGCCTGAGTTCCCTGCTTGGGATGTCAATGAGGATGGCACCGTCAATATCCAAGATCTTGTCCTCGTCGCAGGGCAATTCGGTCAGTCTGGCGAATCCCTCGCCGGTGATGTGAACGGCGATGGCGAGGTGAATGTGTTGGATCTTGTCGCAGTCTCGGCGCATTTCGGCGAAGTGACAGCGGCGCAAGCACAGTAAATCAAAATGGTCCCGTAGGCGCGCTTTTCAAGCGCGCTCTGGATGCAGCGGCGCAAGCACAGTAACATCAAAATCGCGATCAGGCGATCGCGAACTACAGGGGCCTGCGGCGCAGCGGCGCAAGCACAGTAACCTCAAAATGGTCCCGTAGGCGCGCTTTTCAAGCGCGCTCTGGATGCAGCGGCGCAAGCACAGCAAAATCAAAATAGGAGCGAACATGGCAGCGAAATATCGCGTTGGAATTATCGGATGTGGCGGCATCGCCAATGCCCACGCACGCGGGTACCAAGGCGTTGAGCAGACCGAGGTTGTCGCCCTGGCAGACCCGGTTCCAGCCGCACTTGACAAGTTTTCAGATACCTACGGCGTGCCGGGCGAGCACTGCTATCAGGACGCGCGCGCGATGCTGGATAGCGAAAACCTTGATATTGTGAGCGTCGCGACGTGGCATAAATTGCATGCGCCGATGACAATCGCTGCCTGCGCGCGCAGCCCGAAGGCAGTCCTTTGTGAGAAACCGATGGGGGTCAGCCTCGGCGAATGCGATGAGATGTTAATCGCCGCGCGGCGGACCGGTGTCAAAGTCGTCATCGGGCATCAGCGTCGATTTAATTCGGCGTGGACAGACGCGCGCAATCTCATCGCCGCCGGTGCAATCGGCGAACCACGCCAGATTGTCTGTCAGGGTGGACAGGGACTTTTGAACGACTGCTCACACCTTTTTGATATGATGCGGTATGTGCTCGGAGATCCGGCACCGCGGTGGGTTATCGGGAACGTAGAACGCAAAACCGAACGGTATGAGCGCGATATCCAAATCGAAGACCGGAGTGCGGGAATTGTCGGTTTTGAAGGTGGATGCATCGGGATGCTCTTGCAGGAAATCGGCAGGCCGAATTATCAAGGTGGCATCGTCTACGGCACAGATGGCATCGCCGATGTAACCGAGGCACGCGTCCGGCTTCTGAATAATAAAGCAACGGATTGGGAGGAGCGTCCCTCCGATGGCACGAACCAGCACGTCGCGCAGGCGGCCGAATTAGTGAGCTGGATTGAAGGCGGCCCTGAGCATCGCGGTGAGGCAAAGCATGGCCGCGCCGCCGTCGAAATTATCATGGCCATCTACGAGTCCACGCGCATGCATGAAGTGGTGCAATTGCCGTTGCGAACGCACGCCAATCCGCTTGATTTGATGATAGAGAACGGTGATTTGCCGATTGAACGCCCCGGGCGTTACGATATCCGCGCGTTTTTGTTGCACGGCGAATCCATGCAACCCGAATGATAGCTAATGAGGTTGATTCATCTATTTCTGTAGGTGGTGCTCGCCCGAGCTACAGAAGTAAATTGGGTATAATTCTGATAATGAGGTAGAGAAACCCATGCAGATTACACAAGGCGTTAGCGTTGGTTTGGCGGCACTGCGGCGCAACAAGCTGCGTTCTGTGCTCACAACGCTAGGGATAGTCATCGGCATCGCGACTGTCGTCGCCGTGGTATCTCTCGGCGGCGGTGCCGAACACATTGTGTTAGCCGAAATGGAGAAAATGGGTGCCGCCAGCATGATTATCTGTTTTCGGCCGAGTCATATTGAGAGAGAAGACGGCGTGTATGTGCGGAATAACACCACCGAGCAATTGGAATACGAGGATGGCGACTTTATCCTTGAGAAATGTCCCAATATCACTAACGTTTTAGTTACCTCCGGAGAGCGGGACTTTCTTGTGCGGCATAAACGGACAGACCAGACGCTCCAGGTTGAAGGTGTCACGCCGGCTTATCAAGCAGTGCAGAATTGGTATGTGGAGCATGGCCGGTTTCTGTCGGAAAATGACATTGAACGCAGAGATACCGTGTGTGTCATCGGTTCCAAGGTGCGCAAGAACCTGTTTCATGGGGCAGATCCGATTGGCCTGGAAGTGAAAATCGGGGACGAACGATTTACCGTTATCGGTGTAATGAAAGAAAAGGGGAGTCAGTTATGGGATGATGGATGGGATGACCGCGTGATAATTCCCTTTTCTACGATGCGGACAAGGTTTTTGAACCCGGGCTGGTCTGGTGTCGGCCATATCCGTGTCCAAGCGGGGAGTTTTGAGCAGGTCGATCAGGCGTTGATGGAGCTCAAAATTGCCTTGCGGCAGCGTCACATCTCCGAGAAGTATTTTAGATTCTTCACGCTGAAGGAGGCCATCAAGCAGCTCGGTAGCACGAGTCGCACGATTCAGGTGCTGCTGGGTGGTGTCGCCGCGCTTGCCCTGTTTGTGGGTGGTATCGGCATTATGAACATCATGCTTGTCTCGGTGACAGAAAGAACCCGCGAGATTGGTTTGCGGAAGGCGATTGGGGCGAAACGGCGCGATATTCTCATTCAATTTCTGATTGAGGCGATTGTGCTCAGCCTTTGCGGGGGTTTTATCGGTGTCTTTATCGGTGTCGGGCTTGTCTACGCTACCGTTAATATCCTTACTACGTTTGTGATGAAAGGGGTAACCTGGCCTGTTGTCGTCTCCTTTCAAGCGATGCTCATCGCGTTTAGCGTTTCCGCGTGCATTGGAATATTCTTTGGGCTTTATCCGGCAAACAAAGCGGCAAACTTGATGCCGACGGAGGCGTTACGCCACGATTAGGATGAACGCAGGATGCGTCGGGTAGGCGTGCTTTGTAAGCGCGCTATTTCACGCGTGTGCCCACAACTGACGGATGCGTCGGGTAGGCGTGCTTTGTAAGCGCGCTATTTCACGCGTGTGCCCACAACTGTGAGAAGTCAAACTGCGTCTACCGGTGGCGCATGATGCATTTGCGAATAGTTTACGGAGTCAAAATTATGCCAATCCAAACTTCCCCTGTGCGCGCCGCGGTTATCGGGCTTGGGTGGCCCGGGATGCAACATCTCAAGGGCTACATCGCCGATGCGCGTGCCGAAGTTGTCGCTGTCTGTGATTTGGATGAAACACACGCGCAGCACATCGCGGCTGAACACAAAATCCCGCATGTCTACACCAACCACTTGGAGATGCTGGAAGCCCGGCATATCGATGCTGTCAGCGTCTGTCTGCCGAATTTTCTCCATGCGCCGATGACGATAGATGCCTTAAACGCTGGCAAACATGTGCTGTGCGAGAAACCCCCGGCGTGCAGCGCGGCGGAGGCACAAGCGATGGCGGATGCGGCCTCGCAAAACGGAAAAACCTTAATGTATGCGCTCGTCCAGCGGTTTGGCGGGAACACGCAGCGGCTCAAGCAGTTAATTGATGCCGGTGAGCTCGGCGATGTTTATTTTGGGAAGGCCGGCTACGTTCGCCGGCGCGGCATTCCTATCGGCAAAGAAGGGTGGTTTGTCGATAAGGCACGCGCGGGCGGCGGTGCGCTCATCGATATCGGTGTCCACGCGCTTGATTGCGTCTGGTGGTTGATGGGCTCTCCGAAACCGGTTGAGATTATGGGCGCGGCGTATTCACATTTCGGGCATCTTGTCCCTGATAACGTCAAGTATGATGTGGACGATGCCACCTTCGCGCAAATCCATTTTCAGAATGGCGCAACCATCGTGCTGGAAACGACGTGGGCCTTGAACCTACCGGGCGACAATTACATCAAAGTGGCAGGCACGAAAGCCGGCGCGAGCCTCAGTCCGTTCACGCTTTACATCGAGGAGAACGGAAAAGAGGTAGATAAACCGCTGGATGCCCCTGCAATCAATAGTTTTGACGAAGAGGTGAAACACTTCGTTGAATGCCTTGTGGAGGGAAAAGTGCCTATTTCCTCCGCGGAGCAAGGTGTCATCCTGATGCAGATGCTTGATGGGATTTACGCATCGGCGGCGAAAGGTAGTTCCGTGCATATTCAGACGTGATGGCGTTCTCCCAGATACCCAGTGTCTATCTGGCGTTTGCGCGGACATCGTTCCAGATGCGGATGCAGTATCGGGTTGCGAACCTCGCCGGGTTAACGACGAATTTCTTCTTCCTCGTGGTGCAAATTTTCGTCTATACCGGTTTTTATGCCGCCGCGCGCGAGCCGCAACCCCTTAGCCTGACAGACATCCGCACCTATGTGGTGTTGTGCCAATCGTTCCTCATGCTGATGCCGTTGTGGGGCGGCCGCTCCGAAATTGCCGAAACGGTGAAAGATGGCAGCGTCGCGCTCCAGCTTGTCAAGCCGGTTGACTTTCAGGCTTATTGGTTCGCGGATGCATTGGGCACGGCGTTTTACTACCTCCTCATGCGGAGCCTTCCTACCTTTTGGCTTGGCAAACTTATCTTTGGTGCCGTTTTCCCGCAACAACTTGACATTGGCATCGCATTCGCTGTCTCCATGCTCCTCGCCATTTGCCTCAGCATCGCGATAACGGTGAGTGTCCGCAGCGTTGCATTCTGGACGCTGGATGCAACGGGCGTGAACTACATCGCGCACACCGTCATCACGTTCTTTTCCGGACTGCTTGTCCCTATCTCGCTGTGGCCCGAGTGGGTAGCGCGCATCGCGAGATGGTTGCCGTTTGAGGGCCTCATTGATATTCCGTTCAGCATTTACCTTGGCACTCTCACCGGTGTGGATATCTGGCTGGCGATTGGCAAACAGGTGGTGTGGACGCTCGTTTTTATCGGGATTGGGCGCGTTCTCATCACCCGTGGGTTCTCCCGGCTCGTCATCCAAGGCGGCTAAATTTGTAAGGACAACTTTCTATATAGGGCTGCCGCATCGGGGATTTCGGTAGGCGCGCTTTGTAAGCGCGCTCTTACATGTGCGCGGTTTGAAACCGCGCCTGCCGGTGGAGACTGATGCATTTGCGTCGAGCCTGTATCTCTGTCCGCATAGGGCTGACACATCGGGGATTTCGGTAGGCGCGCTTTGTAAGCGCGCTCTTACATGTGCGCGGTTTTAAACCGCGCCTACCGGTGGAGACTGATGCATTTGCGTCGAGCCTGTATCTCTGTCCGCATAGGGCTGACACATCGGGGATTTCGGTAGGCGCGCTTTGTAAGCGCGCTCTCATATGTGCGCGGTTTTAAACCGCGCCTACCGGTGGAGACTGACGGGTATCGGGACAGGGATGTCCCTCCTACCGGGGGCATCGGAAAAATGCACCACCTTTCACTCTACTTACATTTTGTGAAACTGCGCATTCGCGCGCAGATGGAATATCGCCTCTCGTTCCTTTTTGAGTTGTTCGCGCAATCCTGCATCGCAGTCATTGACTTTTTCATGATTGCCATTCTGTTCGCCCGGTTCAAACAGCTCGCCGGGTGGACGCTGTGGGAAGTCGGCTTGCTTTACGGCATGATTGGGATCTGCTTCGCTTTTGCCGAGATGTTCGCGCGAGGCTTCGATCTCTTTCAGGATAACGTTGTGCGCGGCGAATTTGATACGATGCTCATCCGTCCTCTGGATACCTTCTATCAGGTTTTCGCACATCAATTTCTACTCCGCCGGTTGGGAAGACTCGTGCAGGCAATCGTTGTGCTACTGATTGCGAGTTCGCAATTAGCCGTTTCGTGGACGTTCGCCAAAGTTGCGTATCTGCTCGTCGCACTGGTGGGCGGCACCTGCTTTTTTATCGCGCTCGCTGTCATTGGCGCGACAACCTGTTTCTGGACAGTCCACTCGATCGAACTGATAAACATCTTCACACACGGCGGGCTGTTTATGGGAAGTTATCCGTTTTCGATTTACCGGCAATGGTTTCGGCATTTTTTCACGTTCGTCATTCCGCTTGCTTGCGTGAACTACTTTCCGTCGCTGTTTCTGCTTGGTAAATCTGCATCGGTAGGGGTGCTTATTGCACCGTTTGTTGGATGCGTCTTCCTCGGTGTCGCGATGCTATTTTGGAGATGGGGCGTGTTGCGGTATCAGAGCACGGGGCATTAGCGCAGACATGGGTGAGCGCGGTTTCAAACCGCGCCTACGGAAAATGCGGTGCAAAATCGCGCCTCCGGGAGATAAGGAAAACCGATGATTGAAGTCCGCAATCTGAGCAAAAGTTTCAAAATCTATCATCACCGCAAAGGGTTTTGGGGCACGTTTGCCAACCTCTTTTCGCGCAAACACCGCATCGTCCAGGCGGTAGACAACGTCTCCTTCACCGTCACACGTGGCGAAATGGTCGGGTATCTCGGACCGAATGGCGCGGGAAAATCGACAACTATCAAGATGCTCACCGGCATCCTTGTTCCCTCATCCGGCAGCGTCACCGTAAACGGTTATATCCCGCATCGTCAGCGAAAGGAGAATGCGAAGCGCATCGGCGTTGTCTTTGGACAGCGTTCGCATCTGTGGTTCGATTTGCCGGTGCAAGAATCGTTTGAATTACTCCGGCGTATCTATCGCATTCCGCAGGAGCAATATCGGCGCAATGTGGCGATGTTTGACGAGCTGCTTGAGCTCGGTGCGTTTTTTCAAACACCCGTCCGTCAACTCAGCCTCGGACAACGGATGCGCGCGGACATCGGAGCCGCTCTCCTCCACAACCCCGATGTCCTGTTCCTTGATGAACCGACTATCGGATTGGATGTCGTCGCCAAATCGCGTATCCGCCAGTTTATCGCCCAGATTAACACTGAACGGCAGGTGACGGTGGTGTTGACAACGCACGATCTGGATGATGTAGAGAAGCTCTGCAACCGGGTGATTCTTATTGATGACGCGCGCCTCCTTTTCGATGGCGAACTTGCTACGCTTCGGCGGATGCTTTCAAAGGAGCGGCTGCTCAGTGTCGATTACGCCGAGGACTATCCGGACGTGCGCGTCCCTCACGCGCAGATTACGCATCGGGAAGGCACACGTGTGCAGTATCGCTTCTCCCCTGAGAAAATTCGCGCGGCGGAGCTCATCGGCACAATCCTCCAAAAATTCAGGATAGTCGACATCGCCGTTCAGGAACCGGATATTGAGGAGTTGATTAAGACTGTTTATGAGGATAATCTCATACTTCGCAAAACCTCCAAGATAATTTAGTTTTCCGATACTGCGCCTTGTTTGCTGGCAGGACGATTCCGTTCTCCAGAGATTTGGAACGTGGATCGATTTCTCTACCCCCCCCGGTCGGATTCCCCGACTATTTTCTACGTATTTATCTGAGCTGTTCCGGCTCGCTTGCCCCTGCACTACAGAACCACACAGAAATGAAAAGGGAAATTTTCAGAAAAAACGCGCGTTTTTTTCTTCTGTGCGACCGTTTTCGCCCTTTTTCACGTCTTGTAACATAGGAAAATAGACATTTTTCCAGATTTTTCGCAAAAAAAAGTCTTTTTTTGAAAAAGGCGCGACCGTTTTGGGCTTTTTTTACGTCTTGTAACTTAGAAGGCGAGTCAAAACTTCATTGAAACCTCGGACGAAAAAGAGTCCGACGATGCAGTGAACTTTTTTCGCTGGAAGAGCAGCCCCGCGCGCACTTCGGTTCGCTACGTGGTATCCCTGTCCTGGAAGTCCAAAACGGAGAGATACCCACGGGGGTTTTGTTTAAAATCACATCGGGAAAACCTCGGCTGCGGCGACGCAAACCGAATAGGCTTCATCCACAGTGCCGGGGCTTCCCAGGATACAAGCAAGGAGATGGTTTATGAAATGTATGTTGACCGGGGTGCTACTGCTCGCAGTCGCACTCACAACAGGATGTTGGGACACCGTGACGACGATGAGCCCCGGCGAAACTATTGAACTGGACGAGATGACTCTCGGCGATGAATATGTCATTGATTCATGCCAAGTCACGCGCGTTGCACCTGACGGAGCGGTGCTCATCAATGCGTCATCCCTGTCCATCTTTTCGGAGGCCCGCCGTGATAGCAATCAGGCGAAGCAGAAGTATCTCAACCGAACGGCACGAGTGACGGGGCTGGTGACAGATGTGTCGAATTACGACCTCATTGTCGCGGACAAGGTTGAAATAACCATTGACGACAAGACTGTGAGGTGCGAACTCAATACCAATCTCACGGAGGCGCAACTGAACCGCATGCTCGGTAAGACAGCGACGCTTGAAGGAACGATTGAATCGGTGTATTCTATCAGCGTCTGGCTCTATGATTGCAGCGTTGTGCCGGCCCGTTAATGGTTTTCATGCAGGAGAGGGAAGACCTGTCTTTTGGGGTGTCCCTCTGTCCTGTGAAGCAAAGGGTGACTCAAAACCTCATGGAACTCTCAGACGAACGACTGATGGCGCAGATCCAGAGCGGCGCCGATGACGCTATCGATGCAGTCATCGTCAAATATGAACAGCTGCTCCGTGTCATCATCGATGGGAAAGGCATCACCCATCCGGACGATGCGAACGATGTTTTTGGCGACATCTGCCTCGCTTTTGTGAAGCAGGTGCGCAAAGACCCCACCGCTATCCGCGAGGTGGACAAGTGGCTCAAGCAAGTCGCGCGTAACAAATGCGCCGACTTCGGACGCGCCGCCCAGAAACAGCAGCACGCCGTAGCACTCGCCGCAGACATCCAGCGGACAGCCGCTGAACAATCGCGCCGGGGCCGCGCCGGCGGTTCCCGCGGTGAGGCGGCGATGATGTTCCTTGAGGGGTTGGATGCCAAATATGTAGACGTGCTGAAGTTGTGGGAGGCGGGTTACACGTCGGCGGAGATAGGGGAGCGACTTGGGATTCCCGAGAACACGGTGAAGTCGCGGAAGACGACGATACGGAAGCGACTTTCCGAGGCACTCCGTGAGTTTTCTCCGCCAGAGAAGTAGCCCTAGCCCCTACTTCAGTCCGCTACGGGGTATCTTCCGTTTTTGGAAACGAAAAGGTAGATACCACGATTGTTGTTTAGTTGTTGATTTCATGCAGTGGGCGTGTTATCATTAGACACGTCTCCTGCAAACGTTTAGTTTTCCTAGTCTCGCAGCTTGTACGCACAAATCTTCTCGAACCTTCCCAACTGTCCGGCTCGCTGGCGGCACTGAAGAAGGGGCATTTAAGAGAGGCTCGGTTTGCTATACCAACAAGCCGCGTCCGTTAGGAAAATTTTTCAAGTTTATTCGGATACCTAAAAAGGGAGTCCGAAAGGAGAATTTACGCTCATGT
>PYJE01000068.1:68190-68439 GCA_003635305.1 Candidatus Poribacteria bacterium | reverse complement strand
TCATGCAGGAGAGGGAAGGCCTGGCTGTTGAGGTTTTCCTCCGTCTTGTGAAGCAAAGGGTGACTCAAAACCTCATGGAACTCTCAGACGAACGACTGATGGCGCAGATCCAGAGCGGCGACGAGGACGCTATCGATGCAGTCATCGTCAAATATGAACAGTTGCTCCGTGTCATCATCGATGGGAAAGGCATCACGAATCCGGACGATGCGAACGATGTTTTTGGTGACATCTGCTTTGCTTTTGTGA
>PYJE01000068.1:21881-68170 GCA_003635305.1 Candidatus Poribacteria bacterium | reverse complement strand
AAGCAGGTGCGCAAAGACCCCACCGCTATCCGCGAGGTGGACAAGTGGCTCAAGCAAGTCGCGCGCAACAAATGCGCCGACTTTGGACGCGCCGCCCAGAAACACCAGCAGGCCGTGGCACTCGCCGCAGACATCCAGCGGGCAGCCGCTGAACAATCGCGCAGGGGCCGCGCCGGCGGTTCCCTAAGTGACGCGGCGATGATGTTCCTTGAGGGGTTGGATGCCAAATATGTAGACGTGCTGAAGTTGTGGGAGGCGGGTTACACGTCGGCGGAGATAGGGGAGAGACTCGGCATTCCCGAGAACACGGTGAAGTCGCGGAAGACGACGATAAGAAAGCGACTTTCCGAGGCACTCCGTGAACTTTCGCCGCCGGAGAAGTAGCCCTAGCCCACATTTCAGTCCGCTACGGGGTATCTGTCCGTTTTTGGAAACGAAAAGGTAGATACCACGATTGTTGTTTAGTTGTTGATTTCATGCAGTGGGCGTGTTATCATTAGACACGTCTCCTGCAAACGTTTAGTTTTCCTAGTCTCGCAGCTTGTTCGCACAAATCTTCTCGAACCTTCCCAACTGTCCGGCTCGCTGGGCGGCACTGAAGAAGGGGCATTTAAGATAGGCTCGGTTTGCTATACCAACAAGCCGCGTCCGTTAGGAAAATTTTTCAAGTTTATTCGGATACCTAAAAAGGGAGTCCGAAAGGAGAATTTACGCTCATGTTCAAGAAACTTATCCTCTTCCTGATCATCGCTTGTATCTGCGCGGTCTTCACGATTACGCCAAACAAGACTGCACGGAGCAGCTACGATGAGGGTGGATTTACCCTGGTTGTCACGGACTATTATTATATAGACGGTCCATATCCCGGGTCTCATGCCCGTACAACCATCCATCCGGAGGATCTGCACGGACATATTACCTCACACTATGGGAGGTATCATGACTGGACGAGTGGTAGTGTAATCGACTACTGGTCGCATCCAGATCACGAGACGCTCTACTTCGCGGAGAGGACTGTGTATCGAGTTGAGTATATTCACTATACCCTCGTAGCTTAAGTCTTCCACGCAGACCTCGACTCCTTGACAGTGCAGGACAATGAGTTCAGCGTCCTGCGCGCGTCTAAAGGAAATTACTATGTCAAAATACCTAGTTACCAGCATAGTGCTCCTTATTGCTTTCTGCACAGGCATTTTCTTTTATGCCGAATGGCAGAAAAAACAGTTTGACGAAGCACTACCAAAACCACCCACGCCCGCGGTGCACGTCCCTGCTGAGCATGAGCACAGCAACTCTGGACATGCCCACGAAGAACCGATTCCTCACCACGAAGAGACTCATGAACAAACTCACGTTCATGAACCTCTCTCCACGGTAGAAACCGATGAGGGTGAGCTCTCAGTGACTGAGAGGACAACCGAAACGGTGTCAAACGCAGAAACGACACCTTCAGACGAGGTAGCAACAGAGGCAGAAAAACCGAGGCGCAAGTATCGCCCAGAGGATTTCAACGATCCCTACAAACGCGTGGAGATGATGAGACCTGCACTCATCGCCATGAACGGCGATATTCCAGAAGTTGAAGAGTTTCTGGATTTAGAACTGAGAATCGCGACTGCACCCGTTTACACGGCCGCAGACCGATTAAGGCACGCGGAACTTCAGGCGCAGCTCGTTCCACATCAAAGGAACGACGAGTTTCTGGAGTACGCTCGGTCACTCGTCCGGAAGTATGGCCCCGACGCACTTTATGGGCCGGAGGCCCCTGTTGCTCACCCATCACACTCGCATGATGAGTCCTCGCATTCACACTAGCGAGACCCCGCGCGAGTGACACTTGTTAAAGGAGAGTTAAGACTCATGTTAAGAAGACTGATCCACAAGGCCACCTTAGTGGCTCTCACAGTTCTCGCAGTTCTCTCGGCGGTCCTCACGATTTCGCCGACCCAGACTGCACAGAGCAGCTACGATGAAGAGGGGGCTACACAGATAGTAACCTACGTCTTAGAGTGGCGTACCGGCAACGTACGCCCACCAACGATCGATCTCGAGGATGTGCACCCACACAGTAGTTCACACTACGGGAGGTATCATGACTGGACGAGTGGTAGTGTAATCGACTACTGGTCGCATCCAGATCACAGTATCCTCATCCAAATCGAGAAGACGATCACACGACACGCGGTTGTCTTTGACTAGAAAGCCAACCCTCCCAACGAAAACCTACGCCCAGTCACACAGGTTTTCGCTCATCACGCGGCCCTGACGCGCAATAACAAACCCCGCGACCTCCGAGCCGTGGGGTTTTCTTTGGAAGGTCTCCATGCTTAGGAATAGAGTCATCAGCATCCTCATCAGCGCACTGATGTCCTTGCGATTCTCTCTTCGGTTCAGATCCGAATCCTAACGTTTTTTCCGAAAACAAAAAAAATCGCCATCAACGCATATATTTAGGCGGGTGTCGTCGCAACCACCGGGTGGACAGGTCTCGGAACCGCTGCAGGTGGTGGTAAAATGGCTTTAGGCGGTTAGTCGCTCGTCAGGTTTCTCAAAGTCTTTTGAGATACGACGCAGCGGAGGCAATGCTAAGTATCGTTCCAAAAACAGAGCACTTACGCAAACTCTATCACTTTCAGAAGGAGCGGTTGCAAACCGCGCCTAACACCATCATCTTGTGTCAGTCCTGAACACAAGGAGGACAAAATGGATCTGCGTCAATTACGGCATCGTCCAGAGTCAGAACTCGCGCGGTTTAAAAACCGGTTAAAGCAGATAGTTCAACGGCTTAGATATGTTGGTTGGGCTTTGTTTGGTGTCTCTCTTCTCATTTCTTTCGTGCTCTTTTTCGTGTTTGATCTCCGCCTGATGCCCCCGAAGCAAAAGGCACCGATAAAGAGATATGGAACTGTTTTCCCGAGCCAGCAGGAGGGGGCGAAAGGAGAGAAGGCTGCATCCGAAGCGAAAACCGAAAACTAGATACCTCTGCCAAAACCTCAAATTCTCTTGATTTTTTTTCGGAACAGCGGATATACTATTTAACAATTCTCGTCAAAGGAGCAAACAGATGCTTGCAGATAAAGAACAGACACCGATACGAGGGACGGCTGCGAAACTCGTCCTCTGGGGCCTCGCGCTGTCCGGTTTTCTCTTCGTGGTCTTCCGGTACTACGTGAAGGGCCAAGACATTCTGGAGAGCGTTTTGATGATGCTTACGTTGTGGTTGATGCTCATTTGGACAAACTATACGGAACAGGGCATTTCCCAGCTCTACGTGATAGCGCGAAAGTTCCCACGGTATTGGAAACTTCAACGTCGTTGGACGCTGATCGTGGCGATTGTCGTGAGCGTGGGTTTCATTGTCGGGTATGTCGGCAAACACTTTTTTGGTTAACGCTTTTGTGGATAAAGGAACATCTTCCTCGCACTGCTGTTGATTTTTACCTTGACATCCTGAATTCAATGTGTTAAACTATATTCAAACTTAACTTTCTGGCAATCAGAAGGAGAATGAAAATGAATAGAAATATCGTAGTCTGTGCGTTTTGCCTGCTCTTGACGGCACTTTGCTATGTCACCGCGGCGAATGCACAAGACTTCGTCACCGACGGCCTCGTCGCCATGTATACGCTCAATGAGGCTGATCTGGATGGCAAAACCGTTAAGGATGCCCTCGGCGAGAACGATGCCGAAATGATAGGCAAACTCAAGTTCGTCGAAGGCCCGATGGGGGATGCAATGGAGTTTGAAGGCGATGCGGAGAACTACGTTGAAATCCCCGCGCTCGGTTCGTTTGAGAAGGTGTCTATTGAGTGCTGGGCCCTGGAGGGCCAGTTTGGCGGCATCCAAGGCATCGTCTCCACGTGGCAGTGGGCCGCTGGGAAAGTCCATTTTAAGTTTGAAGGCAACCAGATTCAGGTGCATAAAAACGATGGTGTCAAGATTCGCATGAACGCCGAGACGGAGACCTGGTATCACATCATTTACACCAGCGATACCAAAGAGGATGAGCTCAAACTCTACGTTGATGGCGAGTTGATGGACGAAGGCACCGCGGGCGGCACGCCTGAAAACATGGACGAACGCCGCATCGGCAGTGAACACGATGGCAGATACCTTATCGGGATGATCGACAATGTTCGCATCTACGACAGGATCTTGGATGAAGCCGAGGTGAAGCAGAACTTTGAATCCGAAAGCGATTCTTTGCCTGTGGAACCTGCCGGCAAACTCTCAACCACCTGGGGCTACCTCAAGGGGTTGCGCGACTGAAGCAAGATTTGCGGGACTTCCAAGATTCGCAGGATTATAGGGGCCGTTGTCGAAACAAGTGAGGTTATCCTGGAAATCTTGTGAATCTTGTGAATCTTGCTTCCGTTTCCCTCTGGTAGGCGTGCTTTTCAAGCGCGCCTACGAGGAATTCAGAACCGTGCGCCGAATTAAAAAGGCTATTATTCCCATCGCCGGCTACGGCACGCGTCTTTTTCCTGCCACCAAAGCCGTGCCAAAAGCACTCTTTCCGATTATCGCGCAGGATGGCTTCGCGAAACCGATTATCCAACTCATTATTGAGGAGGCGTTAACGGCAAGGATAGAGGAGGTGTGCCTCGTCGCGCAGCCGCACCAAGTTGAGCCGATTGCCGACTATTTTTCCGGTGTCGTTCCCGCCGCCATTCGCGAGAAAGCGGCATTGGCGATGCAGGCGGATAGGTTAGCAGAAATCGGCGAACGGTTGCACTTCGCGATTCAGGCCGAACCGCAAGGCTTCGGGCACGCCATCTACTGCGCCAAAGCATTCGCCGATGGCGAGCCAGTCATGATTCTGCTCGGAGATCATCTCTATTTATCAGAGACAGATGTTTCCTGCGCGAAACAATTGGTTGACATTTATGCGCAGATAGGCACATCTGTCACTAGCCTTGACATTTGCGATGAGAGCGAACTGCATCTCAACGGAATTGTGCATGGGCATCGTGGTGCGCGGTTGGAAACCGCGCCTACCGGAACCGATGAAAATGGGCATCAACGTGCGCGGTTACAAACCGCGCCTACCGGAACCGCCGAGAATAGACTTTTCCACTTAACCCACATCGCCGAAAAACCGACGGTAGACGTTGCGCGGGAAACACTACGCGTGGAAGGGCTTTCGTCGCAGCAGTACCTCTGTAATTTCGGCATCGATCTGCTCACACCGCTCCTGTTTGACATCTTGGAGCATCACTACCGAGACAATATCGTGACGCACGGTGAAATCCAACTGCGCGATGCAATGGCGGAACTGATTCGGCGCGAAGGAATGGGAGGTTATCGCGTTGCAGGGCGGCGTTACGATACAGGCAATCCGCAGGAATTGCTGAAGACTGTGCTGGCTTTCGCTGTCCACGGGCCCTATCGCGATGCGGTAGGGCGGATATAGCCATCTGCGCCGTTTCGTTTCAGCAGTGCTGCATCACCCCATCGAGACAGAGATGTCTCTCCTACCGGGAAATTACCTCAATCCCGTGCTGTTTCAACAGAGCCGTTGTTACCCCATCGCCTGTTTTCAGCGTGCCGGAGAATGTCCCATCATAAATCGCGCCACAGCCACAAGATGGACTCCGCGCTTTCAGGATAACCTGCGTCGCGCCGTGCGATTGGGCAATGCGCAAGGTATCAAGCGCGCCTAGCAGATATGCGTCTGTCACGTCCTCCCCTGCCTCTGTTATGACTTTTGCTTTGTTGGCGAGCACATCCTCGCCATCGCCGCCGACAATTTCGGCTGGCGGCCGCGGTGTGGGCAAACCGCCGAGTTGTTCCGGGCAGATTGAGATGAGCGGCTCCGTTTCGTGGTGTTTTATGGCGGCAGTGCTTCGGCTATGTCCACCGTCATAACGGCACCGGACACCGAGCAGACATGCGCTAATAAGTGTCTTCATGATGAATAACCAATCTATTGAATTTAGGTTCAACGGGCGTAAAAAGAGATTCTGTCGCTAGATATCCCCTCATCTTGTAAATCCTGCTTCAGAAATTGGTTCTTGGCTCTTTTTCTCGCTCTTTCCATGTATTGACTTGTTTCAGGATACAGTCGGTTTTGCCCGATTTCAGCAGCAGGTAGGTATCCTCAAGGCGATGTAATATGGACTGCAGGAGCGCGCCGCGGCACATCTCTGCATCGGCGTTTGATTCTATCCGCACCGAAGTCGCCGTATCGCGCAATTCTGGTGGGAATTCTTCTTCCGTGATATTTACGTTCACCCCGAAGCCGAGGACAAAAAAGGGTTGACGTTGCCGGTCTGCCGCTAATTCGGTGAGGGCACCGGCGATTTTCTTTTTTCGGATTCGGACATCGTTGGGCATTTTGATGCGGGCTGCTAGGCGCGTCGTCGCGTGAATCGCTTGCGCGATGCTGAGGGCACCGATGAGATTCGGCAGTGCAATCTCATCGCGCAGCAACCGATGTCTCAGGATAACGGAGGCGAGGATGCACTTCCCGTGCGGTGCTGTCCAGTGCCGCCCATATCTGCCTCTTCCAGCGGTTTGATATTCCGCGAGGATGAGCGTTCCTTCTGGCGCGCCAGCCTTCCCGCGTGCCAGTGCAAGATCGTTTGTTGATGCGACTTCGGCGTGGCGTTCAATCTGAAAATGCATCATAGTGTGTTGCGAAGGTGCATCACGGCGAGGGACAGTCTCTCGCCCTACGTGACACAGAATGTCCTACTGAACGCCGAGTTCCCGCAGATGTTCCTCCGCCTCTCGCTTCCACTGTTCCGGTGGATTGAGCGCGAGGAACCGTTTCCACTGCGCGCGCGCTTGTTCTGTCTTTTCGCGGTATTCATACATCAATGCGAGGTTGTAGTTCGCCGTCAAGTTCCTCGGTTCTAGTTGGATGACGCGTTCAAACTGCTCTGTCGCTGCGCCGAGCACGTCCATGCTGAAGAGCGTATTGCCGTAATTGAGCAGCGTCGTCACGTGCTTCTCGTCTAACGCAAGTGCCTTCTCCAGCGTCTCTTTGGCGGCGTTGTAATCCAATGCGTGCGCATAGTAGAGTTCGCCGAGGTTTTGATACGTGCCGATGGCGATGTCATCGGTGGCCCCCTGAATCAGTGCTGCTTCCTTCTCATACTGCGCGATTGCATCCTTCCAATCCTGCTCCCATTCCGCAATTTTGCCGAGTTGCAGGTGCGCGCCGCGGTAGTTCGGGGAGAGAGACAGCACCTTTTTAAACGCCGCTTTCGCCAATCGGTGCCTGTCTATCTCCAAGTAGATAACCCCCACTGTGTAGTGTGCTTCTAGGTTTCTCGGCTGCAGCTCCACCACCTGCTTGAAATCCTCCAGAATCTGGCTGTAGCGGTAGAGTGTCTCGCCGATTTGCCGGTAGCGCAGCGTCAACATGCCACGGTAGTAGTAGGCATCCACATACGCCTCATTCAGTGCCAGCGTCGTCGTATACTCTGTCACCGCCAACGCCGCCGGTTCATGGTAAGCGTCCCCGAGGGTTTCCGCGTGCCTATCCAGCAGGCGTGCATACTGATAGTGCCACGCAAAGTTATCGGGCGCGTAGTGATTCGCCAATTGGTAGTGATGCAGTGCCCTCACCCATGCCTCCGCTGTTCCAGTAGGAGAGACATCCCTGTCCCGATGTTCTCCCCGTTTCTGAAAAATACCGGCAAGCAAATAGTGGATTTCCGGGTGGTTCGGTTCCAATTCTAACGCTGGCGGATAGACACGGATGAGGTTCTCTTCATCGTTGCGCTTGCGATAGATGGCCCCGAGGCGGAAAAAGGGTTCGGGGTTAGTTTTGTCAAGCGCAATCGTGTTTTCATACTGCGCTATGGCGTTGTCGATGTCGCCTTTCTGTTCAAACAGGATGCCGGCTTGGTAGTGCGCCGTGACGTTATCTGGCGTTATCCGTGTCGTCTCCAAAAAGGCGGCGAGTGCTGCTTCGGGTTCGTTGAGTGCCAGATAGGACTGTGCGGCGAGAAAGTGTGCTTCGGCGTTATCCGGTTCCAGCGCGATGATTTTCTGCAAGGCATCTACAACGGCCTGATGCGCGCCTTGTTGCCGGTAAATATGAACCGTTCTAAAAAGCACGTCAGGACGTGCTGCGTCTAATGCGAGTGTGCGTTCATAAAAACGGAGCGCGTTTTCCATGTCACTGAGTGCCTCGTAACTCTGTCCAAGCAGATAAGTGGCGGCGATATCTTCTGGATAGAGCAGGAGATGCGTATTGAGCAGTTCAATCGCACTTTGGAAATCTTCCGCGGCAAAAGCGTCTTGTCCCAGTTCAATGAACATATCCGCCAAGGCAGGGTTCAATTCTATGGCGCGTTGAAAGTAGGAGTTTGCTGTCACGGCATCTCCTTGTTGATGGTAGAGTTCGCCGAGTTTGAGGTAAACGTCGTTGAAATGCCCTACTGGCAATTCCATTTCCAGATAGCGAGGTTCCGTTGCGATGATTTCAAGCGTTTTCTCGTAGTGCTCGATTGCGCCTTCAACGTTTCCAGCGTCTGCCTCCAACGTGCCAGCATAAAAGGCGACGCGCGCGTCATCGGGTAGCACCGCCATCGCTTTGTCGACGTGTGCCTTCGCCGCGTCTACTGACAGTTCGCCTTCAAAATAGGAACGCAGCGGCTTAAACAGCTCCACCTCCAGGCTCGGCATCAGCGCGAGAGCCTGTCGATAGTGGTGGACAGCTGTCGCCGTGTCGCCTTCCGCATAGAGCATGTCTGCGAGGGCAAATTGGATGGACGCGTTGTCCTGTTCGATTTCTAGCGCACGTTGATATAAGGTAATCGCGCCATCGGTATTCCCACCGGTTCTGAAAATCGCTGCGAGTTCCGCAACCACCTGTGCCGAATACGGCTTATACTTTGCGCCTTTGGCATACTCTTCCAGTGCCGCGTCAAAGAAGCCTTCCGCCGCCAGCACCTGTCCCAATTTGAAATAGGCAGGCGCGAACTTCTTTTTCTGCTGGATAAGTCTCTCGAACGCTTCCCGCGCGCCGTTCAAATTCCCTTCGGCGAAGGCGACTAAGCCAAGTCCATAGCGCGGGTATTCCCACTTCCGGTTTAACTGATGCGCTGTCTCAAATGCCGTGCGCGCCTCGGCAGTATTCCCCTCTTTCAAATGAATTTCGCCAATGCGGTAGTAGACAGGATAGTAGTTCGGATTGAGTTGGACGCACGCCTCGAATTGCGCCAGCGCGTCAGCGTGCTCGTTTTGCCGGTGATATACACCGCCGAGGTTAAAGCGCGCCCAAAACAGATTCGGCTCGATTTCCAGCGCGCGTTGAAAAGCGGTGACAGCTGTCTCCAACGCCGTTTCGGTGGCTTGCAGCGCGTGCGCATAGCCGAGGCCGTAAAAGAAGGCCGCGTCTGTTTTGCGATTCGCTTTCTCTTCGCGATACAGCGTCCGCAGTGCTTCCAAATGCCCCCGTTTTTCCCATTTCACGATGAAGTCGCGATGTTTTTCGGCGGGTTTTTTCTTCTCACGCAGCACCTTCGCGAAATCCTTTTGCATGTCCGTTTGCCATTTTTCTGCGGCGAGTCCTGGCATCGCGAGCGTGAAAATGAGTAGCGATACCACGAGCCAATTCTGTGTGCCTTTCATCGGTTTTCCTCCGTTACGCCGAAACAACTGTGGGGGTTGCCTCGAGTAAACCCAAATCCTGAATTTTTCAAGAAAATTGCATCAAGCGCGGAGTCATCGTCAACGACGATGACGGATTACGGCGAGAGTGCCCGATAAAGCAGGAGATGCTCGCCGAACGCTTTGCGCCAATACGAAAGAGCTTCATTGGACGAAAAGGAACGCACGCGAGGAGATGAGGGCCCACAGCAAGTCTTCGCTTCCTTCGCGCCGTTTCGGGCTCTCGGCAAGGTAGGCTTCCGCCGTTGCAAGTTCCTTTTCTGTCGGGAAACGGCTCAACGTGCGCAGATACAGTTCGGTAATGAGTTCCCTATTCTCATGATGCGTTTTCAATAAGCGCGTGAGGGCCCCGTCCCGACTCCGCAATTTTTTCTGCACATACGGCGCGTTAATGAGATGGAGTGCCTGCGTCAACGTCGGTTCTAGTTTCGGTGCGAGGTTGCCGAGGAACTCCCGCTGGGAACGGCCGAACAGCGACAAGAAGCGGGAACTGACAGGCAGCGGCAGTTGCACTGTGCGCGTGCCTATCGGATACCGCCCATATTTCTCCTGTGTGCCAGTTACATCGTTAAGCACATCGAGCAAGATGTGCGCGTTCATTGGGCGCGGTGTGAATCGCGAGAAGAACCTGTCATCGAGTTCATTCGTCTCGTTCGGCACGGCGGAGAGTTGGTATGTGCGCGAATTGAGTATCTGCCGGATGATGTGCTTGGTATCAAACCCGCTTGCGACAAAAGCAGCGGCGAGTGCTTCCAGCAATCCGTCCACACTCGGTGGCGTTGTGGCGCGCATGTCGTCCACCGGTTCCACGATGCCGCGTCCGAAATAGTGGCTCCAGATGCGGTTGACGGTGGCTTTGGCGAAGTAAGGGTTCGTCCCCGAGGTCATCCAATCGGCGAGGCGGTGTAGCACATCGCCTTGATAGTTTGCGGGGAGTGTTGTGCCGGCGAGGAATGTCGGCTGCGCGACTTCGCCGCGGTTCCCCTGAACGGATTGGTTGATGACGCGCCCTGTCGGATTGTAGTAGACAACCTGTTCGTTGTAGAGTTCACCGGTGCGGGTGCCGACTTTCCCCGTGAATGCGGCGAAATTCCAGTAATCGTCGGTTGTCCACCGGTCGAACGGATGTTTATGGCATCGCGCGCAGCTGAGACGAATGCCAAGGAACACTTGTGCGGTTGTTTCGGCTCTACCTGCGGGTTGCCGTTCGATGCGGTAGTAGTTCGTCGGGCCGTGCTGATAAGTGCTGCCGCGTGCGGTGATGAGTTCGTGCACGAATGCGTCGTAAGGTTTGTTCTGCGCGACGGTATCGCGCACCCATTCGTGAAAGAGCGTCGCGCCGCGTTCGCCGAACGCGCCGTTGCCCAAGTCGCGGGGATGAATACGCAGCATATCGGCGAGCGCGAGCGTGCGCACATCTATCCACGCCGAAGTATCGAGCAGTTTGTCGATGCACCGCGCGCGTTTGTCTGGATGCGTATCGGCAAGGAACGCGCGGATTTCTGCCGGTGTCGGTAACCTACCGATGGTATCCTGATAAACTCGGCGGAGGAACTCGGTATCGGTGATGAGTGCCGAGGGTTGAACGTTCAATTTCTTCAGTTTTGCGAAGACGCGTTCGTCAATGTAGTTCGCTGTCGCGGGGAAATCTGTGTCTGCGATGGCTGTCTCGCGTGGCAGCGTGATGAACGCCGCGGTTACCTCGCCGAGGTAGCGCGCGAGAATGGCGGTGCCACCCCAGCGGAGACGCGTAACTTCACCTGTCTCGCTGACTTCGGCGATGGCCGGGTCCTTCGATTCATAGACAACTTGCGCTGTGACATCTTCTACACTCCCATCTGTCCAGTGCGCGAGCACTTCCAGTTGTGCAGGCGCGTTGGGCGATGTCAGCACGAGTTCGTTGGGCTGAATTTCCAATTTTGCGAGGCGTGGTGCATCGGTGGGAAACGGAGCACCGGCTTCAATCCAGAGCAGAATCGTTAACGCCTCATCAGAGCCCGGCTCAAACCGCAGGCCGCCTTCATGCGGCACCTGCCCGGTCGGCTTGAGCAGGAAGAGGCTTTGTTCCGGTTCAAGCAGGTTGATACGTCTGCCGCGGTTGTGATGGACAATCGGTTTGTAATCAGATTCGGGGTTGAGCGTGAGCAGCGAGAGGTTGAACCCGCCTTGCCCACCGAATTTGCCGTGACACATTCCGATGGAGCATCCCTGTTTATCCAAAATCGGGGCGACATCTTTGAGGAACTGCGGCGTTTCGCTTGTCATGATGTTTGCGTGCGCGGATGTCAGCATCACCGTGAACAGCACGAGCAGTGTGATGACGTTGCGGTGTGCGCGCTTTGAAAGCGCGCCTCCTGTGTGGTTGGGGCCTGT
The DNA here is from genome assembly GCA_003635305.1 of Candidatus Poribacteria bacterium. Classification (GTDB taxonomy): domain Bacteria; phylum Poribacteria; class WGA-4E; order WGA-4E; family WGA-3G; genus AGPOR5. Next base: position 56,170 of record PYJE01000068.1, on the reverse strand, counting down.
GTGCTTTCTCATGAGAATATCTCCTGGAAAACTTCGCTCATAAATTCCACGAAGCGGAACGTTATCCCGGATTGAATGTCTTCCGGGATGTCGACAAAATGGTTTTCGTTGCCGCGCGGGACGATAATCTTCTTGATGCCTGCTTGTTTGGCGGCGAGGATTTTCTCCTTGAGTCCGCCGATGGGCAAGACTCTGCCTCGCAGTGTGAGTTCGCCGGTCATCGCGATATCCGGACTGATGCTTTTCCCCGTGGCGATGGAAGCGAGTGCGGTAGCAATCGTAATGCCTGCAGAGGGCCCGTCCTTTGGAATCGCGCCGGCGGGCACATGGATGTGGATGTCGGTATCCAACGCGCCCGGGTTAAAGTGTAGTGCGGCCGCTTGCGATTTGACGTAGCTGAGCGCGGTCTGCGCCGATTCCTGCATCACATTTCCGAGTTGTCCGGTGATGCGGAGTTGTGATGGCTGCGCGCGTTCTCTCTCACCAGCGGTGCGGGAATAGGTGGCTACCTCCACGAACAGGATTTCGCCGCCTGCGGGGGTGACAGAGAGCCCGGTGGCGATGCCGATTTCCGCCTTGCGGCCGGCGACTTCGGCGGTGAACTTTTCTGGCCCGAGGTAATCGGGGATGCTTTTCGCCGAAATCTTCGTTGTTCCGGCTGTCATGCCTTCAGCGATACGGCGTGCTTCTTTCCTGCAGAGGGTGCCGAGTTCACGCTCCAAATTCCGCACGCCTGCTTCCCGGGTATACGCGCTGATGACGGTATCAATTGCCGCGTCGTCAATGTGCAGCTGTTCCGCTGTCAGGCCGTTCGCGGTGAGTTGGCGCGGGAGGAGATACTGCTTGGCAATCTGCAGTTTCTCGTTGGTGGTATAGCCGGCGAGTTCAAGCGTCTCCATCCGGTCGCGCAGCGCGATGGGAATCGTGTCCAATTGATTCGCCGTGGTGATGAACATCACCTTGGAAAGATCGAACGGGACATCGAGGTAGTTGTCGGTGAAGGCGTGGTTCTGCTCCGGATCCAACACTTCAAGCAGGGCTGCACCCGGGTCGCCGCGGAAATCGGTGCCGAGTTTGTCAATCTCATCAAGCATGAAGATGGGATTGTTGGATTCGGCGGTGCGGAGTCCTTTCAGAATGCGCCCCGGCATTGAGCCGATGTAGGTGCGGCGATGCCCGCGGATTTCTGCTTCATCGTGCATACCGCCGAGGGATACGCGGACGAACTTCCTATCCATGGCGCGGGCGATGGAGCGGCCGAGGGACGTTTTGCCGACACCCGGTGGCCCGACAAAGCAGAAAATGGGGCTTTTCATCTCATACGTGAGAAAAGCCGCGGGCTTTTGCGCGGGAACGTCCGCGCTGGTTTCGGCGTGCCGGTCGCGTTCGGTGTCACTGTTATCCTTTGCGCGCCGCGTGTGGAGCATTCGCACGGCGAGGTGTTCGACAATCCGCTCTTTTACTTTCTCTAAGCCGTAGTGGTCTTCGTCAAGAACGGTTTTTGCAGCACGCAGGTTTAAACTATCTTCGGTGCTGACTTCCCAGGGTAGGTTGAGAAGCCAATCGAGGTAATTCCGCGAGACGGTGGATTCGGGTGAGAAGGACTGCATTTTCGCGAGGCGGTTGAGTTCCTTCTCTGCTGTCTGTTTCGCCTTTTCGGGCATGACGGTGGTGCGGAGTTGTTCGCGGAGTTCATCGATTTCCAGCCCGAGGTCTTCCGCTTCGCCGAGTTCTGTCTGAATGGCTTTGAGTTGTTCTCGGAGATAGTATTCGCGCTGGCCTTTGTTAATGACGGATTGCGCGCTGTGCTGGATTTTATTCTCCAATTCGTGCAAATCGAGTTCCCGTGCGAGGATGATGGCGAGGGAATTCAACCGTTTCGTGACGGACACGGCCTCTAAAATCCGCTGCTTATCGGTGGATTTTAAGTCAAGCACGGCGGCGATATAATCGGCGAGGCGGCCGGGCTGTTCTATCGTTTTGGTAATCGCGCCGTATTCTTCTTGGTAGCGGCCGGACATTGCGACAATCCGCTGGAACATTTCCTCGTTGCTGCGAACGAGTGCTTCGAGTTCCAAATTCTGGTGAAGTCCATCGACTATCTCGGCTTCGCTGTTGACGATAGCGACGCGCGCGGAGATAAAGGGTTCGGTGGAGAGAATCTCCTCAATCTTGACGCGTTCGCGTCCGTGCGCGAGGAAGAGGACATCGCCATCGTCTTTTTTAAAGCGTAGGATGTGGACGAGGCTCCCGATAGGACTCAGGTCTGCCTTGGTGATGTTTGGTATCCCGTCATAGGTGATGTCGGGGTTGGGCCGGAAGATGCAAAGCCCGCGTTCGCTCCGCGTCGTGGCTTCCAAGGCGGCTGTTGCCATTTCGCCGGAGAGCGCGACGTGGTGCGGCGGAAACGGCGGAACGGGCGGCATATGCGGAAAAACCACCAAGTCATCTAGTGGAAGCACTGGGAACTCGCGGTTCGGTTTTTTTTCGGTTGCGCGAGGTTCGCGCTGCTGTTCGTTTTGTGAGTGTGCTCTTTCTTGCGTTTCCATGTTTTCCTCCTGGCGCAAAGCCTTCGGGCAGCTTTCATTGTATGTAGAAGCGTCCCTTACCAGGGCTGTCATCGACGTTGTCGGTGACTACGTTCCTGAGGGTAAGTTTTTTTAGTCAGTTTTCACAACGTCGCTATGAAAATTCCATTCTAATTACGGCCAAAATTGATAGAGCGTCGTGTTCGCGATGATGCTGCCGATGCTCCACAGGCTGCCGCAGAGATAGTCACCGAGGGCGAGCCCGAGAAAGAGTGGCACTGTCCGTCGATACGCCTTCAGCCCGCCTTGATGCAGCACGAGTGCCTTGGCTATCCACGCGACAAAGATGCAGCTCCAGAGGTTGTACATCCCCCAGCTGTTCGCCATGGCATAGCCGAGTGGATGCAGGGGCCACCACAAAAATCGGGTGCGCAACACCATCATCCCGACAGCAAAGGCGCAGCCGCCGCCCACGAACGCCAGCGCAGGGACATCCGTGCCTTGCGGATAGTTCAGCCAGTTTTCGAGTTGCCGATACACACCTCTGCCGAAGCCTAATGCCCACGGGCCGTAATAGCCGGTCTCGGCACCGTGCCGATAGTAACTGTCTAACAGCAACCAGAAGACGACGACTGCACCGATAGCAGTAGCGAAGAAGACGGCGGCGACGGTATGACGCGGATTGATTTGCCTTCGTTCGGCGATTTTGAATGCCTCCAACTGCTGCGGCATCGGATGCGCGCGGTAGGCACGGTTAAAGAACATGTAAAGTGAGAAGACCGCCTTGGTTCCCGGTGTCAACCGCTGTGTGCCAAACAGCGTAACGAGTGTCCCGTGCGGGTCGATCTGGTGCAAATCGTGGACAAGAAACCCCAACTCGGCGCGCAACCGTGCAATCATCGTCGCCAGTAGGAAGTAAATCCCGAAGAAAAGGGGAATTACCCAGAGCGACATGCCTGCCTGATACGAAAATACCGTCAAAAAGAGCATGCCGACGACAATGCCGAGGATAGCGATACGATAGGGCATCGGTTCGTGTCGCATGTCCGCACCGCTGTCACGCATGCAGGCGGCGATGTATCTCAAGTGCGAGCGGCCTATCCACGCTGCGCTGCCGAGGAGCGCGAGATATGCGCCGAGTGCTTGTGCATCGGCATACGGAAAGCCGGGTAGGCTTCGCACGCCGATGATGCTGCCGCCCATGAGTTCAAACTTATATAGCCAATAGAAGACCCAGCAGGAAAACAGCAGGTCCAGCGGAATGAGATAGCTAATGCCGATGGCGAACGGATAAAACGAGAGCCGCACGCCGCCCATCGCATTCCAAGGTCTGCCGGTAAAATATTGGTGAATGTTTTGCCGTTTGATGGGGAGATACGGCACCGCCGGGTAAATCGAGTTCAACAGATTCAGGATGCTGATGCCAGCGGCGATGCTGAAACCTATCCACATCAATTTGTTTTTAAAGAAACTTGTTTGTCCCTCCGTCATTGCGAGCGGCAGTTGGATAATCGGGTATGTCAACCGTTCGCGTTCTGTCCATTGGAGCCGGAGGAGCGTGTTGATGCAGAGCATAACGCCCATCAACACGAGGATGAAGAGCGTCCACCATGCGGCGGGTCCGGCCCACGCGCGGAGGTGTGCCTTTTCGTAAAACGTAGAATTCCCTTCATAATAACCGGACAAGACGCTTGCATCCTGCACTGTCAGCCACGTCGGCAGTTCTTTCCAGAAGAGTTGCGCCCACTCGTTTTCGGGTGTTGCGAACCGAAACGGATGTCCTAGGATTGTGACGAGTATCTCCATCATATCGTGCGAGCAGAGCGATGAGACGATGCACAAGATGACATAGAGTGTGAGCAATTCGGCACCTGACAGTCGCAAGTGCTTTGAAAATGCACTGAGCATCGCGCTGAGCACCATCAGCCAAAAGAGGATGAAGATAACGTTGGACAGCGGATGGATGAGCGTTGGGTGTGTATAGCGGACTACCTCCAGTTGAATAATCCAGAAGACGTTGAGGGGTATGAGGATGAGGGCAGCGATGACCACTTTCGGCGTGAATCCACGGTGCAGGGTATTAGGGCCGAATCCATCCACGTTCTCCTTCAAGGGTTACCTCCGTGTTGAACTTCTCGCACTGCTGTTGATAGTCTTGCAACGTCTCAACGGCGGCTGCACCGTGGAGGAGTTGCGGTTGATAGGGGGTATCCGGTGTCTCTGTCGCGATTGGAATCAGTTCTATGGATACCAGCGTGCTGTTGACGAACGTTGCCTTCGGGATGACGATGCGCGCGTGCTGTTTGGCGTAAGCGTCGTAAAGGAAATCGGCGAGACTGTAGACAATCGGTTTCCCGCGATAAATTTCCATTCCGCCGAGGGTATGCAACTGTTGACAAAGCACCATGTCTGCGCCTGCGTCAATTAGGATTTGCGCGAAGAGTTGCTGTCTGCCGCGAGCCGTTTCTCGCTGCGCTTCATCGGATGCGGCGGTGCCCCAGTGCAACCAGACGATGACGAGTGCTGCCTTGTGGCGTGCTTGTTTGACAGCGTTTACCATGTCGCTGTAAACGGCATACGCGACCGGGTCTTCGGTATATTGCGCGAAGTCGCTTTGCCGATAATAGCCGAGCAACGCCACCTGTTTTTCCGTGCCTTTCACGGTTACCCATGCCGGTTGCCGCGCCGCCGCTGCTGTCAGCCCTGCACCGATTGGCGTGACGTTGAACGCCTTGAGTTCGGCGAGGCTGTCGTGGAGTGCTTCTACGCCGAAGTCCATGCTGTGCGGCGTAGCGAGTGTGATGGCATCGAATCCTGCGTTGGCGAGGGCGCGGCCAAGTCCCGGTGCCGCCCGAAACGGATGCTCAATGCCGTGGCGCGGTTCGCCTCTCTCAGAGATGCTGGTGTTGAGCGAGGCGGTGGCGATGTCTGCGGACTGAATGAGTTTCGCGGTTCCCTGAAAAAAGACGCGCGCGCCTTCCGTTTCAATGAGGTGTGTCAACCGCGTGCCGATGGTAATATCGCCGACAGCGAGGACGGTTATTTCCTCGGCGGCAACAGGAGGTAATGCGACAATGAGCCATAGCATTGCGAGGGACTGTAAGGACAGATTTCTATAGCTGCTGGTTAAATGGCGCATGCGGGTGCCTCCGTTACGCTTCGGGCTCTTCTGATAGCGCGAGGACTTCGTCCAGATCTACGTCGCTCGGGTGTTCTTCCTTAAGCTGCGTGCCGAGGGTAATGAGTGCGTCGGCGAGTGTGAGCCTATCTACTTTGCCGATGTCCAGCGTCTCGGTTTCAGCGGTGAGTTCTGCGCGAAGTGCCTCGTTCGTGCGTTGCGTCTGCTCGCGTATCCGCTGCGTTTCGGTGCGGAGCCGGTCCAGTTGTGCTTGGAACTCGCGGGCGAAGTCGTTGATGAGGCTGGACAACTTCTGTAAGTCATCTTCGCCTTGGTGTGTGATGCCGTTGAGTTTTGCGTCAATCCGTGTATCAATGAGCGACTCCAACCCCTGCGGCAGGTTCCGAATCTCTGCCTTCAGTGCCTCCAGTTCGGTTTGGAATTGTGTTTCTAGCGCGGCGATTTTTTCATCGACGCGCTGCTCGCTTTCTTCTACTTCGCGGCTCAGCGTCCGCAGTCGCTTGTTAACGCTGCGGATGTAACTGCCGATGATGCTCTCGCGCAGGTAGGCATCGAGTTCGTTTTGCCGGGTTGCAGGTGTGTTCTGCGTTTCAGTAGTTTCCGGTGGCGTTATCGGTGTTTGCATAGTCCTATTTTGCCTCCCCTCGCTCTACTTATGCGGACGGTAGGTGCGGTTTGGAAGCGCGTCTACCGGTGACGTTGCTATGGATAATTATAGAGATTTTCCGGTTCCGTTTCGGCATGGGGGATTTCTGTCCCGTAGGTGCCGTTTTCTGCTGCGCGGGTTTCGGTGCGATTCGCTTCAAATTCGCGCAGGATGCAACGGATAATCTCTTCGGTGTATGCCTGTGCGTTGATTTGCTGTTGGTTTGCCTCCCATGCCATGCGCGCTGCTGCTTCAAAGTATTCGGCATGCTTGTAGGCATCGAGCGGGTCTTCGCCGCGCGAGAAGGTGCCGTGGCCTACCCAATAGAGTATATGGCGTGGCGAATTCGGCGCGTTCTCAAACAGCCGCAGGCTCTCGTAGGAGAGTTCTGGGATGCCGGGTGCCCGTTCCTGCACAAACCCGATGCCGCCGGATGCGTCGTAAATAATCGGCGTTTCTGGTTCATAGCCGCGCAGGAATTCGTAAAACCGGTCGGGATGTCCATGCTCCGTGCGCGAGATAAGGTTCAAAAATTTCGGTTGCAAGTGGACGAGCGCGTGGAATCCCTGTGCCGCGAGTTTTTCAAAGATGAGGAGGTAGTGGAACATCTCACTCGTGGGTTTGGGTGCGGTTTCGTTTTGCGTTAACGCGGCTTGTGCCGGTGTGCCGAAGCGCATCCGGTAGTGTGTCCCGTCCGGTTCTACCTCTATCAGTGTAAGGTTGAGTGCGGGATGCTCGCTGCCTATCATGTCTAGGCGCGCGCCGGATTTCGTGAGCAGCACATGTTTCCCTGCGAGTCCCTTCACGACAATCTTCGGCGGGAGTGCGTAGCGCGGTGCTGCGTTGAAAGGGAGGAGGCATGCCTCTTCCACTGGTTGAGATAAAATCGCGCCCATGTTGCCTGCCGATGCCCAGAGATAGTGGTGTGCATGTGCGTGCGCGCCTACCCAACCCATCTGCCCGATGAGGGTGCCGGCTTCGCTGTCGGGCGAAATCGGCTGGAGGGAGGGCTGATAGCCGCGTTCGCACCACCGTGCCTCGCGATAACTCTGTGGTGAGGGTGCTGTCAAGGCGTTTGTTAAATAAGGATTTGCCAACGTGAACTGCACTTGCAATGGATTTCCTTAGTCGTTAAATTTAATTCTATTATACCCTATCTGTTTGGTATTTGTCAAGTTTTCTTTGCAATTTTCGCCTGAATAGGGTAAAATTGCCTCTGAACGTTCAACTTTTCCGTGGTGCAAGTCTTGACAACATCAAGATGTGCTGAAAAGTTGACGATATCAGCCCTAGAGGAGTCGATTAACGCATGGTGAACGAGAAAAATATGACAAGAATAGAAACAGATAGCATGGGCACACTCCATGTTCCATCGGATAAGTATTGGGGTGCGCAGACGCAGCGCGCCCTTCAGAATTTTCATATCGGTGACGAACGCGTCCCGCGCCCGGCTTTGTGGGCACTCGGCACGATTAAACGGGCCGTCGCGCATGTCAACGCCGAGCTCGGTTTGCTGGAACCGCGTCTTGCGGAGACTATCGGTGCTGCCGCGCGGGAGGTGATTGATGGCACGCTGGACGCGCACTTCCCGCTCCCGGTCTGGCAGACCGGCAGTGGCACGCAGACGAACATGAACGTCAACGAAGTCATCGCGAATCGTGCTATTGAGATGCTCGGCGGGGAGATAGGGAGCAAACACCCTGTCCACCCGAATGACCATGTCAATAAATCTCAGTCAACGAACGATGTGTTCCCGACAGCTATCCATCTGGCGATGATTCGGCAGTTGCAAGAGCACCTCAAGCCGCGGCTGTCTGCGCTCCGTGATGCGTTCGCTGCAAAAGCGGACACGTTTACCGAGATTGTCAAAATCGGTAGGACACATCTGATGGACGCGACACCGCTCACGCTTGGGCAAGAGTTCGGTGCCTGGACGCAGCAGCTCACTGCGGCGGAAGCGCGGGTTGAAGCGGCGGTGCCGGGCCTCTGCGAATTGCCGATTGGCGGCACGGCTGTTGGCACAGGATTAAACACGCATCCCGACTATACCGGCAAGGTGGTGGCGCGGCTGGCATCGGAGACGGGGTATCCGCTCCGGCGTGCCCCGAATGCATTTGAGGCGTTAGCGTGCAGAGATGCTGTTCTCTATGCGAGTGCGGCGTTGAAGACGCTGGCCACGGCATTGTTTAAGATTGCGAACGACATCCGCTGGCTGGCTTCGGGCCCGCGGTGTGGGCTCGGCGAATTGCAGCTCCCACCGAATGAACCGGGCAGTTCAATTATGCCGGGCAAAGTGAATCCGACGCAGTGCGAGGCGGTGACGATGGTGTGCGCGCAGGTGATGGGAAACGATACGACGTTGACGTTTGCGAATGCGAGTGGCGCGTTGCAATTGAACGTCTTCATGCCGGTGATTGCCTATAACGCTTTGCAATCCATCCAGCTTCTCGGCGACGCTTGCGATTCGTTCCGCAAACACTGCGTGGAGGGCATTGTGCCGAACCGCGAGAAGATTGCGCAGCACCTCTCCGAATCGCTGATGTTGGTGACAGCGTTAGCACCCCATATCGGTTATGATAGTGCAGCGAAAGTCGCACAATATGCGCATGAACACGGCTGTACCCTCCGGGAGGCGGCTGTTGCGCTGGCGGTGTTACCCGCCGCTGAATTTGATACGCACGTCGTACCGGCGGCGATGACGAAGCCCAATTTGTAGTGCCGGGTTAATTGAGCACCGTTCCGATTTCCCTACAACATCAATTGCAGCGAGGGTTGGAGCGGTTTGCCGGTATAAGGGTTCTTCATATCTGGCATCCGTAGCCGCTGTCCCTTGAAATGTTCCTGGAGTGACCAGGTTTGCACGCGCGGATATGTTTCCGTGCCGACGGTGACGGTGCCGAGTCGCAGCAGTTCCGCTTGTGCGTTCCGCGAGGTGACAGGGTTCAGCGTGATAAACACTCCCATCGCCGCTTTCTCCCGTTCCAGCGTCCACAAGAAGTCACGGAGTTGGCTCAATTGGAATTTCCCACCTTTCACCTGCGCAAGCACCAGTTTGGAGTTGCTTTCATCGGGCTGCAGGAGCGTGTGGCCTCTTCCATCGATGCCGCCATCACCGGTTTGGACATCGTTTGGTGCGAGTCCTTGCGAGGCGCAATTCAGTGCCCAGACTTCGAAGTGTCGTGGATTTTGCTTGGCTAGCTGCGCTGCTGCGGCGAAGTCTGCAGGAATGCCGCTCGTGGGAATAGCGCGCCCCGGAAAGCGGTTTAGCTTGATGACTTCCAACGCGTGCAGTGAGATATCGATGCCGAGCCACTTTCGATTCAGTTTATCCGCTGCGGCAACTGTTGTCCCACAGCCACAAAACGGGTCCAGCACGATGTCGCCTTCATTAGAGGATGCCTGAATGATGCGTTCCAGAAGTTTCAACGGTTTTTGGGTAGGATACCCAAGATACTCTTGGCTCCGCGTCGCTGTCTGAAAGGAGTGGATGTCGTCCCATACGTCGCCGTAGGGGATGCCGCCTTCATCTTCGTAGTAGCGTTTATTCCCGCGTTGACGATACCGCCGTCCGTCCGCATCCTTTTGCGTGAAACTTCGTGCCACATATTCCTCGGAATAGGGTTCAAACTGCTTGTTGAACGTCGCCCGGTCTGATTTGGCGTAATAGAGGATAGTGTCGTGGTCGCGGATCCAATTCGCGGCTCGGCTTTTGAAACCGGAACGCGATTTCATCTGCCACACAATCTCACGGCGAAAGTTTTCCGGTCCGAAGATACAGTCCATGAGGAGTTTGAGGGGATGCGCGGCGGTTGCATCGCAGTGGAGGTAGACGCTGCCTGTGGGTTTGAGCAGCCGGTGTAGGCCCGCGATGCGTTCTGCCATGTAGCTGAGATAGGCGAGCATGCCGCCTTCTCCGGGCCATTTAGCGAACGCTTCTATCACCTGATGCGCCGGATGTGCGGGTGCATCGAGCAGATTTGCGACGCGTTCGGCGGCGGTGGTATTCCATCTCCATGCGTCGTCAAATGCTTGCAGTTGTGCGTCGCGTGTGCCGCGGTTGTCGTCCTTTGTATCATAGAGTTGGTGATATTTGGCGTTGCTGTTGAAAGGAGGATCGAAGTAGCCGAGGTCTATGGTTTCATCGGGCCATTGTTGCATGACTTCTAGGCAATCGCCGTAATGTAAACTGTTGAGTTCGGGAAGTTTGAGCATGGGGTGCCTCCGCGCTCATGACAAGGCGAGGGATAGATGTCCCTCGCCTTACAGAACTGCAGACGATTACTCGGCGGGTTCCGGTGCCTCCATCTCTTCGTCAGTGTCAACCTCCGTGATTTCCAGTTGCTGTAAATCCGGAAGTCCACTTCCTGCAGGGATGAGGCGACCGAGGATGACGTTTTCCTTCAGCCCGGAGAGTTTGTCTGTCTGCCCTTTGACAGCGGCATCTGTCAGCACCTTCGTCGTCTGCTGGAACGAGGCGGCAGAGATGAAACTTTCTGTGCTGAGCGATGCACGGCTGATGCCTTGCAGAATCGGTTCGCCGGTGGCAGGTTCACCGCCGCTGTCAATAACCTTCGCGTTCACCTCAGCGAATTTCTGTCGCGTCACCTCACTGTTATGGGGGAACTGCGTATCGCCGGGTTTCAGCACTCGCACCTTCCTCATCATTTGCCGGACGATGGCTTCGAGGTGCTTGTCGTTGATGGCGCGTGCGCCGTAAACCTTTTGGATTTCCTCAATGAGGTATGTCCAAATGGCCTCTGCGCCTTCAATTGGGACATCTTCAATGAAGACGCGCCCGATTTTGAGGATATCGTGCGGGTTGAGGTATCCATCCGTGAGCGGCTGTCCTGCTTCTACCAAGTCGCCTTCGGTGACGCGCCGTTTTTCGTCCGGAATGGCGTAGAGGCGGCTTTCGTGCCCCTCGTGAACGATGCGGTATGTCGGAACACCTGATTTGGATCCTGCCGATTCAATGTATCCTTCGATTTCCGCGATTTCCGCTGCGTCTTCGCGTTTAGGCTGGCGCGCCTCAAAAAGATCTGTCACGCGAGGGATACCTGCAACGATATCCCTGTTCGCTGTCTTCTCGTGGAGTTCAGCGAGGGTTTCTTCCTCTTTGACGGTATCGCCCTCCTTGATGGAGAAGGAGTAATCTGCCTTGATCTGATGCGGCACCCGACGGCCATCGGCTGTCTCTACCTCAATGTTCATCTGCAGTGCCGGATCGTCCCTATCAAAGCCGGGGTAATGCTTGAGCGCGCTTTGGTATTCCGATTCGGATAATTCTGTCCCTACCTCATACGGACAATTCGGATGATGGACAGCCGTGACGGTATACTTCCAGCGGGCGCGGTATTCATCCGCTGTAAAGATTTCTGCCTTATCAATGGGAAAACGCCTCTTCGGTTTTTCGAGGTGGACCTGATACTTCTTGCAGGCCTCCTGATATTCGGTTTCAGAAAGATTCTGTCCTACCGAAAACTCACACTCTAGATTGGGAAGAACAGCCTTAACGCGCCAGAATTTCTCGAGGCGCGGCTTTTCCCACTGCGCTACAGGAAGTTCTAGATTGTTGACGACGTGCTTATAGTGCTCTACCACAGTGGAGTCCGGCTTCGCTTGAGCGAGCTCACTTTCTGGGATGTCGGGCTCCTCCAGCTCTGGTTCATCTAGGATGACACCATGGAGGGTTTCAACGTCAAACCCTCTGTATTTTTGCTTGAGCTTCTTGTAGTCCTTATCCGCCAGTTCTTCGCCGATTTCAATGGCGAGTTGGGGGTGATGGACATCCAGCACGCGGTGTTGGGGTGTGACCTTCTCTTGGATTTTCAGATCCGTTTTACCCCGCGTTTTGTTTTTCGCCTCCCATTTGCGTCGTGCCTCATACTCCGCTTCGGTGAGTTGCTGGACCTGCTCAGCGGCTAAGGGGTGCCACGTTTCCAATTCCGCCTGCGTTAGGATATCGCCCGGCTTGACGCTTGGAAAGTCCTTTTGCGCTTTCTTGTAAGCGGCGTTGGAAATATCCTGTCCAACCTCAAGTTTGCACGCGGGATGGAACACTTCGGTAACGCGCCAGACGTTCTTGGAACCCTTCCCGGTAAAAGCGGGCCCTGTTAACGCTTCTGCAGTGAAGCCTGGCTTGCCTTCGGTTGCCCGATAGTAGTGTCCTTCAGTAACCTCGTAGAAGGATTCGACATCCAACCCTTTGAACGTCTTGCGGTATGTCGATGCCTCGCTGCGCGTCATCAGTTCACCCTTCTGCAAGGGGCTGTCTGGGAAATGAACGGCGGTGATGCGATTGATAGGGGTTGTTCTAAACACGCCGGAATGCCGGACTTCAATGCCGGGGAATTCGCTTGCCCACTTTTTGGCCTCTGCATCGCTCATCAAATAGCCCGGTTTGTATGGAAAATCCGGATGATAGATGTGCGTAACCCGGTGCCGCAGTTTCTGCGCTTCAAAACCCATCCAGCGAGCGAGCATCGCATCCTTGTCCGCTGTGGTTAAATCTTCACCCGGCTTGAGTGGGCAGCTGGGATGATGCACTGCCGTAACGTGGTGCAACACTTCCGACGCTCTTTCGGATTCAAACGGCTGATAATCGCGACACACTTCCTCGTATTGGTAGCGTGTCAACGTCTCGCCTGCATGCAAGGGTGCGTCTGCATCAATGACATAGACGGGGTTCTTTGCCTCCTCAAAAGGCGTGAACCACGGCGCAATCTCCTCCGCGGTCACGATATCCCCGACAGCATAAGGGAAATCCCGATGTGTCCGCGCGGTGATGCGGTAAACCCGTTCAAAAGACGTGCGTCCCGCTAGCGATGTATCCGCAGAAGTCAGGGCTTCCGCCATTTCAGCAGACGTGTCTCCTGGCATTGCTGTATCCGCAATATCTTCAAGGGGCTCCACAGGGATGCCCAAGGGCAACAATTCCTGAGCCGACTTGAAAATTTCGCCGGTTTTTGGGATGCGGTAACACCATTCGCCATCAAATTTGTTCCGAATCTCTGCTTTGCGCTGCGCGATTTCTTCTTCGGTGAGCAAATCGCCGGGGTGAACGTTCACAGTAGAAAGGCGGACGTGTTCTATCTCGCGCTTCTCGGTTGCAAAGCGCGTGAAGCCGTATGCCCTTCTGGCTTGATGCAACTGCGCGGCAGAAAGCCGGTCTCCCTCTTTCAAGGGACAGGCATCATCGTGAACGGTGGTGACGCGATGCTGCCATGGGACTGTCTCAAAGCCTTTGTAACGCTGCGCGTTTTCAGAGAACTGTTTCTCGCTCAGCAAGTCGCCTTTTTGTAATTTGCAATCGGCGTGAATGACGCGCGTGACCTTGTAGGCGGGAGCGTCCAGATTGGCCCGGCTGCCGAATTCTTTCTTTTCAGCGGATTCCGTGTTTATTGGATCCCGCCTCAGAGCAGCCTGATTATCGGCCCAGGAAGTTGTGCCGATTGGAGAAGTGCCGGGCCCTGTGGATATCCAGAGAGCGCCTTCTTGGCGGACAGTGATGCCGGGATGGAAATCGCGGAACCTCACAGTGCCACTCGTTTTTGCTAGGATTTTACGCTGGCGTGCATCGGAGACTTCCTCAACCGCACCACCGGTGTGGAACGTCCGCATCGTGAGTTGCGTACCGGGTTCCCCGATGGATTGCGCGGCGATAATGCCAACAGCTTCACCGACACTGACAAGCCTGTTCGTCGTCAAATCGTGTCCGTAGCATTTGGCGCAGACACCTTCCTCGGTCTCGCAGGTGAGCATCGAACGGACGGTGACAATTTTTACCTTACTCTTTTCAAGCAGTGCCGCTGCTTCGGCTGAGATGAGTTCATCGGCTTTGACGAGGACTTCACCGGTATTGGGATGTAGGATATCCTCTGTCGCGGTGCGTCCGCGGATTTTAAAAGCGAGTTCTCCTCCTTCAGTGGCAAATTTCTTGATGCCGTGGAGGGTGCCGCAATCCGTTTCAGTGACGCGCACGTCTTGCGCGACATCAACGAGTTTCCGCGTCAAGTAACCCGATGCCGCTGTCTTCATCGCCGTATCCACCAATCCTTTTCGGGAGCCGTAGGTGGAGTTGAAGTAGTCGATTACGTCCAATCCGTCGCGATAGGAGGTGGTAATCGGCGGCAGCAGAATTTCACCGCTCTGCTTCGCTTTCAGCCCGAGGACGGCACTGATTTGCATGAACGGATTTTTCCGGGCCCGTGCGCCGCTATCTGCCATGATATGCACCGGACTGAACCCTTTGACATGTTCGTCCCTGTCAACGAGGCGGGTTTCCAATTCTGGGAGTCTAGCAAACATGAGGCCTTCCATCTCTCGCAGTGCTTGGAACCATAGGTGGATTTGCTCGTTCTCCAGTTCTTCGGTATCGGCACCTGCGGCGGATGCGGCGATGAGTTCGGCAATAGTTTCCTCTGTCTTTTCCAACAGTTCCTGCCGCTGCGGCGGTTTGATGTAATCATTAATGCTGGGCGAAATCCCGCTTTGCGTTGCATACTCGAACGCGAGTTTTTGAAGTCGCTGCAGCAGTTCTACAGTCGCCCGCGTGCCGAGGTCGGGAGTGTTGAAACAGTCTTCAACGATTTCAGAGAGCTGCCTCCCCCCTGCTTCGCCGTTGAAAAACGGGAGTTGCTGTCCGGAGTGCTCGTCCTCCCAGTCCAATTCGGCTGGGAGGACCTCGTTAAAAATCACTCGGCCAACGGTGGTGAGGATTGGTTCGCGCTGCCTGCCATTTTCCGGGAAAAACAACTGGACGCTGTCGTGTAGTTTGAGTTGCCCTGCACCGTGCGCGGCGATGACTTCTTCCGGATGCGCGTAGCGGCGGTGATACCACGGTTTCCTGCGAATCTCATCAAAGAGAGAGGTATCGCTGTTTTGATGGGTATAGACCTTGTGAAGCAGTTGCGCGTCCGCATCGTGTTCTGGTAGCGTCTTGGTAAGGTAACTCGGTCCGAGCACCATATCCAGTTCGGGGACGGCAATCGGTCCGCCGTGCGAAGGCTTCAAGATGTTATGGCTGCTGAGCATCAGCAGTTTCGCTTCTGCCTGAGCTTCGGCGGTTAACGGCACATGCACTGCCATCTGGTCTCCATCAAAATCGGCGTTGAACGCTTTGCAGACAAGTGGTGGGATTCGGATAGATTTTCCTTCCACCAAGACCGGCATGAATGCTTGAATGCCGAGCCGGTGCAGTGTCGGTGGCCGGTTGAGCAACACTGGGTGTTCTTCGATGACTTCTTCGAGCACGTCCCACACTGGGCTACCAGAATCGATATTCTCGACATAAGACTTGGCGCGCTTGATGGTGCTGGAGTAGCCATAGGCTTGCAGCCGTTCGATAATAAATGGCTTGAACAACTCCACTGCCATCTGTTTCGGGATGCCGCATTGGTGTAGTGCTAGTTCAGGTCCGACGACGATGACGCTGCGGCCGGAGTAGTCGACCCGTTTGCCGAGCAGATTCTGTCGGAAGCGTCCGACTTTCCCTTTGAGGACGTGCGAGAGCGATTTGAGTTCGCGATTCCCGGGTCCTGTTACGCTTCTGCCGTGTCGGCCGTTATCAAAGAATGCGTCAACGGCTTCTTGCAGCATCCGTTTTTCGTTGCGCAAGATGACTTCGGGCGAGCGCATCTGGATGAGTTTGGCTAGGCGGTTGTTTCGATGGATGAGCCGCCGATACAAATCGTTCAGATCGCTGGTGGCGAATCGTCCGCCATCTAAGGTGACGAGGGGCCGCAAATCCGGGGGAATTACGGGAAGCACATCGATGATCATCCATTCGGGACGTTGTCCAGACCTCAGAAAGTCTTCCCTCATGCGGAGCTGCTTGGCGAGTTTCACCTTTTTCTGATGGCTGCGCGTTTCCTCTAGTTCCTTAGCGAGTTGCTCGCATTCTGCCTCGAGGTCCAAGCTCGCGAGGTGTTTGGCAAGTATTTCGCCGCCGGCACCTGCCTTAAATCGGCCTCGGTATTGGACTTTGTAGGTATCGAATTCTGCCTCGCTGATGAGTTGGTTGGGCTTGAGGATACCTTGTGCTTGAAGTTCCTCGTCCGCTTCAGTCACCAGGAACGCGTCAAAGTAGAGAATGTTCTCAATCTGCCGTGCGGAGAAGTCACAGAAGGCTCCGATGCGCGATGGGGCCCCCTTGAAGAACCAGATATGCGAGACAGGGGACGCGAGTTGGATGTAGCCCATCCGTTCCCTGCGGACGTGCTGGCGTGTGACTTCCACGCCGCACCGGTCGCAGATAACGCCTTTGTGCTTAATCCGCTTATATTTTCCGCAGTTACACTCCCAGTCCTTGGAAGGCCCGAAAATTGCCTCACAGAAGAGGCCTTCGAGTTCGGGCCGGAAGGAGCGGTAGTTAATCGTCTCTGCCTTCTTCACTTCGCCGCAGTTGCAGGTGTGCATTTCTGGGCAGGAGAAGGGTTCACCGGGGTTGACGGTGCTGCTTCTGCGTTTGCAGCAGGTGCGCTTCGCCAACGCTTTGATTTCGTCCGGCGAAGCGATTTTGAGGGAGATACTGTCAAATGGGGTTGCCATTGCGGGTTTTCTCCTATAGATTCGGACGTATGTTTAGCCCTTGGGCTGGCGTGGGCCAGCCCCTCGCCCTACGGACTGCGGTTGATAGGCGCGGTTTGGAACTGTGCCTACCGGTGAACGCGGCCTGGCGATAGTCTGGCCCTTGGCCTATGGGCCGGAGTAGGGATGCTATTTTTCTTCAGGCGGATTCAAGGAAACGCTGAGGCCGAGGCCCTGCAATTCGCGCACGAGAACGTTGAACGACTCCGGTGTGCCGGGGGATTCGGGGTTGAGCCCTTTCACCATCGACTCATAAATTTTGGCTCTGCCCATGAAATCGTCGGATTTGAGCGTGAGCATTTCTTGTAAGGTATGCGCGGCACCGTATGCCTCTAATGCCCACACCTCCATTTCGCCGAGCCGCTGTCCGCCATGTTGCGCCTTGCCGCCCAACGGCTGCTGCGTAACAAGCGAGTAGGGCCCGGTAGAACGGGCGTGCATCTTGTCGGCGACGAGATGGTTCAGTTTGAGGAAGTAGACATATCCCACGGTGACTTCCTGTCCGAACGCTTCTCCGGTTCTGCCGTCGTAAAGGATGCTTTTCCCGGTTTTCTTGCTGCGTTCCGGCAAGCCGGTTTTGTCGAGCATCGTGAAGATTTCCTTTTCGGTTGCGCCGTCAAAGACAGGCGATTCAACATGGATGCCCAGTGCGTGGCATGCCCAGCCGAGGTGAATTTCAAGGATTTGCCCGACGTTCATCCGTGATGGCACGCCGAGGGGGTTCAGCACGATATCCACCGGTGTTCCATCGGGGAGATAGGGCATATCCTCTTTGGGCAAAATTTCTGCTACCACCCCTTTGTTGCCGTAGCGGCCTGCCATTTTATCGCCGATGGAGATGTGGCGCGTCGTCGCGATATAGACTTTCACCAGTTTAAGCACGCCGGATTTGAGTTCGTCCCCGAGTTCCATCTGTTCGAGCTGGCTTGATTTTTCTTCGGTATAGGCGGCGATGCGCTCCTCGGCGATTTCCTGAACGCGTTGGATGTATGCCATGACGTTTGAGGCGGTGACGTGAATCTCGTTGAGCACAAGGCCGGGTGTGTGCAGGAGTTCGTGCGTCACGATGTCGCCGCTTTCTGCCAGCAGTTCCCCGATATGGTCCAACTCGTCCAGTTCTTCGGCATTGCTTGTGCGCGAAAGGGGTGCTTCGGTGTCGATACCTCTGAAGAGTGGCTGTGCCAATTCGCATCCGATGAGCGCGTTCCGAATTTCTTCGTCTCGGCGGCGGCGGATGGCCAGGAGGTGTTCGTGGAACTTCTCCTCGATGGCCTTCTTCTTGGCATCGTAACGGAGCTGGTCTGCGTCAACGAGGCTTTGCAGCGAGTGCCGGCTTGGTTCCTGTTTTCGTGAGAAGACTTTGACATCAATCACGATGCCTTCAATGCCGGGTTTGACGTATGTGGATGCGTCTCGGACTTCGCGCACCTTTTCACCGAAGATAACGTGCAGGAGTTTCTCCTCCGGTCCGTATTCACTTTCGCCTTTGGGTGAAATCTTACCGACGAGGATGCTGCCTGCGCTGACAAGGCTTCCGACACGGATGATTCCTTCTTCGTCCAGTTGTGAGAGTCGCTGTTGGCTTGCATCGGGAATATCGCGCGTAATTTCCTCCGGTCCCATTTTCGTTTCGCGGGCTTCCACCTCGAATTCCTCGATATGAATGGAACTGAAAGTGTCGTCTTGGACAAGGCTTTCGCTGATGAGTATGGAGTCCTCATAGTTGTGTCCGCCCCACGGCATATAGGCGCACAGGACGTTCCTGCCGAGCGCGAGTTCGCCTTCATCGGTAGAAGTGCCGTCGGCGATGATGTCGCCTGCTTCCACTGTGTCGCCGACGGAGACGATGGGCCGCTGATGGATGCAGGTGCCGCTGTTGCTCCGCTTGAAAGTGTGGAGTTCATACCGGTCGTAGCCCATCTCACTCTTGTGTTGTTCGCCGATGTCTGCGTGCAGGGGTTCATCGGTATGGATGATGATGTCCGCGGCGGAGACGCTTTCGACGGTGCCGCTGCGTTTGGCGATGCACAGTGCCCCTGAGTCCCGGGCGACGCGTGCTTCCATGCCGGTGCCGACGAGTGGTGCTTCGGGCTTGATGAGCGGCACTGCTTGTCGTTGATGGTTCGCGCCCATGAGGGCGCGGTTCGCGTCTTCATGTTCTAAAAAAGGCACGAGTGCTGCGGAAACACCGACAATCTGTGATGGCGAGATGCCGACGTAGTCTACCTCGGACAGGGGTAAGGCAAGCACATCTTCGCCTTTTCGGGCGGGCAGCTGGATGCCCGTGTCAGGCGTTTCTCCCCTTTTCGCGTCGCGCGGTATCGTTTTGGCGGCGATGCGGGCCTTGTCTTCCTTATCGGCGGTGAGGTATTCAATTTCCATATCAGCCATCGACTTGCCGGGCACCACTCTGTGATAAGGAGTCTCAATGAACCCGTAAGGATTGATACGCGCATAACACGCCAGCGATACGAGGAGGCCAATAGAAGGGCCTTCCGGTGTCTCCAAGGGACAGACGCGTCCGTAGTGTGTGTGATGCACATCGCGAACGGCGGCGGTGGCTCTATCGCGCGAGAGTCCGCCGGGGCCGATGGCAGAGATACGCCGCTTGTGCGTCAATTCATCGAGCGGATTTACCTGCTGCATGAACTGCGAGAGTTGGTTTGAACCGAAGAACTCGCGGAGTGAAACCATGAGCGGCTTCGGGTTAATCAGCATTGGCGGCATGCAGTTGCTCATATCGGCGGAGGAGATGCGTTCGCGCGTGGCGCGCCGGATCTGGAATAGGCCGATGCGGAACTGGTTCTCCAATAATTCGCCGATACCGCGTACACGACGGTTACTGAGATGGTCCAAGTCGTCTATCAACGAAGGATCGTTATGGACATCAAGCAGGTGCCGGAGTGTCGCCGCGATGTCCTCCGGGCGCAACGTTCGGTGTTTCTCATCGGGCGGCTCACCGTATACGGAGAGGTGTCGCAGTTTTGAGTTCACTTTGTAGCGTCCCACAGTCCCCAAGTCATAGCGGTGCGCGTCGAAGAAGTGCCAAGCGAGTTGCCGGTGCGCCGCCTCAATACTCACCGGTTCCCCCGGTCTGAGGACAGAGTGGATATTGAGCAGGGCGACATCTTGAATGGGTGTTTCGCTTTGCCGTCCGGTGGCCTGGATGCGGGCCTCGTAGTCCGATTCTTTGTCGCGTTCGAGGGTATTGCGTAAAAAACGGAGAGCTTTGGCGGATTCGGGTGTCAACACCGTGAGCATCTCCACACCGGCACCCCTCAGCCGTTCGACTTCTGTTTCGGTGAGTAGCGTATTCGCTGTCACTAGCAGTTCGTCAGTCCTCGGGTCGGCGATAGGTTCAGCGCAGACGCTGCCGATAGTTTCGGCGATGTCTGTCGATTCAATCCGTTCTGCCTTGAAAGCGTCAGGATGCTTTCCGAGCATTTCGGTGTATTCGGTAGGCGTGAGGTGCTGGCCGACGTTCAAGGGGCATCCGGTATTGAGGAGTTTCGTGACGCGCAGGAGTCGTTCTGTCGTGAATCCTCTCCACTTCCGGCGTGCGCGGGTGCGCTCCTTGGATGTCAGCATCTGTCCTTCTTCCAGCGGACACCCTTTGTCAGTGACAGCTGTGACGCGATAGCACGGTTCTATCTCAATCCCCGGGTAATCCTTCCGTGCCTTCTGATAGGTTGCATCGGCCACGATGTCGCCGATGGGGTAAGGATAGTCGGGGCGGTAATGCTTGGCGATACGCCAGATGCGTGCAAAGGTGGTATCTTTCCACGTTTTGCGGTGCCTTGCCCACTCGTTAGGCGTGAGCCTGTCGCCGACGGCGACAGGGCACGTTGCATCATCGGACGCGGAGACGACTTCATAGAAAAGCTCAGCTACCGCGCCGGGGTAGTCGGCATCCAACTTTCGATGTTCCGCCGCGGTTAAGAGTGCATCGATTTGGGTTGGACATTCGGGTAGTGCTACTTCAGTGACGCGCCACCCGGAGAGCATCACGCGCGTTGGTTCGGCGAACAGTTTCAAGATGTCGGCATCCGTCTCCCACCCGAGTGCGCGGAGCAGGACGGTGGCGGGTATCTTGCGACGTTTGTTTAACCGGACGGAAAGGGTATCTTTAGAGTCCGCCTCGAATTCTATCCATGCCCCGCGGTAAGGAATGATTTGCGCCGTGGGGGAGCGATGTCCGCCTGGGAGCGTTTTATTGAGGAAGATGACACCGGGTGAGCGGTGCAATTGGTTAACGATGACGCGTTCGCTGCCGTTGATGATGAAGCTGGCGTTTTCAGTCATCAGCGGTACTTCGCCGAAATAGACTTCGGACTCGCGGATATCAACGACGTGCGGTTCTTCGTCTTCTGCGTTTTTCTCACAGACGACGAGGCGGAGCCGCGCGGTGAGGGAGACCTGGTAGGTAACCCCGCGGGCGAGGCATTCGTCAAGGGTATATTTCGGTTCGCCGAGTTGGTAATGGACGAATTCAAGGCGCGAGACTTCGTTGAAGTCAGCGATAGGGAAGACTTCGTTGAAGACTGCCGCCAGGCCGCTGTCCTTGTGCGGAAACGTGTCGCGCTGCAAAAAGGCATCGTAAGCGCGCTGCTGCGTCTCAATCAAATTCGGTAGGGGTGTGCGAACGTCTGTTTTGGCGAAAGATATGCGTTTCTTCACGTAGGTTCTTCTCCTGTCTGGCGCGCGCGAGGTGCGGGCACAGACATTTGCCAGAGAGGCGTAGTGATTTTTTAGCGTGTTTCTAAACGGGCCGAAAACAAACAACAATTTCTGGTGACAAAAAACTTGTCGGTTTCTGTCTTAATTCATGCAAGCATCGCATAACGTAAAATTATACCTTAAAAAAGATAAAAAGTCAAATTAAAAATGCAAAAAACGGTCTTTTTTGCAGATTTTTTTACAAAATTCGGTTGAAAATAGGACATTTTTGATTTTTAACGAAAAAAAATGGTATCATTTATGAGGAATTCGGTGCAAATTATCGCGGAGGAGACAGAAATGGGCACAATTCGGGCACCACTCCCGGTCAAACCTATTATCGGTGTGTTGACGGCGGAGCCGCTGCTGCTGTCGTCTGTTTATCAGAGGTTAACACGCCGCCTCGGGCCGGTTGACTGGCAGAGCGCGCTGTTGCCCTTCACCAGCACTACCTACTACGCGGCGGAGATGGGGGAGAATCTGCAACGGCAATTCATCAGTTTTGAGCGGCTGATGGATGCTGGTGCTTTGGCAGCGATGAAGGGGTTCACGAACCAAGTGGAAGAGACGTTTGCGCGCGAAGGGACACACTGTCGGCGCGTCAATTTAGATGCCGGGTATGTTGACTCGGCGAAGTTAGTCCTCGCTTCCACGAAGGACCACGCGCATCGCATTTATCTCGGTGAGGGTATCTATGCCGAAATTACACTCCGTTTCCATCGCAAAACGTTCCAACCGTGGGCGTGGACATATCCGGATTACCGCTCGCAAACGTATATTGAGCTCTTTAATCACATCCGCGCCATCTATCGGGAGCAACTGGTATGAACACAACACCCCGCAATTTTCTCGTTTTCGCGCTATCACTCTTTTTCGCAATCTTATTCGCGACATCTCCTGCAGTCTCTCAAGAGACAGAGATGCCTCGCGCCCGCGCCCGTGAACTCGGCATTCAGATAGGGCTCTTTCCATCGGGAGAACACAACGCTATCACCGATGTGCAAGGCGTGAAGGTAGGACATGTCACGCTGAATGAAGGCGAGTCCATCCGCACCGGTGTCACCGCTATCGTGCCGCGCGATGATATATGGGAGGCGCGGCTGTTTGGCGCGGCGCATGTCATCCACGGCAACGGCGAAGCAACTGGTATTGCAAGGATAAACCAAGCTGGCTGGATTGAATCGCCTATCTTGTTGACGAATACGTTGAGCGTCGGCCCTGTCCACGATGGCGTTGTCCGGTATATCGTGAAGCGGTATCCCGATAACAACATCGTTCTGCCAATCGTCGCCGAGTGTTACGATGGGGGTTTGAACGACATTGATGGGCTCCATGTAACGGCGGAGCACGCCATCCAAGCGATAGAGAGGGCTACCGTCGGCCCGGTCGCGGAGGGATGTGTCGGGGCTGGCACGGGGATGCGGTGCTACGGCTTCAAAGCCGGGATTGGCACTGCCTCGCGGGTGCTACCTGCTGAACGCGGCGGTTGGACAGTCGGCGTGCTCGTCAATTCCAACGGCGGCCGTCGGCATCAACTTCGGATTAACGGCGTGCCAGTGGGGCAAGAAATCACCGATTTTCGCGCGAAGCGCGGCAGAGACGGTTCGTTCATCATCGTTATCGCGACGGACGCGCCGTTGACGCACCGCCAGTTGAAGCAGGTGGCGGTGCGCGCCACACATGGACTTGCACGCACCGGCACGCCTAGCACGGATGGCAGCGGCGAGTTCGTCATCGCCTTTTCCACGGCGAATGTGATTCCCGATGATACGGAAAATGGCACGTTTCAGATTCGTATGGTGGAAAATTGGCGGCTCAGCGCGCTTTTTGAGGCAACGATTGAGGCGACAGAGGAGGCTGTCGTCAATTCCATGACGATGGCGACGACAACTGTCGGCCGCGATGGAAGAACGATATTCGCGATGCCGTTGGACCGGTTGCAACAGGTGATGGAGAAATATGGGCGTTAAACGCGATGCCCGGGCATCAAAGATTTTGGGACTACATCGTAATGCGAAAACTCCAACGTAAACGTGCCGCGTCCTTGCGTCATTGAACGAAGCGACGTTGTATACTGGAACGTTTCTGCCAGAGGAATGAGCGCGTTGATAAAGGAGACATTCTCGCGCGGGCTTCCGCTTTCATGAATTTGCGCGCGGCGGCTATTCAGTTCGCCAATAACCTTTCCGACGTGTTCATCCGGCACGGTGACATGTATCTGCATCATCGGTTCAAGGAGCAGTGGGTTCGCCTTTTTCACTGCGTTTTCAAAGGCGAGGACGGCGGCGGCTTCATACCCTATCTCCGATGCATCTGTCGGGTGCGTGGAACCGCCGGTGAGCGTCACCTTGATATCCTGCAAGGGTGAGCCGATGAGCGCGCCTGTCCCCATCGCGCGGTGCAGCGCGTTCTGGATAGATGGAATGTAGGGACGTGGAATCTGCGTTTCGTCGGTGTTGTCCGCAAATTGGAATCCTTCGCCGCGTGCTAGCGGTTCAACGTTGAGGGTGACATCGCCATAGATGCCTTCTTCGTCTGTCTTATGGATATGTGTGCCGCGCGCCGCCGCCGAGGTGCCGATGGTTTCACGATACGCCACCTGCAACTTGCTCACCCGTGCGTTTACGCCAAATTCGCGAATCATTCTATCCGTAAGCACTTCCAAGTGGAGTTCTCCCATCCCGGAAATGATGCGCTGTCCGGTTTCCTTGTCAATACCGACGGTAAACGTCGGATCTTCGTCCATCAGTTTTTGGAGGGTTTCCTCCAACGCGTCTGCATCGCTAGCGCGTTCCGGTTCAATGGCGATGGAGATGACCGGGGGTGGAAAATCGATGGGCGCGAGCAAGATAGGGTGCTCCGGGGCTGTCAAGGTATCCCCTGTTTTCGTCTGTTTCAGTCCAACCAGCGCGACGATGTCGCCTGCGTAGGCGGCATCGCACACCGCCTCTTTATTGGCGTGCATCTGAAGAATGCGATTCACCCGTTCCCGTTTTTCGGTGCCGACGTTCAGCACGACATCGCCGCGCTTGAGCGTGCCGGAATAGACGCGGCAATATACTAATTTATCGACGGTGGGATGGCTGGCGACTTTAAAGGCGAGTGCTGAAAAGGGTTCTTTGTCGTTCGCAATGCGTTCGGCGTGCATCTTCGGTGATGTGACGGTTGGCTTACCAGGGCCGTCATCAACGTTGTTGATGACTACGTTTTGGGTGCTATTTTTTTGCGATGGGGTATCGGGTATTGTCCCTTGTATGGGGGGCACGTCGACAGGCGATGGCAGAAAATTGACGACTGCATCCAACAACGGTTGAACGCCGGTATTCTTTAAGGCGCTGCCGCACAGCACCGGTACTAACGTTCCCTTCAGTGTTGCTTCGCGGATGACAGGGAGCAATTCGGCAGGCGTTAATTCTTCACCTTCTAGATATTTTTCGAGGAGCGCGTCATCTTCGGCGGCGACGGTTTCAAAGAGGGTTTCCCGCGCGAGACTGACTTCGGCATGAAATTCAGATGGGATATCGGATTCACGATAGGTTTGCCCGAAATCTTCCGTGTTCCAATAGAGTGCCTTTTGTGTGAGGAGCTCAATGATACCGGTGAATTCGTTTCCCTCACCGATGGGCAGTTGAAGCGGCAGCGGATTTGCATCGAGGCGTTCCTTCATCATCTCGATGGTGCGCGTGAAATTCGCGCCGATTCTATCCATCTTATTGACGAATGCGATGCGCGGGACACCGTAGCGTTCCGCCTGATGCCAGACTGTTTCGGACTGCGGTTCCACGCCGCCGACAGCACAGAAGAGCGCGATGGCACCGTCTAGCACGCGCAGCGAACGTTCTACCTCCACGGTAAAATCGACGTGCCCGGGTGTATCAATGAGATGAATGGCGCAATCCTTCCAGAAGCAGGTTGTTGCAGCGGCGGTGATAGTTACGCCGCGCTCGCGCTCCTGCACCATCCAATCCATCTCGGCGGTGCCGTCATCAACCGCGCCGATTTTATGTTTTTTGCCGGTATAGAAGAGAATCCGTTCGGTTGTCGTCGTCTTGCCGGCATCGATGTGCGCCGCAATCCCAATATTTCGTATTTCGCAACGCGTTCGATCAGAGTTTCTGTGCATGAACCTCTCTCCGTCTATATGTCATTAAAGGCAGCGTGCTTTTGCGAAAAGGTAGAAAATTTTCGCGAAGCAACGCTTTCACGTTTTCTGTCGGCGTAACCTTTGTCGATGACGAGGTTCCTGGAGATAGCTATGTGTTCCATTGGAGGACTACACCGAGCAGGCCAGGGTTCCATGCCATTAGCAGTTGATACGCCTTCGGTGCCTCCTCGCCGCGCATGCGATGCGTGATGAGCGGCGCGACGGTGAACCGTTTCTGTGCGATGAGTTTGAGCATCAATCTACTGTCATCTTCCAGCGTCCAGAAATGCGATGAGGACTCATGGCGGGGCCGGATGGAATTGTGCGCGCCATAGAGGATGAGTCCCTTTTTGTGGACATCTCGGTAGAAGTTGACCTTGGGTGTTTCGCCGCGCGTGCTTGAGAGGAGGATAACCCGCGCGCCCCATCCTGCTACGTCTAACGCGGTGCTGATTGCGTCGGGATGTCCTGTCGCCTCGATGACAACCGTCGTTCCTTTCCCACTTGTCGCTGCTGCCAATTGTTCGGAGAAGTCGGCATTTTCGGGGTTGAGTGTGCAGTCTGCGCCGATGTGTTTGGATACCTCAAGGCGGCTATCTGTCAAATCTGCTGCGATGGCTGGGATTGCGCCGTTCAGTCTGGCGAGTTGCAGCGCGAGCAAACCGATGAGCCCTTGTCCAAGCACCAACGTTGCTTCGCCTAATTCTATGCGCGCCTTCCGGATGCCTTGCAAAGCGATTGCGCCGAGTTGAAAAAAGACAGCTTCCTCGGCGAGCGCGGTGGAGGTGTTGGAATCAGGTGCTTCCAACTTAAGCAACCGATTGGGTTCAGTGGCGAAGTGGCTGGTGTGTCCGCGTGTAGAGGCAACGCGTTCGCCTACCTCCCATCCTGTGACGGCTTTCCCGATGGCGATGACTTTCCCGATATTGCTGTAGCCGGGACGCGAGGGGAAGCCGCCTGTGGCGTTGGGGAGCCCTAATAAAAAGGCGCGTTCCGTGCCGGGGCTGATGAGGCTGCATTCGGTTTCCACAAGCACCTCGTCATCGCCGATGGAGGGGATTTCAAAATCTTCGATGTCAACTTTGGCACGTTCTGGCCAAACAACCCGTTTTCCGCTCATATTTTCCTCGTTTCGCGAAAGGTAGAAGACGCTTTCACGTTTCTGTCTGCGTAACCATTCAATAACGGTTTCTGGTTCATGAACGTCTCTTGCCGTATATCCGATATCGACGTTGTTAAAACGAACCATTTCCGACTACCGGAGGTTTCCCGATAGGAGAGAGCTCCCTGTCTCGACACGAAGGGTATCGGGACAGGGATGTCCCGCCTACCGAAATGCTCCGGTTATCTTCGGATGTTCATTTGAGCCCTACCTCCGAAATTACCGTTCGGATTTTTCGTCGTCTAGGGCAAGGTTTAAGGTAACGTAACCGGCTCCCTCTCCGTTTGGGAATTTAACGTAGAGGAGGATGCGCTTTTCCTCACTCGCTGCCAACCGCTGGGCCAAAGCGGAATATGTCTCCAGTTTGTCAATAGGTGTGTATTCCATCTCTTGGATGAGGGTTCCGGGGGTGATGCCCTTCTTCTCGGCATTGCTCCCCTTCTCGACGTGCGTGACGATGACACCGGTTTCGTCTGGTGCGTAGCCGTAGCGTTCAATAAAGGCCGGTGTCAGTGCCTGCACGCGAAGCCCGGCAAAATCGGTTTGAGGTTCTGCCGTGTCGGGAACGGTGTGCGGCGAGTCCTCGAGTCTCTCTAAGACTGCTTCTGTCCGCTTGCCTAATTTTATGGTGAGCCGTTTTTCTTTTCCGGCTCGGAGGACTGTCACGTCAACCGATTTTCCGACACCTGCCGCGCCGACAACGTGCTTCAGGTGCGCGAAGTTCCGGATTTTCACACCGTCAAATGCAATGATAACATCGCCGCGTTGGATGCCGCCTTTTTCCGCCGGGCTGCCTTTGCCGACTTGCGTGACTAGGGCACCGTGAGGGCTCTCCATTTTGAGTTTTTCGGCCAGATCGAAGTCGACTGGGTTCATGCTGATGCCGAGCCATCCGCGCACTACCTTCCCGTTTTCGATGAGTTGCGGCATGATACTGCGTGCCATGTTGCTTGGAATGGCGAACCCGATGCCGATGTTTCCGGTGGTGAAACCGCTGGTAGCGATTAAGGTATTAATGCCGACGAGTTCGCCTCGGATGTTAATCAGCGCGCCGCCGCTGTTGCCGCGATTAATCGGCGCATCAGTTTGGATGAATTGCGCGTAATCTCTCATGGTAAACCCAGGTCTGTCTTTCGCGCTGACAATCCCGCGTGTGACAGTCTGCGAGAATTCTAGGGGTGTCCCAATCGCGATGACCCACTCGCCGACTTCGAGGGCATCCGAATCGCCGAAGGGAATCGCGGGGAGCCCTTCCGCCTCGATTTTGAGAACGGCAAGATCACTGCCGCCGGCACCGCTGCCGGCCGGATCGCGGCCGATGAGTTCCGCCTTGTATTGCCTTTCATTTGAGAGGACAACGGTAATTTCGTCTGCGCCTTCGATGACGTGATTATTCGTGAGAATGTAGCCGTCATCACTGACAATCACGCCGGAGCCGGTCCCGCGTTGAAGATGACGGCGTTCTTCATCGCCTCGGGGCAGCGGGCTGTCGAAAAAGAACCGGAAAAAGTTGTCATTCCTATCTGTTGCGCGGAAGTTAATCGCTCTCGCAGTCTGGATTTTGACAACGGATGGGCGCGTCTGCTCAACAAGCGCGATAAACGCTCGATTCGCGCGCGCCAGAGCCTGGAAATCCTCGGAATGCTGAAAAGGTTCGTTGGTTTGCGCGAGAACCGTTGGCACCAGGAAGTGCTCGCCTCCCCGGTTGATGGGAGTGTCCGCGCTCCCGGGGGCGAAGATGACTGAGCCCCGGTTGATGACGAGCCCCGCGACAGCGATGAGCCCGACGAAAAGTAAAAGCATCCCTACACGTTTTTGTAGAGTGGTGCTGGATTTAAACATGGGATAGCCTCCATTTCAGATTGGGTGCTTCTGTGTTTTGTGGAGATAGTCTTTCAGAGGGCACCCGAATTTTGGTATTTACATTTTAAAAACACACCTATTTCCCCTTAAAGTTCCAAAAAATTTCTGTATTGCGCAATGCGTTCGGAAACGGTTTCTGAGCCGAATTACGTTGTTAAGACTTGCATTTCGGCTGACAAAAAATTAGCGGAAGGACCGGCCGGAGATCCGTTCAACGTGTTCGCGGACGACATGCGGCGGGCACATCCGAATGAATAGCCACGCGCCAGGGACCAGAATAACTAGCG
The DNA here is from genome assembly GCA_003635305.1 of Candidatus Poribacteria bacterium. Taxonomy (GTDB): domain Bacteria; phylum Poribacteria; class WGA-4E; order WGA-4E; family WGA-3G; genus AGPOR5. Next base: position 27,098 of record PYJE01000068.1, on the reverse strand, counting down.
CGCCGATGAGTAGATCATCGATGTGGCCGAAAATCGGGAGAAAATCCAGATCGAGCGGGTTCACGAAATAGGCAATCGCGAAAGCCACCGCGAGGAGCTCCGCTAGCACGAGGATCGCCTTTCGGTAGATAGGCACGCGCTCGTCGCCGAACAGTCGCCACGTCAGTCGGATAAAATTCGGGAAATGGAGTAAGATGCGTAACAAGCGGCCACGGCCGCGGCCACGGCTGTTGCCGCCAAAGAAAAAAGTGTTCATAATGGATTAGTTTACCAAAAATGTTCTTTCTATGCAAGTCAAATTTTTCTGATGAATGTGAATTTCTCTGTCCGCTTGGCAGCAAGTGCTAGAGTTATACCACTATCGACGTTGTCAATATCTACGTTTCCTGCGCTACATTTTTTCTCTTGACATCTTTTGGATTTTTAGGTAAATTGTTTGCAAATTCTATGTTTCACAGAGCGGCGGATACAGACATCCGCCCTTATAGGAAAAAGGACAGAATTCATGACAACACAAATTGCAGCGCAACTCTATACCGTTCGGGACTTTACCAAGACCGAGGCTGACATTGCCGAAACGATAAAAAAGGTGCGGCAGCTCGGCTATGAAGCGGTGCAATGCTCTGCGCTCGGCCCGATTTCACCGGCAGAGCTCAAGAATATCGTAGACGGCGAAGGCATCACCATCTGCGCGACGCACACCGACTATGCGCGGATGCGTGACGAACCGCAAGCCGTCATTGACGAGCATCAATTGTGGGGATGCAAACATGCTGCCATCGGCGGTATCCCCGGCGAATATCGCAACGCCGCGGGATTTGCCACGTTTGCGAAAGAGGCATCCGAAGTCGCCGCGCGCCTTGCTGAAGGGGGGCTCACCTTTTCCTATCACAACCACAGTTTTGAGTTGGAACGCTTTAATGGGCGCACCGGATTAGCCATCCTCTACGAAGAGAGCGATGCGAACTATTTCCTCAGCGAACTTGATACCTACTGGATCCAACACGGCGGCGGCGACCCGGGCGAATGGATTCGGAAGTTGAAGGACCGCGCCCAAATCATCCATTTCAAGGATATGGCGATGCAGGGTTCTACCCAACGCTTCGCGGAAGTCGGCGAAGGCAACCTGAATTGGCCCGCGATTTTGGACGCGTGCGTTTATGCTGGTGTGGAATGGTATATCGTTGAGCAAGATTCTTGCTATGAACGCGACCCGTTTGAGAGTCTCGGTATCAGCCTGCGTAACATGCAGGCGATGGGGCTTTCGTAAAATTGCGTTCCGAGCGTCACCGAATGCATCGCGCCAATACAGGCAGCGTCAATGTCCGTTCATTCGGAAAAGCCACCGTGAGTAACGCTGAAAAAATGCCCGGCTCTTTCAGCGTTCCTAACTGAATCGTGATGAGGAGGTTTCCTTTTGATGTCGGCGTGAGTTTCCATTTCAACGCGGGGTGGTGTGTCGGCATGAGGCGGATCTTGGCTGTATCCATCGGCACGTTTACGGAGAGGATTACCTGCTGCGTATGCGTTGTGTTAAGCGGGATATCGCCGAAGTCGCATAAGTCCGTGCTCAGTTGTGCGAACGGTTTGGGAACGGCATTGCCGCTGTTCCCTTCACGCCGATTGTTCACCAAGATGGTGAGGATGGCGAGGAGAAACAGCGCGGGAATGAGGATGTTCGTATTTCGCAAGGCGTTCGCTAGGGATTTCTGGTGCAAAGGTGTGTCTCCCCGTTTTTGTGCTGAATTTTCTGGTAAGTCAATCTGTGTTGTGCGACATGCCATGGCGGAACGGTTTGCGCCAAGACAAAAGATCATTTGACGAGGGACTCTACACTATATCCGCGTTCGCGGGAGAAGGCGATGAACAGGCTCGCGGCGGCGAAAATTCCATCGATGCAAACTGCTTGCCATGTTGGTGCTTGTGAGAGCGACAGCCATTCAAACAGCACATTGTCACACCCGCACGAGGAGAGCCGCAGGTTTCGCCACAATACGGAGGCGAGTGCGAATGCAAAGCAGAGGAAGAGCAGCGATGCCACTACGCCAGCCCCCGATAGCCGGTAGCCGATGCACAACGCTATCCCTAGCGTTATCTCTGCCGATAGGAGCAGATAGCTCGCGGGGAGGCTCAGCACCGCGGGCAAGATATGATAACTCTCAACCGCTGCGACGAAGGTGCCGAAGCCATCAACTTTGGCGATGCCGGAGGAGAAGAGAATTGCGCCGAGGGCGACTCGGAGAAGCGTCATCAAGACAGCGGCAGCTGTTTTCATTTTTTGCGGGAGCCGGGGCTCTCCAGTGCCGACTCCCCCTCCAGTGGATGGCCGGACATTTCCCACCCGAAAATGCCACTCGGAAAAAACTGGATGTTTCGGTAGCCTTCTTCCCACAGCAAATGCATCAATTGATACACATTCGGGCAGTTGATACTGCCGCAGTAGGTAATCAGATGCGCGTTCTTATCCGTTGGCAATACGGACAAGGTTTCCTTGATGCGGTTGACAGGGACATTCACGGCACCGGGGATGTGTCCCTCGTTGAAATGGTAAGGGGCGCGTGCATCCACAAAAACCGCCTCACCTCGCTGCCAAACTTGATACACTTCCGGCAGCTCGATTTCTATGGGAAACGTGTTTTGAGGATGGCTGGGGGGATCCGTGCGCAGGAGTCCGGCAAGTTCTGCGCCCCAGAGTGCTAAGGCCCCGATACCTATCCAAAACGTGATGATGAGTGATTCCGTAAAGATTTTCATTATTTCCTCCAGTAGCACTTGCGGGTAGGCGCGTTTTGGAAGCGCGCCTATCGCAGGTGTGATGCTTCCTTCTACTGCTATTAAGCCGCTAATGAAGATTCAAAAAACGAACACGAGTTGTTTCGGGAGAGGAGCTGCCGGTTACTGCGGTTCCAAAGCGTCGGGACCGGGCGTTCCTCCTACAGAAGATGCTTTATTGACGCTTGAGTTTTCCCCATGTCGTTGCCAATTTCGTTTTGGACGAGACATCAAGCGCGGGACCGGAGATAGTAAATGCATCTGCCCATACCCTGCCTTTTCGGTGGTTGTTTCCCTCTATCACGAAGCCAATAATATCAATGAACGAAAAATCGACATCCTGGAATGCTGCGCGCTGCGTGCCATCGGCGAACAGTTGAAAGTGTCCTGGGGTGAAATGCACTTCGAGTTCCTCAAGTTCCCAGGTATCCCAGAAGGTGTCTGGATGCTGTGGAACGCGAACCAGAAAGGGGGCATTCCCGTTTTCGCCGTTGAAACGAGTTGCGGCTATTTGATGTGGGAAAAAGAGGTAGAAAAACCACTTTGCCCCTGGTGCGTCAGGGAAGATTTTTGCGAGTCCCAGTCCGATATTCGCGCCTTCACCGCCGAGGTTCTCTGCTTGAACGGTGAATTGGTGATATGGGCGTGGCAGGGCTCTGAAGCCGAAGAGTTCATATTTCACAGCCCATTCTGTCTGAATCGTCGCCGTTAAAAATCCATCTTGCACGCGCCAAACGGACTCTTCGGCCGCTATCCACCAACTTTCTGCATCTCCTGCGTTAAAGTCATCCCGCCAGGTGCCTGCGAAAGCAGCTGTAAAAAAAACTATACCCACAGAAATTACCACAATGTCTATCAAGATGTGTATGCGGCTTTTCATGTTTTTCCGGTCCTCCGATGGCAAACCCTCGTCATTAGGGTTGGTTCTTGAGGTATCCCCAGGTGGTAGTCATTTTGGCGGTGGGTGAAACTTCAAGCGCGGGGCCGGAGATAGTAAATGCATCTGCCCATACCCTGCCTTTTCGGTGGTTGTTTCCCTCTATCACGAAGCCAATAATGTCGATGAACGAAAAATCGGCATCCTGGAATGTTGCGCGCTGCGTGCCATCGGCGAACAGTTGAAAGTGTCCTGCGGTGAAACGCACTTCGAGTTCCTCAAGTTCCCAGGTATCCCAGAAGGTGTCGGGATGCTGCGGAACGCGAACCAGAAAGGGGGCATTCTTATGGTCTGCATCAAAACGGGTTGCGGCTATTTGATGTGGGAAAAAGAGGTAGAAAAACCACTTTGCTCCCGGTGCGTCAGGGAAGATTTTTGCGAGTCCGAGGCCGATATTCGCGCCTTCACCGCCGAGGTTCTCTGCTTGAACGATGAATTGATGATATGGACGTGGCAGGGCTCTGAATCCGAAGAGTTCGTATTTCACGGCCCATTCTGTCTGAATCGTCGCCGTTAAAAATCCATCTTGCACCCGCCAAACGGACTCTTGGACGAAATTTTCGGGTTCTATCCACCAATTTTCTAACGCTTTTGTATGAAAGTCATCCCGCCACCAACCTGCTTCAGCAGAGACACTGACAGCGGCAGTCAATATAAGGAGTAAAAAGATAGTTGCTATATGAACCATTTTTCACAATTCTCCACCGGTGCTGAGAGACTGCGAGGGGAGTGAATTCCCCTCCCCTCGCAGAGTTGAGGTTTAATTCAAGCGAATGCAATCGTACCGCTTCCGGATTGTCTGGCCGATGCCGTACGGATCCTAGTTTGCCCGCTTGATAATATGTATCTGATGATGTTTTCATCATCAAGGTCCCGCCAATGTTCTTCATATCCGCTCCATTGCGGCGGCTGAGGAGCTCCCTCTTACCGATGAGAGGGTAGTTTTCATAGGCAGATTGACGAGTGCTGTCATTTTCCTTTTTTGAGTTTCCCCCAGGTTGTCGCCAATTTTGCTTTAGGCGAAACTTCAAGCGCGGGGCCGGAAAGGGTGAATGCATCTGCCCACGCGGTGCCGACAACATTTTCGGTTCCCACAATCACAAATCCGATAATTTCAATGGGGGCAAAGCCCGGGTCGTGGAAATCGGCGCGTAATTCACCTTCTGCGAACAGTTGAAAATGTCCCTGATTGAAATGCACCGCCATTCCCTGGAGTTCCCGAGTCTTCCATACGGTTTTTGGGTGCCGAGGTTCACGAAACCCAGGCGGCAATGTGTCGTTCCATCCTTCGCCGTAACGCCGCGCGGCGATGCGATGGGGAAAAAAGTCGTAGAAAAAGGGCACCCGCTCTCCATCAACGACTTCGGGAAACCGCTTGCCGAGGGTGATGCCGAAATCCGCTTGTTCACTGCCAATGTTCTTGACGGTGATGGTGAAGTCGTGATAGGGAGCTGGGAAGGCTTTGAATCGGTAGATTCCGTAGGAGGGACCTAACTTAAGTTGCACGT
>PYJE01000068.1:13717-21852 GCA_003635305.1 Candidatus Poribacteria bacterium | reverse complement strand
AATTGCCGGCGAAAGCAGACACGCCAAAACTGAGCGTTACATAGACTACCACCCACCCTCGGAGCAACTGCACGGTGTGCGTATCCAATTTTCTCAAGAGATGTGTGAGGTTCTTCATCTTTTTATTCCCTTTCTTTTGGGCTGGCGCGTCGGTTTCAGGAGTTGCTTGACGCGCCTTGGGTTTTCGCTTCTGCCTCGTTGTTCGCGTTGCGATGCACTAAGGGTAACAGGCAGCCCCGCGCATCCCTTTAACGTTGTTTTTTGAGGCGCGCCCAGGTTGTGGCGAGTTTTGATCGGGGCGAGACAGTTAACGAAGGCCCGGAGATAGTGAAAGCGTCCACCCAGGCCTTGCCTACGTGGAGGTTAGTGCCTTGTATGACAAAGCCAATAATTTCAATAGGAGAAAAGCCCGGGTCGTGGAAATCGGCGCGTAACTCGCCATCAGCGAAACACTGAAAGTGCCCTGCATTAAAGTGGAGCTCCATCTGTTTCAGTTTTGGTGTTCCCCAATCCGTGTCAGGGTGCCGGGGTACATGATGCGGCAGAAATGGGCGCACACCCCCGGTTCCGCTGAAACGTCGTGCTTCTATCCGAGAGGAGAGAAACAGATAGAAAAAGGGAGTGTTACTGAACTTGTCAGGTAATCTCTTTCCCAGGGCGATGCCGAAATTCGCCCGTTCACTGCCAATGTTCTCGACAGTGAGTGTGAAGTTGTGATAGGGCCCCGGAGCGGTTTTGAATTGGAGCAGTTCATGTTGAGCCTCTTTTTCTGCCCGCATTTCGGCCCTTAAGAATCCATCTTGGACCTTCCATGTGGAATTTTCGCCGACTAATTCCCACCTCTCTTTTTTCGCTACGTGAAAATCGTCTCTCCAAGTAGCTGCCTCTATTAACGCGAAACAACCGGTGCTGGCATAAATCAAGAGAATCCCTATCAGGATGGGTGTGAGATTCTTCACGTTTGACTCCTCTACAACCAAATTGTGGGGGAATGCCCTCGGTCTGACGCAAAACGGTTTTTGATTATTGTGCATGATCTGCCAGAGGTATTCAATTTTCGATTGCGGCGGCTGAGGAGCTCCCTTCTTACCGATGAGAGGGTAGTTTTCATAGGCAGATTGAAGAGTGCAGTCATTTTCCTGTTTTGAGTTTCCCCCAGGTTGTTGCCAATTTTGCTTTGGGTGAGACGGCGACGGCGAGCGTGGGCTCGGAGATGGTAAACGAATCCACCCACGCGGAGCCTTCCCATTCGTTTGCGATGTTAATACCCTCCATGACGAAGCCGAGGATTTCGATTTTGTCAAAATTGGCATCTCGGAATTCGGTGCGGAATTCGCCATCGGCATATACCTCGAAATGCCCGAAGCGAACGTGCAATTCCATCTGCGTCAGTGCTTCTGTCTCCCATCGTGTTCGCGGTTCTCTGGAGATGCGCGAACGAAAGGGATGACTGCTACCCTTCCCATTAAATCGCCGTGCGCGGATTTCATCGGTGAAAAAGACATAGAAAAACGGATCTTCCTCTGAGGTATCCGGAAAACTTGTTCCAACGGCGAACCCGAACCGCGTCTTGTCTCCGCCGAAGTCGTTAAGCGTCACAGTAAAGTGCGTATAAGGCGCGGGGAGTGCCTGAAATCGGTAGAGTTCGTAGTCTAACTCCCATTCGCGTTTGGCTTCGGCGCGGAGGAACCCGTCGGCGATTTTCCAGACGTTGGAATTGCCGACGATGTGCCATGCTTCGGGGTTTTCTACCTCAAAATCGTCGTGCCACACATCGGCGGAGGCAGAGGTTAGTGATAAGCAGAGTGCCGCGGCAAGGGCGGCGAGAATCGTTTTTCGCATCGCTGTTTTTCCTCCAAGGTTTCTGAGGGTTCAAGCGCGCGGGTGCCTGTCCCCCGCGCGCCGGCTGTGTGCTATGTCACTCAATTTTGATGCAATCGTACCACCGCTTCGTCTTTTTTCCCCAGCGGCTGAGCACACCGGGTTTGCGTTCCATCGGCTGCCCGAAGTCGCCGTTTTTCTGTTTCAGTACATCCCAGTCTGGCGGAAACCACTGTTTCAAGGTGCTGCAATGCACCTCAATGCTTTCGTCTTCCCATCCGCCGACTTTGTAATACATCGGGCAAATCCAACGTTCTTGGCGGTAGAGATACCGTCGCCAGCCGGTGACAGATGCCTGTGCGCGGATAATCCTGCCATCGCGCCAGTGTCTCTCCGCGCCGCTCCACGGAAATCCCGTTGTGCCGCTCCCGGCGTTGATTTCGCTCCATCCCAGGTCATCGCGGAGGGTGATATAGGCGTAGTTGGTGCCCCACGGAGTCCTGTCGGTGGCGAAGTACCACTTCTGTGCGCGATACCAGTGCAACGCGCGGGGGATGCGGGACGGCGAGACCTCGGCGCGTTCTATCGTCTCCGTAATGTCAAAAAACCCACGATTGTTGTAGGGGGTATGGGCACCGCTGCACAGCGTGAGGGAATTGACTTCGGGGCCGAACCACTGCCCGTTTCGTCCTGGCGTTCGATAGTATGCGCCTGCGGCACGAGGTTCTGCTGTTTCACCCGGATTGAGCCGGGCGCGCGCGTATGTATGCCAAAACACAATCGCTAGGATGACGGCAGATAAGAGTGCCGCAAACAAGATGTCTGGGTATGTGTAAATTTTTCGCATGACTGTTCCGCTCGTCGGTGTGTTCAGGGCAGTTTCAGTTTCCGTGTTTTCCGAACCATCCGAAAATCTGATTGAGGAGCGAGATGACACTAAACCCGATAGCTGAAACGATGGCGGCAATCTTCCAACGTTCGGCGGTTTCGGCCTTTTGCTGTGCCTTGAATGTTTCTTTGTCTGCCTTGCGTTCGGCGGTGTGAGCGATGTGCATCTCGAACATGGCGTTGAGCCGTGCCTGCTCAACCCTCACGTCTTCCACCTTGGCGGTGAGTGTGTCTTTCACGTCTTCCACCTTCTCGGTGAGTGTATCTTTCACGTCTTCCACCTTGGCGTTGATTTCTTTCAGTTCGGTTTTGAGTTCGGCTTCAAAGGGTTTGAGTGCCTTTCTGATTTCTTCAGCGATGAGAGTTCGGAGTTCGTCTGGGTTCATGTTTTTTCCTCGGTTTACGGACGCTTGATGTGTCCCCATGTCGTCGCCAAATTTCCTTTTGGAGTTACCTCAACAAGCACGGGGCTGGAAAACGTAAATGCATCTGCCCATGCTTTCCCGATTGGCGCATCGTCATGGACGAAACTGGCGAGGACGAGACTGATGCTGTCAATCCGGTCGAAGTTGGCATCTTTAAAATCTAGGCGCGATTCGCCATTGGCGAACAGTTGGAACCGTCCGGCATGAAACTGCACTTCCAGTTGTTCAAGTTCATCGGTGTTCCAACGGTTACCATCGCCGACTAACACTTTTCCGTTTCGTGCGACGCGCATGTCATTGGTAAAAAAGAGGTAATACCCCGTATCTTCCGTTTCGTCGTTTCCAAAGTGTTTTGCGAGCGCGATGCCGAAGTGCGCGTTTTCCGCGCCAGCATTGTGGAGAATGACAGTGAATTCCTCGTAAGGCGCGGGGAGTGCTGCGAAGCGCAGATGCTCCACCAGCGTGCCGAACAATTTTTTGGGACGCGTCTCTGCGTTTAACACGCCGTCTTCAAACGTCCAGGCGGATTCGTTGCCTTCTTGTTGCCACGCGGCTTCTTTTTCGGCAGGCGCGGTAAAGTCATCGTGCCAGTCCGCTGCGAAAGTGGCGGCGATAGGAGTAAGGATGAAGCATAAGTATACAAGCATTCTCATTTTGAATCAGGATATTTTGTATGTTGGCTTGGCGGGGGACAGGCCCCCGCCCTACGTTCATTTGCGAAAAGGCGTGCCATCCTGCCTCCCTATATAGATGTAATAGGCGTTCCCGCAGGCAGGAATATCAACGAGTTTCTGAGTGAGCGTCCGTTGGTAATTGCCTGTCGTTTCGTCACGTGCGGTGTTGACTGCCCGGATGTGCAGCTGATAGCGTCCTTCAGTCACATTTTCAAACTGAAATTGTCCCTGCGCGTCGGTTTCGGTTTCAAACCGCTCCAGCGTCATGGAGATGTCGTAGGGCTCCAATTCCCACGGATACCATGAACGCGTGACGAGCGCGTTGTGCACCGGTTCACTGGTATCTGCCCAATAGATGTATCCGTGCAGTCTCTTCGTCGGCGCATCGGCTACAAGTAGAGCGGTTCTATCGGCGGCGGCATCCACCTCCCCGCTTGCGGCTGCGATGCCATCGCCGACGACATATACCGCGTATTTTTCCGCAAAAAGTCCCTCTATCGTGAACGTCGGTTCGGTTACGGGAAACCGCTTGGTAAGGAGCGGTTTCAGTAACGCCATCGGATGCAATGTCGGCTGAAGTGGGATGTCCACCGGAAATATCTTAACCGCGTAGTGTCCATCTGCGGGGATATGGGTGGGCAAAATCACACGTCCCGTAATCGCAACCCCCTTTTCAAGCGTAACAAGGAGCGGTTTCTCTCCAATATCCACGTTTTCATAGCCGGTGGTAAAATAGCCTTTTTTGCCTATCTCCACGCTGAGCAGACTCGGTTCAGTTTCTAGCACTTCCAGTTGAAACTTGCCATTAGAATCGGTTTCCGTGACAGCGAGAAGGGCAACGTGTCCGTTTGGTGTCTCTCTGTGCCGCATCGCGTAAAGTTGGGCTTCTGACACCGGACTCCCTTGTGCATCGACAACCGTGCCGTGTAATGTCTCCAATTTTGGCACCGGCACGGTGAGCCGCTCTCCGTTTTGGGGATGAACCGACTCTATATACCCTATGATAACGTTATTTTCAGAAATTGTCAAGGTATATTCGATTGGATAGAGTTCTGTGAAGACGAAGTTGCCCTGGTTATCGGTTTCCGTTGTGAGTTCGGTTTGCGCGGCGGCACGGAAGAAGTCCGCTGATTTCGTGTGCATTTTTAAACGGACGACGCATCCCGTGCGCGTTTGCGAAGCACCGACAACGCTGCCGTGCAAAGTCAGCATTTTTCTCATAGCCAGTTCGCCCAAGTCATACCGATTTTTGTCGGGAGACATCTCAAACCGCCAGAGCCGCGCCTGATAGCGAGGGTGAAGTGCCATGAGGGAGAAGGCGTAATAGTGCTGCGCGTCGTTCAGTGTTGTGATAGAAAAAGTGCCTCGTGCATCTGTCTCGGTTTCGTGCGCGAAGTCTCTATCAGGATAGACGCTATTGCGTTTCTCCGATGCAACGCGCACAAGGAGCCCAGCGATAGGCTGCCGGTTTTCGGCATCAACGAAGGTGCCGTGAAGTGAAGCTACAGGTGTCTCCGCGTGAAGGGTGAAGATGGGCGCGAAGGCGGCGCAGAGCAATAGGAACGGCAATAGGGAACGTTTCAGGGACATAGTGGCACTCTCCTTAAGGCACAGTTTTTAAGGATTATTATATCATGAAACGCTTTTTTGTGAGGGGTAGCCTGGCGCGGGACAGGCCCTCGCCCTACGGGCGCGAGCGTTGGTGAGTGGTAGAGCCTGGCGCGGGACAGGCCCCTCGCTCTATGGGCGCGAGCGTTGGTGAATTGTAGAGCCTGGCGCGGGACAGGCCCTCGCCCTACGTTAGTTTCTGTAGTTCGGGCTCGCCTGGGCCCGAACAGGAGAGTGCAAAAACAGCCAAGCCCCGGGGTCTGTCGGGGCTTGGCTGTTTCAGGAGAGAACAATGAAGCATCTTCGTGTGTGGGATACCCCCGACGAGATTTGAACTCGTGTCGCCGCCGTGAAAGGGCGGTGTCCTTGGCCAGGCTAGACGACGGGGGCAGAAATGGTGAGCCGTACAGGGATCGAACCTGTGACCACCTGATTAAAAGTCAGATGCTCTACCTGCTGAGCTAACGGCTCATCTTTTGACAACACGTTTTAATTATACCACAAAATTCGGCGGATGTCAAATTAAAATGAGGAAAAAATTCATTTTTCTCATTTTTTGGATGTTAATCGCCGCAATTGAGACTGGGAGGTTGCGCCTACCGAAGGAAATCGACGTGCGATGCATCCAAAGTCACAATCTGTTCTCTGTCCGGGCCGACAGAGATAATTGGAATTGGCACGTTGAGATACGCCGCTGCGTAAGCGACATAGTCTTTTGTGCGCGATGGGATGTCTTCTGGAGAACGCGCCTCAGTGAGCGGCTGCTTCCACCCCGGCAATGTCTCATAGACTGGTTCGCATTCCTCCAGCACCTGCAGGCTGCTCGGAAAAGTCGTCATCTCCTTTCCTTTATAGCGATAGGCGACGCAGACCTGGAGTTCTTCAAGCGTATCAAATACGTCCAATTTCGTCATCGCAATGGCAGTGAGTCCGTTAATGCGCGTGGCATAACGGAGTGCTACCAGGTCTAACCAACCGCAGCGTCTAGGGCGCTGCGTTGTTGCGCCGTATTCCTTGCCGATGTCCCGAATTTTTTCATCTACATCTGGGTGCATTTCCGTTGGAAACGGCCCGCCGCCGACGCGCGTGACGTATGCCTTTGAAACGCCCATCACTTCGTCGATTGCCCTCGGTCCGATGCCGAGCCCGGTGCATACCGCACCCGCCGTGCAGTTTGACGATGTGACGTAGGGATAGGTGCCGAAGTCGATATCCAGCATTGTTCCCTGCGCGCCTTCAAAGAGGATGCGTTTTTCCGCGGCGAGCGCGTCGTGCATGAAGGCGACGGTGTCTGTCACATGAGGCACGAGGCGTTCTGCGTAACCGCGGTAAGTTTCGAGCAGGCGGTGCTTATCCACGCCACCGATTTGGAGTGCATCCGCTTTTGTGTCCAGATTGTAGTCTAGTTTCTTCTGGAAGTGTTCAAACTCTAGCAGTTCCCCGACGCGGATGCCGGCGTGTCGGTTCATCTTATCGGCGTAAGTTGGCCCGATGCCACGCGAGGTAGTGCCGATTTTCGTGCCGCTGCCCATTTGCTGCCACTGCTCGACTGCCTTGTGATAAGGCAAGATGAGATGCGCCCGGTCGCTGATTTTCAGGTTTTCGCTAGTGACAGCGATGTCTTGCGCCCGCAACCGGTCGATTTCGCCGAAAAGCGTCTCCAGATTCACGACAACACCGTTGCCGATGACGTTGACAGTTTCGGGCCGGAGAATGCCGGATGGGATGAGGTGGAGAATAAAGGTTTTGTCGCCGAGGACGATGGTGTGGCCGGCGTTATCGCCGCCCTGATAGCGCGCGACAATATCGGCGTTTTCCGCGAAAACATCGGTGAGTTTTCCCTTACTCTCATCGCCCCACTGCGCGCCTAAGATGACAAGGTTTGACATACGAATCCTTTTTTGGACACAAAATCCGGATGTTGCCGGTAGGCGCGGTTTCAAACCGCGCCTACGGCGTGAGATAGTCTAGTGTTCGGGCTATCCTTCCTAACGTTTCGAGAACTGATACCGCGCGCGCGCGCCTTTCTGTCCGTATTTCTTGCGCTCCACCATTCTCGAGTCGCGCGTCAAAAAGCCGCCCTGTTTCAATGCGGGTTTCAGGGATTCATCGGCTTTGACGAGGGCGCGGGCGAGTCCGTGTGAGATTGCGCCGGCTTGTCCGGTGTTGCCGCCGCCCTTGACGTTGACGCGGATTGCGTACTCGCCGACTTTTTCAACGTGTGTAATCGGCTGCTGAGCGACTATCGCGTGGTCAGCGCGGTCAAAATATTCCGAGATCGGTTTCTTGTTGACGAGCACGTCGTCGCCGCCACCGGGGATGATTCGGACGCGTGCGACGGCTGTCTTCCGCCGGCCGGTTCCCCAGTATTGTTCAATCGTTTCCATGCTGGTTCCTCTGTTATCGTGCGCGTTTCCAAACCGAGCCTACGGTATAGGATTGTGCGCGTTTCCAAGACGAGCCTACGGTGTGAGGCAGTTTGCCATCGCGCGATTCAATCCGGTAGGCGTAGTTTTCAACCGCGCGATTCAATCCGGTAGGCGTGGTTTTCAACCGCGCGATTCAATCCGGTAGGCGCGGTTTTCAACCGCGCGATGCCGTTAAAGCGGTAATGCTACGGGTGCCTGTGCTTGATGCGGGTGATTCGGACCTGCGTAAACCTTCAGGCCTTTCATCAGCTGCTGTCCGAGGCGATTCTTCGGGAGCATCCCTTTGACAG
>PYJE01000068.1:0-13697 GCA_003635305.1 Candidatus Poribacteria bacterium | reverse complement strand
CCCTGTTTCAATGCGGGTTTCAGGGATTCATCGGCTTTGACGAGGGCGCGGGCGAGTCCGTGTGAGATTGCGCCGGCTTGTCCGGTGTTGCCGCCGCCCTTTACGTTGACGCGGATTGCGTACTCGCCGCCTTTTTCAACGTGTGTAATCGGCTGCTGAGCGACTATCGCGTGGTCAGCGCGGTCAAAATATTCCGAGATCGGTTTCTTGTTGACGAGCACGTCGTCACCACCACCGGGGATGATTCGGACGCGTGCGACGGCTGTCTTCCGCCGGCCGGTTCCCCAGTATTGTTCAATCGTTTCCATGCTGGTTCCTCTGTTATCGTGCGCGTTTCCAAACCGCGCCTACGATGTAGGGATTGTGCGCGTTTCCAAACCGCGTCTACGGTGTGAGGCGGTTTGCCATTGCGCGATTCGATCTGGTAGGCGTGGTTTTCAACCGCGCGTTTCCAAGACGCGTCTACGGTGTGAGGCGGTTTGCCATTGCGCGTTTCAATCCGGTAGGCGCGGTTTCCAACCGCGCGATGCCGTTAAAGCGGTAATGCTACGGGTGCCTGTGCTTGATGCGGGTGATTCGGCCCTGCGTAAACCTTCAGGCCTTTCATCAGCTGCTGTCCGAGGCGATTCTTCGGGAGCATCCCTTTGACAGCGTTTGTAATAATGAACTGGGGCTTCACCGCCATCTGTTCTTCAAAGGTGCGGTATTTATCGCCGCCGGGGTAACCGCTGTATCGGAAATAGGTTTTCTGCGCAGGTTTATCTCCCGTGACAACGACTTTTTCCGCGTTAATCACCGCGACGCGAAAACCGAGATCGGCGTGTGGTGTGAACCGCGGGTGATGCTTCCCACGCAGCACTTGTGCGATGCGCGATGCCAGCCTGCCAAGCACCTGTCCCTCTGCATCCACCACATACCATTGAATCTCTTTATCCGCCTTCGGAAAATAGGTTTTCGTTTTCAGTACCATGACTGTCTTCCTTTAAACGTCCGTTTTTGTAGCTAAGGATGCGTCCTTTCGCGTCTACGAATTCCCTTGCCAACATAATCTGCATAATATTATACCATAAAAAATGGCGTTTGTCAAATTTTTTTGTGATTTTTTCAAGACGCTTTGGTTTTTTCGCAGTAGGAGAGCCCTCCCGGTCTGGATTTTAATATTCTTCTTGACATGCGGCGATATTTATGGTATCCTTTAATAAAAGATGGTATCCATTTTCATTTTGAGGAGGAATTTACCATGAGAGATTCAAGGTGGGACCCGGCCGATACTGTCAAATGCGAGCAGATCTGGAAGGAATACCAACAACAGCACGACCTTTCGGCGCGGTATGGGCAAACAGCCGGCATCGATCCGAAAACCGGTCGGATTTGGTTTGGTGAGTCCATTCGGGATGTTGTGAATCAACGGGAGGCGGAGGGGTTGAAATCGCCGCTTTTCTTTGAACGCGTCGGGCACGAGACCTATTATCTCAAAGGGGGCCGGCGGTGATTCAGGGAGTCGTTTCTCCAGACGGTGTACCGACGATTCAGGTACAGGTTGCCAATCAAGAGTGGGCAGCCACGATTGATACCGGTTTCAACGGTGATTTGGAATTACCGGAAGCACTTCGGACATCTTTGAACATCCGTGATACGTTTGGTCTCGTTAAGTTTGCGTTAGCTGGCGGCCAAACTATTGAGGAATATGTCTATATCGTTGATTTTCCTTTTGATGGGAGATTGGTTGAGGCAGCGGTGACGTTCGTCTCTGATAATCAGATTCTCATCGGGACGCGGCTGTTACAAGACTATTGGCTTCAGATTAATTTCGTGACTCGAACCGTCGCATTGGAACGAGTTGCCGCTGTCTCTTAGCGGTTGTGAAGAGGCGCGGGCACGGCCAGCTGTCCGCGCCTTCAACACAGGCCGGACGCAAATGCATGAGTCTCCACCGGGAGGCGCGGTTTGCCATCGCGCACGTGTGAGAGGGCGCGGTTTGCAAGCGCGCCTGCCGGGTTCGTGCTGCGTCTGTCCTGCTTCATTCAAAATCTCCCTTGCAAATCGAAATGTTTTGTGGTATACTTTAAAAAACGGATTTTAACATCATGATAGACGCGGAACGCCCCCGGTAGACGCGGTTTGCAAGCGCGCCTACCGGGCATGATGAAATTTGCGTAACGCCTTTGGATTTCAAACGATGCGAATTATTTTTTACACCGGCAAAGGCGGTGTCGGGAAAACTACCATCGCCGCTGCAACCGGCATGAAACTCGCGCAACTCGGCTACCGGACGATTGTCATCTCTCTGGATGTAGCACATTCCCTGCGCGACGCGTTTGATAGCGACGTAGCCACCTCCGCCGAAACGCTCATCCGAACTGAAAAACAGATGCCGGTCGGCGAGAACCTCTGGATACAAGAGATTAACATTCAGGAAGCGATTGCCGAATATTGGGACGAGGTCTACAATTATATCCGTTCGTTGCTCAACCGCTCTGGGTTAGAGACGCTTGTCGCCGAGGAGATTGCGGTGTTTCCGGGGATGGAAGAAATCTGCGCGCTCCTCTATATCAACCAATACGTGCGCGAGAAGACTTACGATGTCATCATCTTGGATTGCGCGCCTACCGGCGAATCGCTGCGGTTCGTCAGCATTCCGACGACGCTGGAGTGGTATATGAACCGCATCTTTAAATTGGAGCGGAATTTGGCGAAGGTTGCGGGTCCGGTAATTGAGCGCGTCAGCAACGTGCCGCTCCCCCGCGACTCCTACTTCCAAAATATCCAGAGCCTGTTTGATAAATTGGAAGGCATTGATGGCGTGCTCACCGATCCGAAAATCACGACGGTGCGGTTGGTAACGAATCCGGAGAAAATCGTCATCAAGGAGACGCAGCGCGCCTTCATGTATTTTTGCCTGTATGGGCTCTGCATCGATGCTGTCATTATCAACCGCATTTTTCCGGAGGGCGTGGCTGCCGACTATTTTGAGCTCTGGAAGCAGACGCAGCGGCACTATATTCAAGAGGCATCCCACTATTTTTCGGATGTGCCGATATGGAAGGTGAACCTCTTCTCCGACGAGATTGTCGGGAAAGCCGGGTTGCAGAGACTCGGGGATTCGCTCTATGCGGACATCGATCCGGCGGAACGGTTTTCCGAACGGCGGCCCTATCAATTTCAGGAGCGGAACGGTGCGTATCAGTTGACGATGCGGCTCCCGTTTCTAACGAAGGAGGAGATTGAACTCACCAAGCGCGGCGACGAATTAATCGTCACCATCGGCGGCTTCAAGCGGCATGTCGCTTTGCCGCGGAGTCTCGCCAATCGGCGGACGACCGGGGCGAAGCTGAGCGGCGCACAACTCGTGATTACGTTTGAAACGGGTTAGCATCCGACCGGGGAATTTGAGAACGGGAATTCATTTGATGCGCATCGCAACAGACACGGCTGTCATTATTGTATCCGCTACGACGTTAGTGACGTTTATTATGGTGAGCCAGTTCGGTTCAGTGTGGACGCTTTATCCAAACCTCGTGTTCACAATCGGCTGGTTTGGGTATTGGCTGAGACAGCGCGAGGAACTCACAAGGTGTATCCTCTTTGGGTGCGCCGCTATCGTTATCTATTTGCCGATAGACTGGCTGTTTTCGAGGAAGGCGCGGTTCCTCTTTTACCTGGATTCGGAATTTGAGCGTTTAGGAGTGCCAGTCGCGCTTGTCCTGACATGGGTAATTTTTGCCGCCTTGATGGCTTACTGTTATGAACGGAGTCTCAGGCTCTGGTCCCGCCGTCTCTTCGCCGCCGCTGTCACTGGGTGTCTCGCGGGACTTGGGAGTTTTGTCATCTATGCGCTAGGCGACTCGCGGTTATGGGTATGGAACGCGCTGCGCGTTGACACCTTTCCGCAGATTGCCTCGGTGCCGCTCTTCGTGCCGCTCGCGTTTCTTCTCACGTTCCTGTTGTGCCCGTATTACTTTCATCGGGAACAACACCCGGTTGTGGCTGGGATACGTTGCGGCATTTTTATGGGGGCTTTGCAGTTTTTCACGTTTTTATTTTTTTATATTTCAGTGAATTGATGCAGCACACGCTCTGTAAGCGCGCTTGCAAAGCGCGTCTCCGGGAATGACAACACTTACAAAGCGCGTCTCCGGGCCCGAATGGTAACACACCACGCCTCCCAGCCGGTCCGCGTAAGCGCGCTTGCAAAGCGCGCCTACGGGCCCGAATGGCAACACTTGCAAAGCGCGCCCTACGGGCACGAATGGCAGCACACACCGCGTAGGCGCGGTTTTCAACCGCGCCTCCTAGCCAGTTCGCGCGTTTGATAGGGCCAGGGACAGCCCCTCGTCCTAGTGCCTGCAGAAGTTATTAGGAACAACAAAAAATGATACGTTCAACGACTATTTTAGCTGTCCGCCGCGACAGCACCGTCGCTATCGGCGGTGATGGCCAGGTCTCCTTTGGTGACATTGCCATCAAGCACCGTGCCCGCAAGATCCGAAGAATTCACGATGACCAGGTGCTTATCGGCTTCGCCGGTGCTGCCTCTGATGCGCTCACGCTCTATGAAATGTTGGAGAAGAACCTTGAACGGTACCGCGGGAATCTGCAAAGAGCTGCTGTTGAACTTGCGAGAGAGTGGCGCACCGACCGGGCGCTCAGACGCGTCGATGCAGTGCTCATCGCCGTTGATGCCGAGGGCAGTTACCTGATTTCCGGCAATGGTGATGTCATCAGTCCCGATGACGACATCCTCTCCATTGGTTCCGGGAGTGCTAGTGCATTGGCCGCCGCTCGTGCCTTGCATGCGCATTCAAACCTGTCCGCTAGCGAGATTGTCACCGAAGCACTGAAGATTACCGGTGAGATTTGCGTTTATACCAATTCTTGCATTGACATTGAGACGCTGAGTGCCTAACCGACTTCAGGAGAAACCGAAATTGACGAAAGAGAACAAAACCTTAGCCGATGCCCTCACGCCCCGGCAGATTGTTGAGGAGCTTGACACTTACATCATTGGGCAATTCGATGCGAAGCGTGCTGTTGCTATTGCGTTGCGCAATCGCGCGCGCCGGCAGATGCTCGCCGAGGATATTCAGGACGAAGTCGCACCGAAGAATATCATCATGATCGGTTCGACTGGGGTAGGGAAAACCGAGATAGCGCGCCGGCTGGCGCGGCTCGTTGATGCCCCCTTTATCAAGGTAGAGGCATCCAAGTATACCGAGATTGGTTACGTCGGCCGCGATGTTGAGTCGATGATTCGCGACTTGACAGAAATCGCCATCGCCCGCGTCAAGGCGGAGCAGACTGTGGCGGTTGAAGAGAAGGCGCGCGAGTTCGCCGAGGAACGTCTGTTAGACGCGCTTATCCCAATGCCGCGCTCCCTGCGGCGGCAGCAGCAGGATGCCGACTCCCGGCTCCTCGCTCTCTTGGATGAAGATGAGGAGGACGAGATGGAACTTGAGGGAGATGACGATAATGACTCGGATATGCAGATGACTTTTGACAGTCCTGCCGAGGGTGAGGAGACAGCAGACCCGGATGGCCTTTTCGCGAGGCGTGAGCGATACTACAAGACGCGCGACATGTTCAAAAAGTGGCTCAGCGATGGCAAATTGGAGGATAAACCGGTAGAGGTGAACGTCAAACCTCGCAGTGTGCCGTTCGTTGAAATCTTTTCGCCCGGCGGCATCGAGGAGATGGACATTAACTTCAAGGACATGTTCAGTAGCATCCTGCCGAATCAGACGAAGAAACGCCGGCTGCCTGTCACCGAAGCACGCCAGATTCTCATGCAAGAGGAAGCTGAGAAACTGATTGACATGGACACTGTTATCAGCGACGCGATCGAACGTGTGGAGAACGCTGGGATAGTTTTCTTGGACGAGATTGACAAAATCGCGGGGCGTGAATCGCGGCACGGCCCTGATGTCTCGCGCGAAGGCGTGCAACGCGATATCCTCCCGATTATTGAGGGAAGCACCGTCGCATCGAAATATGGGCCGATTCGCACGCATCACATCTTGTTCATCGCCGCCGGTGCGTTCCACGTCTCCAGTCCGTCAGACCTCATCCCGGAACTGCAAGGCAGATTTCCGATTCGTGTGGAGCTCAAAAGCCTCACGCAAACCGATTTCAAAGCCATCTTGACAGAGCCGAAAAATGCCCTCGTCAAGCAGTATACCGCCTTGTTGGAGACAGAGGGTGTCAACGCCGTGATTACCGGTGACGCTATTGACGAGATTGCCTCTCTGGCTTTCCAAGTCAACGAATCAGTTGAGGATATCGGCGCGCGCAGGCTCCATACCATCATGGAGAAGTTGTTTGAAAACTTGTTCTTTGACGCGCCAGAGTTCGGGAAAGACACGGTGACAATTGATGCCGCCTATGTCACCGCCGAACTCGCCGAAATCGTCAAGGACCAGGATTTAAGCAAGTATATTTTGTAATAGCGAATGAACCTGAGTCGTTTGGAATCGCCTGAGCCCAGACGGGACAAGTTCAGGCGTGACGCTGCAGAGACGAGACGCATCAATGTCATTTGGTATAAGAGGAAAGACGATGGACAAACAGCAGCTTTTAAACGATGAACAGATTCGCCACTTCATCGTCAACGGCTATGTGAACGTTACGGCTGACGTGCCGGTGGGGCTCCACGAGACTATCTATCACAAAACCGATGCCCTCTTCGCTGGCGCGGTGGATTTCCGGGGGGACCGGCGGCACAACCCTCTCAATAACATTTTGCCGTTGGTGCCGGAACTTCAAGTCGTTTTGGAGTCGCCGGCGGTGCGTGGCGCGCTCACCAGCATTTTAGGCAACGATTACGTGATGCACCCGCATCGGCATTGCCACCCCAATTTCGCGGGCAGTAAACCGAATCCGAACGAGGCTGGCGTAGAGAGGTTGATGATGCCGCTCCATAAAGATGGCCACGCTGGCGGCAAACGGCCCCGTCACCGCACACCGCGCTGGGCAATCCTTTTCTATTACCCGCAGCCGTGCTTTGCAGAACAGGGGCCAACGTGTATCATTCCGGGCACGCAGTATCTCCGCGGATTTATGCACGATGGACAGCACCAACGGCACGAACAGCACGCCGAGGGGCAAAGCGGCACACGCCGCCTGCCGGAAAATTATGTCAATCGGAACCTCGTGCCGATGTCGGGTGAACTCGGCACTGTCTGGATTATGCACTTTGATATGGTGCATTCGTTCCTCCAGAATTACGCCCCGCTGAACCGCTACGGCATGAAATTCGTCTTTATGCGCACCGAACAGCCGACTGCGCCTTCGTGGCACAGCGAAACGGATACCTGGGTTCCGCCTGAAATCAATCATGTCCCCTACGATGCCGAGATTCTGTGGACGTATCTGTGGAATTGGATGTATGGGAAGACAGATTTGTATGAGACGGGACAGGAGCGCGCTTCCAAATCGCGCCTATCGGTAGGGGCCCGTTCTCGACAAAGCACCCTGATTGCCGCGCTGAAAAGCGGTGACGCGGCGACTCGGATGGAGGCCGCCAATGAACTCGGTTTTCTGCGTGAAGATGCAGTTCCGGCAGTCCCTGCCCTCATTCACGCGCTTGCCGATGCTTATGAACCGGTTCAACGCAACGCGCTTTATGCCCTCGGCGCGATAGGCGAACCCGCTGTCGCACCCCTTGCCGAGGCACTCGCGGCGGAACAAGAGGCGTTTGAAGCAGAACCAATCCTCCATATCTGCGATGCGGCACATGGACTCGCTGCCATCGGGGCACCGGCTGTTCCCGCGCTCAAAACCGCCTTAGGAGATGAACGTGAAAACGTGCGCGCCTCGGCTGCGTATGCACTTGGCGAAATGGGACCGGAGGCCGCGGACGCAATGGACGCGCTCATGCCGTTGTTAACTGACGCATCCAACGAGGTGCGGCGACATGCAATCTCGGCATTAGGCATGATTCAGGTGCCTGCAGAGAAAACGGTGCCGGCGTTGATAGAAGTGCTTGAAAATCGGGATGACCTGGATTTAGGGTTCTTCGCGGCGCAGGCGTTGACACGCGTCGGACCGGCGGCGGCCGCCGCTATTCCCGCCTTATCCACCGCTTTGCAAAGCGAATCTGCCTATGTGCGAGGTTTCTCCGCCGAAGCATTGAGCCGAATTGGCACGGCAGAAGCGTTGCAGACGTTAGTCCCCTTCCTCAGGACTACCCGCTGGTTTCCTTACGTCCAGAAGAACGTTACCGCCTTCAGTATTCCGTTGAAGGATGCCGATGCTACGCCGAAGAACGCTGAAGCTCTCACCAAGACTCTCCAAGAATGGGCAGCACAAAAGGCGATGCCACTGCCGAAAACTGAGGAAATAACGCAGGAATCCGACACCGAATTCCTGTTAACTTTTACTGATGGAAGACGCGCAACGGCACGGGTGGAAGGCGATATGCTGAATCTTTATCACAAACGGCGCGTGGAAGCGGGATTTAGGGAGATTAGGCAAACCAGTTCTCCTTGACAGGCGTAACCTTAATAGGTGTAGTTCTCCCGAAGTTCTGGCATGTATGCCAAACGTTCTTGACCTGTTTACCGCCCACCCACGGGAGATCCGATTTTGGATTGATGAGGAGCGTGTTGTCAAACTCGCCATCACCAAACTCCTGCGCGATTTTTGGAAGCGTTCCAGAGAGGACGCGCGGCCCAAATCGGACAATTGAAAGAAACGCAAAATCGCCGCCGCGCCCTGCGACGTAAGAGGTGAGACGACGAATTGGAACGGGATGAAGGTCACATTGCAGCGAACCCCACCGATTTTGCCGGCACTCGCGGATGCAAGATTTCCTAAGGTTAGGGTTGGCCGCAGGGTTTTGTATGCCATTTTCGGTTGCAGGGCTTGCGGGGGATGTTCTTACTGCGTTTGATGAGTTTTTCCGCGCCGCGGCGATATTCTTCACGGGTAATTTTTCCATCGTTGTAGGCTTTGCCTAATTGTTCCCATTCGGTGATGAGGATTTTTCTGTCATCGGGCGGTTGGAGAAAAATACCGGCGATGATTACGGCGAGGAGTGCGCCGAGGAGGAAGGAGATGATAAAGCGGTTCATGGTAATGAGATGGGGAGACCCCGCGGTGGTTCCTCCACCGCGGGGTTTCAGTTATGCGCGTGCAGGACGCGCGAGGTTACGGGTTTATCCTTCCCAGTGCCAGCGATAGATTGTCCCCCACCGAGAGGTACATCTACCGTTGGTTCTGGAGTTAAACGTTGTGCCGCATCGGCTACAGGTTCGGTTGCTATGCCGCACACCATGCAGGTTGTTCTGGGCTACATTGCATGTCCAATAGGTATGTCCCAGTTCACAGACGGATTGGTGTGCAGTGCTGCTGGAGGCATATCCCCCTTTGTTACAGCTTGTTCGCCTTGTGCCTGCGTTTCCACATCGAACGCGATCGCTGGAGGTGCCGCCGGTGCCGCCGCCACCATTGCCAACGGCGGGGCTTGTGGTGGTGCCGCTGTTGCTGCTGCCGCCATTGCTGCTACCGCCGTTGTTGCCGCCATTATAAGTGGGGCTGCCATAGGGGGCGCAACAGCAGAAGTTGTGCCCACATTCGCCGGGGACACCGGATCCGGAGCGGGTGGTGCAACTCCCTCTATCGTTACACCAATTATAGGTGTCGTTGTTTGCACAAGAAGTGCCAGGTCTGTTTCGGGTGATGACATTCCATTCCCCTGATGCGGAATCTGCTGAGTCAAAGGCACTCGCGGGACTGTTACCCGTCCCTCCACCGGTACCCGACTTGGTGATCGTCACATCTCTTATTTGCGAATAGGCAGAGAGGGAACCTTCGCCATCCCATTCCTTTTCGCCATCAAATCCACTGAAAGTGACAGATGCATCGGTAGAGACGGTTTTCGTTTCTGAACGCAACAGGAACCGATTTCCGAAGCTATGCTCTGTCCTTCTGTTAAAAGAGCTTCCATCAATGTTCGCGATCAGGTGTGGATAAGCGCGTCCTATACCGTTAACGATGCCTGTTATCGTCACGGTGGCTTCGCTTGGTGGCGTGGGAGGTACCCATGTTGAGAGTATCGCCGGATTCGGGTCTCGGAACTTTGTATAGGTGCCGGAGACATTCGCGGTGATAACGGGTTTGCTAGTGATGGTGACAACACCGTCTCCTACCCAGGTGGTGCCCTGCTGCACCTGCCATGTCAGACAGAAAAGGGAGAGAAGAATAGCGGTCATGGATTTAAGAAACATAATTGTTCTCCTCATAGGTTTAGCGTTTAGACGTTAACGCTGGATTAGATGTTCGAGCCCTCGTTCTCGATAGGCTCGCTCAAGTGCTTCGGTGATGTATCTGCTGTTGATGGACTGAACTTCTTCAGGGGAGACTACACCGTCAAATGCACTTGAGGTATAGGCGACAGGAAGTTCACCTTGTGCTTCGGCTTCTAATGCCTTGAGTTCATCAGCAAGTCTTCTCGCCGTTGTGGTGTCACCGGCGGCTTCTGCCCTGGCGAATTGTGCTTCCAGTAGCAGATACTGTTCGTATTGTTCTGCGGTGGGAGCAAATCCGATTCTTGTCCACTCGATTTTGACATCAATAATCGGCTCACCAATTCGGTGTAGGATCGGTGAGCCGGATTCATCCCGCTTTGCGTTTTCTATCTCGGGGTCCCACAGGTATTCGTATCCTTTTGGTGGGGGTTCGAGCCCAAAGAGCGCGTAGCGCTGCCGAATCCATTCCTCTCGTTCCTCTCCAGAGAGATAATCAAGAGGATGCGGTGTGTTTGTCGCTGTGAGTGTTTTCGACTCGTCTGTCACTTGCGACACTTGTTCGGGGTGTGGTTCGGCGTGCCATTCGTCACCGTGCCAATGTCCGCCGGCAGTATCATCGGTGACATCATCGGTGACATCATCGGCGGCCTGCTGTTCTTCGACGGCAGGTGGTTCGGGTAGCGATGCATCGAATTCTTTCTTCTGCCATTCTGTCCAGAAGTAGATGCTGGCGCAGAATGCGAGGAGGATGCTAATCGCGATGACTAGTGTTCGGTTCATTTTTTTCTCCTTAACAGGTCGAGATCAAGCGATCTCGCCCTGTAGATGCGCGGTTTCTAATCGCGCGGATTGACAACGTTAATCTAATGTCCTCGCGAACGTTGCGCGCGGACAGGAACGATGTTCCTGCCAAAAACAGACAGGAACCGGGAACGGATGCAGAACGAAAAACCCTGCACCCTACGAATCGGATGATTCTTCCTCCAGATAATACTCGCGCAGCCGACGACGGAACGTGTTCAAACGCGATTTCACCGTCCCCTCTGCAAGTCCCAACTGCTCGGCAATCTGCGGGGCAGTATATCCCTCTATCCGCAAGTTCACAACGTCTTGATAGATGGCCTGCTGACTCGCGAGGAATTCAAGAATCTCCCCTTTCAGCACCTCTTGCAGCGGCGAATCAGCAATGGTGCTCCGAACCCCGTAGCCTAGCCACGACGCGAACGCTTCAAACTCCGTTTGCCGCCGCTGCTTCCGCCAGTAATCGGTACACAGATTCTTTGCAATCTGCACCATCCATGCTTTGGGATGGGCGATGGGCTTGCCGTTGCGAATGTGTTCTATCACCTTCGCGACGGTGTCTTGATAGATATCATCGCAGAGATGCACGGCATCGGGTGCCTCGTGAATCTCCTGGCGGATGACTTTCCGCACGAGGAGCTCATATTTCGCGAGCAGTGCGACGAGTGCGTCCTCATCTCCCTCGTGGCTGCGCGTGATGAGTTCTGCATCGGTGAGGTGTTCTTCTCCCTCGCTGGGGGATGGCAGCGTTCTATAGGTATAGCACATACACGTGGGTATCCTCCTCTGTTTCGCGTCCGCGTCGTGTATTCTATCACAACCTCAGACGGATTTGCAAGCGACATCGGTGGTGCAGGGTGCTGTTTCTCTTGTTCTATAAGACGTTTTAAACGTCAAAACGGTCGCCCGAATGTGGTTTTTTCATTGTATAAGACGTTTAAAACGTCAAAACGGTCGCCCGTGATGTGGTTTTTTCATTGTATAAGACGTTTAAAACGTAAATTCGGTCGCGATGAATTGCGAAAAACGCATTTTTTTATGAAAAATAGGTCTTTTTTTACTTGCTGCATCACATTTGATGATTTTGTGGTGAGGGGGCGCGGGACTATACGGCGCGTGCAGGCGGAGACATCCGCGTTGAAGTTACGCCGCGACTCCGACTCATCAGCACAGCGATGAATTGAACAGGCGGTGGAGGGGATAGACTTCTCCTACGGCGAACGCTACGTGGCAGACCGGCGGCCCTTCTTCTCGGAAGGCGGCAATGTCTATCAACTGGGCCCCTATTTCCATTCTCGGCGGATAAGAGACATGGATGGCGGGGTGAATCTCTTCGGGGAACTCGGTAAAAACACGTCGGTGGGGACACTCGGCACGTACCATCGGCACCCCCAAAACGTGATTGTCCGAGCATCACAGTCCTTCTCCGCAACGTTCCATCTCAGTGCGGTGTTCCTGCACATCACTGGCGAGATGCATCGGCAAACAGCGTCGGTTCTCTGTCCGGCGGTGTGCCAAGGAAAGGTTGCAATGGAGACAACCTTGGCGCAAAGTTGGGCAGGCGAAGCTGTCGGCAACGTCGGGGACATCACCTTCAGTTACAACGGCGCGCCGGGGCAACCTTGCCTTTCCACTTTTTTATCTCGCCATCCGCGCTTCGGAACGCAACCATCGTGAACTGAAACGCGCCCTTGGCAATTTCATTGAATACTACACCGAACAGAGACTCAAAAGTCTTAGGTTTATTGAGAGAACTTTGTAGGACTTATGCAGAACAAACCCCGTAGGCGCGGTTTCCAACCGCGCAATCTATAGCGCGCTTGCAAAGCGTACCTACCTGTTTTGTGAGGGGTGGGTATCCGGTAGGCGCGGTTTCCAACCGCGCAATCTATAGCGCGCGCTTGCAAAGCGCACCTACCAGCAAAGGGGGATTCTCGCGTAAATCCTGAGGGAGTCCCCATGAAAAATCGCATCTTGAAAAACCTATTTTTTTCCTTGTTTTATCATGGTAAACATGAGTTGGTTTTTTTTAGTTGACAAACTTTAGAAATATAAAGTATAATCTGATTTTAAATCTATTAGATTTTCCGATCTTCCAGGACAATTCAGTTTTCCTCCTTTGTCGTTTGAGAATGTTCTGAATTTTTGGAAACCTGCCGGTTTCCAAACGTTCTCAAACAGGTCAAGAGCACCCGAAGTTCTGGCATGTATGCCAAACGTTCTTTACCTACACAGGCTGGACAGCTGCCACTTTCTAGTTCGGCAGCGAACATTGAAAACTAAATAGGCCTGCCAGATCGTCGGGAAATTTCAATGAAAGGAGGATAGCCATTATGGATCCCTCAACAACAAGCGATGCCGCGGTTTTTTGTGGACTTGGGGTTTTTCTTATTTCCATTGTAATCGCGGGGTTCGTGCTTAGCATCGTCCTGTTAGTTTATGTTGCCCGGGATGCGAAAGCACGAGGTATGGATAACTCTGTCCTATGGATGCTCGTCGTTTTCTTTTTGAACATCCTCGGCCTCATTATTTATCTTGCGTCAAGACCTAAGGGCAAACTGGCAAGATGCTCTAGTTGCAATAACAAGCGTCTTGAGGCGAGCGCGACATGTCCGCATTGCGGCAACGCCTAAACGAAATGAGAGGCGTGCG
>PYJE01000067.1:13221-19014 GCA_003635305.1 Candidatus Poribacteria bacterium | reverse complement strand
CAGAAATCGGATTTCCAGCGTAGGGCGAGGGCCTGTCCCTCGCCACGCCGCGCATCCTTTAGCACCGTAGGGCGAGGGCCTGTCCCTCGCCACGCCGCGGAGAAACAAACCATGCACAAACACATCACGCACCTAACTCCAGAGGCGCGCATTGAACTCATCCAAGGCGACATCACCAAAGCGCAGGTAGATGCCATCGTGAATGCCGCGAACCGGCAACTTATCGGCGGTGGCGGTGTGGATGGAGCTATTCGGCGCGCCGGTGGCGACGCAATAGAACAAGCATGCGCCCGGATTCGCGAACGCCAAGGCGGTGTGGAGACAGGCAACGCCGTTATCACTATCGGCGGCAACCTCTCTGCAAAGTATGTCATTCACACCGCCGGGCCCGTCTGGGAAGGGGGTACCGCCGGCGAACCCGAATTGCTCGCCAGTTGTTATCGCGAGAGTCTCCGACTTGCTGTGGAAAACGGCGTGCAGACTATCGCCTTTCCATCTATTAGCACTGGGATTTACGGATACCCGACAGAGAAAGCGGCGGCTGTCGCGCTTCACACCGTGAAGGAATTTGTCGCCCGCGGCGGTTCTGCACCGAAATGCATCCAGTTTATTCTGTTTGACGATGTCACTTATCAGTGTTACACCGATGCGCTAACGCAACTTTAACATCTTAGGACTGACGCAGACGAACCTGGTAGGCGCGATTTGAAACAGCGCCTGCCGGTGGAGGCCGGTGGAGGACTGGCATTTGCCGTCTGTCCTGCAGCTTCAACATCCCGTAGGGCGATGGCCTGTCCATCGCCATTGAGGAGCACCCACAATTCAAGGCAACACATTTAGCCGCACTTCACTCATCTTGCCCATCTATATCCCCGCGTTTCTCCTCGCGACAGGCGGTGGCATTGTTTACCCGACGCTCTCGATTTACGTTAAATCGTTTGAACTCTCCTATACGTTGACAATGATTGTCCTCGCGGTGGGGGTTATCGGGAATATCCCGGCAGGTTTTTTCGTAGAACGGCTCGGGCAAAAAGCATCCATGTTGCTTGGCTTAAGCATGATTGGCGCGTCCACGATTGGTATGGGTATTGCGCAAAATTTTGTCCAACTCATCGGTGCGCAGCTGCTTGGCGGTATCGGGAACGCGTTTTGGATGCTCGCCCGACACGCCTATATGACAGAAGTTATTCCGATTGCGCAGCGAGGCAGAGCGATTGCGCTGTTCGGCGGTGTGAACCGGATGGGCTACTTCGCTGGGCAGTTCGGTGCACTTTTCCTAGGCGCGAATCTCCGCTTTCCGTTCTTCGTTTACGCCGGCATTGTGCTGTTGAATCTCGTTCTCTGCTTTTTCTTTATTCCGCATATCCCGCCTGCCCTCTCGCACACCCCTGGGAAGAAAGTGCCTTATCTTCATCGGCTGTATCATGTTTTCCATGTCCATCGGCGCATCCTCGCCACGGCGGGGCTCGGCCAGGTTTTGGTGCAAACACTACGCCGGGGCAGGGCTCTCATCATTCCGCTCTATGCCGACGAAGTCGTTGGCCTAACAACGCAAGAAGTGCGCTGGACGGTGATGATTTCTTCGGCGGTGGATATGTCCATGTTTCCATTCGCGGGGTTCATGATGGACCGGTTCGGCAGACGATATGCCACGGTGCCGGGGATAGCCATATTCGCCACGGGGATGGCATTGATGCCGTTTACCGGAACGTTTACGTGGTTGTTGGTGGTAGCCATTTTCATCGGCATCGGCAACGGCATCGCGTCCGGCACCATGATGACGCTCGGTGCAGATTTAGCTCCCCGCGGAGCCCCGGGTTTTGGCATCGGCTCTTCCAAAACCCCGCTTGTCACGAAGGGAGAATTCCTCGGTTTATGGCGGCTCACAGGAGACTTCGGTGGTGCAGCCGGTCCCGTCGTTGTCGGTAACGTCGCCGATTTGCTTGGGTTGAACTACGCAGGATATGTGCTAGGTGGGCTCGGTTATCTCGCTGTCGGTATCTTCTTGCGGCTGGTGCCGGAGACGTTGGAGAAAGAATAAATCATACCAAAGAGGATGGACGCTGCAAGTACCCCGTAGGCGCGGTTTGAAACCGCGCACTCCGAAATAGAGCGCGTTTTGCCTGAGCGTTTTCCTGAAAAAATGCCGGGAAAGGGACTCGAACCCTTACGCGCATAAAGCACACTAGAACCTGAATCTAGCCTGTCTACCAAATTCCAGCATCCCGGCAAATGTCTCGTCACGGTAGGGCGAGGGCCTGTCCCTCGGCACTCTACGAAGTAACACGATGTATATAGTATACTCAAAATTTTGCGATTTGTCAAATTAAAATTGCAAAAATGAGATTAAACTTGCAATTTCGCCGCAGATTGTATATAATTTTAACATCAGGACTGATGCAGCAGCATCCCGCGGTAGGCGCGGTTTGCAACCGCACTTACGAGAAACGATGGAATTCACGTATCAGAAGGAGAGAAAACTATGACGTTAAGGCTAATTTTCTGCCTCACGCTCGCGTTCGGTATCGTCATCGCACCCCAGAGTCACGCCGAAATCGATGCCGATAAGATTGTGGGGATATGGCTATTGGACGAAGGCAAGGGCGATGTCGCCGAAGACGCATCCGAAAACGGATTTGACGGCCAGATTACCAAAGGCGAATGGGTGGATGGCGAAGTTGATGGCGCGGCCGAGATTAAGAAGGGCGGCACCGTCACTATCCCTGTCGGCGAGGGCGCGGTAACGGATAAGATGAGCCTCATCTTGTGGATTCAGTTTACCGACATCGGTGGACAACAAAACTATTTTTCCATCTGGGATCAGAGCAACAACCGCTATGTCCCATACAAAAACGACGGAAACCTGTTGCGCAGTTGGACCAATTCTTGGGACATCAGCAGCGGCGTAACCGTTAAGGCTGGCACGTGGTATCACGTCGCGAACACCTATGATGGCAAAACGGCGAGTATCTATGTCAACGGCGAGGAGAAAGTCGCGCAAGGCGTGCCGAAGTTCCAACTCCAAGCACAGGACCAGACGGCGTGGCTCGCTACCGACAAAGGCACCGGGTTCCTCTCCGCTTGTATCATGGACGAAGTAGGGCTTTTCAACGATGCCCTCACCGAAGACGAAATTCAGGGGATTATGAACAACGGCATCTGGCACACGGCGTTCGCCGTGGAACCGTCGGATAAGTTGCCGGTGCTGTGGGGAAAATTGAAGCAGCGAAACTCCCAGTAAGCACGGTTTCAAACCGCGCCTCCGGGAACAGCAGAAATGCCCACGGTAGGTGCGGTTTCAAATCACACCTACCGCAAGGGAAGGGAGAGGCTTATGAACAACCGATACCTTGATGAATTGAACAAAAGAATCCTGTTAAACCCCCGAAACGCCGAGGCGTATCGCGAGAGGGGGGATGTCTACCGATACCTACAAGAATTCGACAAAGCTATCATTGACTACAGTAAGGCCATCAAACTTGAACCGGGGGATGCCAAAACCTACCGCAACCGCGGCTACGCTTACAGCAACGCCGAAAAGTATGACAGGGCCATCGCGGATTACAACGAGGCACTCAAACTCGACCCGGGATTTGCCACTGCGTATTGCGACAGGGGCTTCGCCTACGACGAAAAAGGCGAGTATGACCGGGCCATTGCGGACTACAACGAAGCCATCCGCATCGATGCGGAATACGCTATGGCTTACTGCAACCGCGGATACGCTTACAGACGCAAAGAAGAGCTCGAGCAGGCGATAGCGGATTACTCAAAGGCGATTGAACTTGACCCGGAATATGCCCTCGCCTACCGCAACCGCGGCTCTGCTTACCGACACATAGGCGAGCATGACAAGGCACTCGCGGACTACACCGAAGCCATCCGGATCAGGCCCGACTATTTCCTCGCTTATCTCAATCGCGGGCATGTCTACACCGAAAAACACGAGTATGACAAGGCACTTACCGATTTCAACGAAGCGGTCCGCCTGGGTCCGGAGGATTCGGTTATCTACTGCCAAAGAGGCATCGCCTATCGGTATCTCGGGGAGTATGACAAAGCGATTGCGGACTTCGATCAAGCCCTCCGCTTGGAGTATGACTATGCGCATGTCTACTACGAACGGGGCATCGTCTA
The DNA here is from genome assembly GCA_003635305.1 of Candidatus Poribacteria bacterium. Taxonomy (GTDB): domain Bacteria; phylum Poribacteria; class WGA-4E; order WGA-4E; family WGA-3G; genus AGPOR5. The sequence goes on along the minus strand of PYJE01000067.1, from coordinate 14,877 downwards.
CTACAAAAAAGGCGACTATGAGAAGGCATTGATAGATTTAGGCGAGGCGATTCGTCTGAACCATGCGTTTGCGGATGCGTTCGCTGCGGAGGTTGCTGCGAATTTTTCGTAGTTTCGTTTTTAATTTGTAATACCGCGCGAATTGTGTTAGAATTAAACGGAGGCATGTTCATAACATCCTGTTTCGCACGAAAAAAGTTTGACATCAGAGAGATTTTGTGTTAAACTTCTCGTATCAACAACGGCATGCAACAGCGTCTGTTTGGTAGCGTTGGGTGTCGTTAAGCAAGTGTGTTGTGCAAAAGACGCGGGTTTTCGGATTTCAGTCGGCGATGTTTCGCCCTCCGGCCCCGCCGAGGCGCGCACATCGCATCGGATTTAGTCAAGCATTACGCGTAGTTTCTACGCGCGTTAACTCCTGCAACTCAAAGACGGAGGCAGTCAACTTGCAGGGCTGGATGCTTGAAAACGGAATTCACGGCTCAAACTTGAAGTCGTTGAACATATTTGAAAATCTAGAGGTGTATTATGAAAAAATATGCATTCTGGAACAATAAAGGTGGGACAGGAAAAACAAGTCTCGCCTTTCAAGCTATGACAATGTACGCGGAACAAAATCCGGAAATGAAGATTCTCGCGGCAGATCTTTGTCCGCAAGCCAATCTTTCGGAACTATTGCTTGGTGGATTGCTCGGAAAAGGCAGTTCCAATTTGCTTGCTTTACAACAGCAGGACTCCCTTCGAAAGACCGTTGGTGGCTACTTTCAAGAGAGATTGCCTTCGCCATATGCAATGCCTGCTTCGCTGAAGCCTCCTGGTTTTATCTCAGTTCCAAGCGAGCACAATGATAGAATTCCAGAGAACATTGATCTATTGGCCGGGGATGCCCTTGTTGAACTTCAGGCCAACTCAGTCTCAACATTGGCAAATACGCAAATTCCAGGCCATGATACGTGGTTAAGGGTGATAGATTGGCTCAATGACTTCCTTAAGGCCCTGTCAACCTCGTACGATTGTTTATTCGTTGACGCGAACCCCAGTTTTTCTATCTACACCCAAATCGCTTTGGCTTCGTCGGACTTAGTGATTTTGCCAGTTATGGCAGATGACTCGTCGCGGCGCGCGGTACAAAATGCCCTTGCTCTTGTTCAAGGAATCGATTTGCCCTCGCCGGTATATGCAGAGCACAATTTTGCTTCGCGGTTGCGGGCTGCCAAAAGGCAAGTTCCTAAGTTTCATTTATTGCCCAAAAATCGCTTAACGCAATATATGGGCCCTGCTTCAGCTTATCACTCCGTGCTAACGTCAATCGATGAAATAATTGAGAAAGTTTTGGAAAAGACCCCGGAGGCTTTCTCGTTCACTAGTGCCAGTGATGGCGTTGTAGATATTAGGGATTTTCAAACAACAGGTGTCGTGGCGTTTGCAAAAGGGCTGCCTTTCACTCAACTAAGGACTGGCGGACATGAAATGCCCGGGCGCCCGAATCCTGTCCACATTGCTCGTGAAAATCTGGAAAACTGCATTGAGGCCATGGATACGCTAGTCCAAAAACTTTGAACTTACCAACCCTCGTGGTGGACAACAAAATCGGCCACCAACGTTTTCCGGAGTGTGGAGGGGTGCCGAAACGGCCTTCGGCACCCCTGCCACAAC
>PYJE01000067.1:9300-13201 GCA_003635305.1 Candidatus Poribacteria bacterium | reverse complement strand
GGACAGGAAAAACAAGTCTCGCCTTTCAAGCTATGACAATGTACGCGGAACAAAATCCGGAAATGAAGATTCTCGCGGCAGATCTTTGTCCGCAAGCCAATTTTTCGGAACTATTGCTTGGTGGATTGCTCGGGGCAGGCAGTTCCAATTTGCTTGCTTTACAACAGCAGGACTCCCTTCGAAAGACCGTTGGTGGCTACTTTCAAGAGAGATTGCCTTCGCCATATGCAATGCCTGCTTCGGTGAAGCCTGCTGGTTTTATCTCAGTTCCAAGCGAGCACAATGATAAAATTCCGGAGAATATCGATTTATTGGCCGGGGATGCCCTTGTTGAACTTCAGGCCAACTCAGTCTCAACATTGGCAAATACGCAAATTCCAGGCCATAATACGTGGTTAAGTGTGATAGATTGGCTCAATGACTTCCTTGAGGCCCTGTCAACCTCGTACGATTGTTTATTCGTTGACGCGAACCCCAGTTTTTCTATCTACACCCAAATCGCTTTGGCTTCTTCGGACTTAGTGATTTTGCCAGTTATGGCAGACGACTCGTCGCGGCGCGCGGTACAAAATGCCCTTGCTCTTGTTCAAGGAATCGATTTGCCCTCGCCGGTATATACAGAGCACAATTTTGCTTCACGGTTGCAGGCTGCCGAAAGGCAAGTTCCTAAATTTCATTTATTGCCCAAAAATCGCTTAACGCAATATATGGGCCCCGCTTCAGCTTATCAGTCCGTGCTGACGTCAATAGATGGAATAATTGAGAAAGTTTTGGAAGAGACCCCGGAGGCTTTCTCGTTCACTAGCGTCAGGGATGGCGTTGTAGATATTAGGGATTTTCAAACAACAGGTGTCGTGGCGTTTGCAAAAGGGTTGCCTTTCACTCAACTAAGGACTGGCGGACATGAAATGCCCGGGCGCAAGAATCCTGTCCACATTGCTCGTGACAATCTGGACAACTGCATTGATGCCATGGATACGCTGGTCCAAAAACTTTGAACTTACCAACCCTCGTGGTGGACAACAAAATCGGCCACCAACGTTTTCCGGAGTGTGGAGGGGTGCCGAAACGGCCTTCGGCACCCCTGCCACAACCGCAAAAAATCATCATGAACCACTCTTCCCAGATAACCTACACGAAGCGGAAAACATCCCAATCCAAGACAGCGAACTCCGCCTCTACCCTCCCTTTCATTGACGTAGGGCGAGGGCCTGTCCCCGCGTCCCTTCTCATCGCTCATTCCTCTTCTCTCTTTAATGGCCCATGTCGCCTCTATCAGGAGTCGCGCTCCATTTGTAGATATGCCCATCAGCGTCCACATAGAACTTGAGAGTCCGTCGCAGGGAGTTGGGGAGGTGCGCGGCCCGCGGAAGCGACGAATACCTTAGCCGGTCTTTGAGCGAATCCCTTATCTGCCACTGCGTATGCCAGACGTAAATCTGGCCGCTGGTGCGATTCTCAATAACCCGGTGTGGCTGTCCCCATTTCTGGATGACTTCCGAAATGTCCCGTCCCTTCCATGCGTTCATGCCTCGTGCTGTTGATGGCTGTTTTTCCTGCGGCGGCGTGTGCGTGGCACAACCTGCAAGAAAAACGCTGACGACGATTGCGAGAATGCTGAAGAATTTCATGGTTAAAACTCCTTGAGAATCTCAAACCACGCGCGTCACATACACATAATACGCGCCGATTGCCAACTCGCCTGTCTCATCGGAAAACAGCGTATGGAGGCGCGTCTGGCCGGCTTGCAAGTCGAACGTGAACGTCACGCCTGTCGCATTGGTTGCGATTTCTTGCGTTGCACCCTGGTCGCCGATGCGAATTTGCGCTGTTTTCAAATCCAACGCGCGGCCGCCGTGATAAAGCCCGAGCTGCTCGCCAGGGATGCCCTCCGTTATCGCTCTTCCTTCTTCGTGTGGCCAGCGGCAGAGCTCAAACCGATACGTCCCGGCTTCCGAGATGTCCACTGCCCAATAGCCGTTGCATTCCATGCCGCGGCGAATCATCCCCTGATTCCACGCCTGCGCCTCGCCATGCCAATCGTGCGTTGTCAAACACGCAACCTGCTCGTGCTGCGTGCCGACAACAATCGGGCACTCCTCATCGAAACGTTCGGAGACTAACTCCCACCACGCTTCATAATGCTCGCGCAACTCGGCGACTACTTCTGGATGCGCATCGGCAATGTTGTTCCGCTGCCCCGGGTCGGCTTGGATATCATAAAGTTCCGTGCCGTTGATGAGCCTCCACCGCTGCGACATCGTCGCGCTGTCTTTCCATTTAATCGGATTCTCAACGCGCTGTGAATCGGTGACGATAACGCGTTCTGGCCAGTCTTCCTTCGCGTTCCGCAAAAGCGGCGCGATGCTGGTGCCGTGGAACTGCGCGGTTGAAGAAACCTCCAATTCACAGAGCTCGAGCAGCGTCGGCAAGATATCGATGTTGGCGGTGAGTTCGTTGACATCTCGTCTCTCCGTGAAACCGCCGGCGGGCCAATGCAGGAAGAGCGGCACGCGATGCCCCCCCTCATAAGGCGAACCCTTCTTGCCGCGCATGCCTGCGTTATAACCAGCCTGCACAAACCCCTGCCGGTCCAAGTCGCACCCGGCGGCGGAGCCGTTATCTGTCATGAAAATGAGAATCGTGTTCTCCTCCAATCCCAAGACTCGGAGATGGTGCCGCAGCCGCGCCATGTTATCGTCGATGTTGGAAATCATCCCATAGAAATTGGCGCGTTCCGCTGGCACCCCCTTCCGGCGATAGACTTCGCTGTAGGCATCGGGAACGCGAAACGGCCCATGGGGTGCGTTCGTCGGCACATAACAGAAAAACGGACGCTCTCGGTTGCGTTCAATAAACGCCATCGCCTCCCGAAACCAGACATCGGTGCAGTAGCCGTCATAAGGTTGTTCCGAACCGTTTCTAAAGTAGGTATCGTCAAAATAGTCGTTGCCCCAGTAATCCGGCGTTTGACTGATACCACCGCCGCCGTGGTAGAGAGCCTCTTCAAACCCTCTGTCGTGGGGCCGGAACGGATAATTATCGCCGAGGTGCCATTTGCCGAACATGCCGGTTTTATAGCCGTTGCGCCGGAAGATATCCGCCATCGTGATTTCATCGCTGCGGAGGAGCGAGCGGCCGCCGATGGTATGCCACACGCCGGTGGAGTTACAGTAATGCCCGGTCATGATGCCGGCGCGCGTTGGGGAACAGGTAGGGCCGACGTGCAAATTTTGCAGCCGCACGCTATTTTCAGCGAGCGCGTCCAAATTCGGTGTCTGAATAACGGGGTTTCCGGTGCATCCCAAGTCGCCGTAACCCTGGTCATCGGTAATCACGAAAACGAGGTTTGGTGCTGTCTGTTGTGCCACGATGATGTCTCCTATTGACGTGCAGCGAATTACCAGTGAGTTTGGGGGACAGGCCCCCGCGCTACGGTTCGTCAGCCCCAGATACGAGCCGCGAATTACCGTAGGGCGAGGCCTGTCTCTCGCCATGCTACTTACTGCAACGCCGTTTTAATCCGGTCTAACCCTCGATTAATCTCTGTCAACGACGTAGCAAAAGAGAGGCGGAGGTGGTTGTCCGCGCCGAATCCGTCGCCCGGTACAACGCCAACACCAGCCGAATTGAGCAGATAATCGGTGATGTCCATTGAACCTTCGATCTTTTTTCCGTTAAGCGAGCGTCCATAGTGTCCCGAAAAATCGGGGAAGATATAGAACGCGCCCTGCGGTTTGACATAACTCACGCCATCAATTTCATCAAAGCGTTGACAGATGACATCGCGGCGTTCTTCAAACGCCTGTCGCATTTCTTCGACGGCATCTTGCGGCTGCGTCAATGCGGCAACAGCGGCTTTTTGCGCGATAGAAGTTGGATTCGACGTGCTGTGCGATTG
>PYJE01000067.1:0-9280 GCA_003635305.1 Candidatus Poribacteria bacterium | reverse complement strand
GCCGGAAGATATCCGCCATCGTGATTTCATCGCTGCGGAGGAGCGAGCGGCCGCCGATGGTATGCCACACGCCGGTGGAGTTGCAGTAATGCCCGGTCATGATGCCGGCGCGCGTCGGGGAACAGGTAGGGCCGACATGCAAATTTTGCAGCCGCACGCTATTTTCAGCGAGCGCGTCCAAATTCGGTGTCTGAATAACCGGGTTCCCGGTGCATCCCAAGTCGCCGTAACCCTGGTCATCGGTAATCACGAAGACGAGGTTTGGTGCTGTCTGTTGTGCCACGATAATGTCTCCTATTGACGTGCAGCGAATTACCAGTGAGTTTGGGTGACAGGCCCCCGCGCTACGGTTCATCGGACCCAGATACGGGCGGCGAGTTACCGTAGGGCGGGGGCCTGTCCCTCGCCACCCGAGTCATCGCGGGGGACAGGCCCCCGCGCTACGGTTCGTCGGACCCGGAGATGTGCCGCGAATTACCGTAGGACGAGGGCTGTCCCTCGCCATGCTACTTACTGCAACGCCGTTTTAATCCGATCTAACCCTCGATTAATCTCTGTCAACGACGTAGCGAAGGAGAGGCGGAGGTGGTTGTCCGCGCCGAATCCGTCGCCCGGTACAACGCCAACGCCAGCCGAATTAAGCAGATAATCGGTGATGTCCATTGAACCGCCAATCTTTTTCCCGTCAAGCTTGCGTCCGTAGTGTTCCGAAAAATCGGGGAAGATATAGAACGCGCCCTGCGGTTTGACATAACTCACGCCATCAATTTCATCAAAGCGTTGACAGATGACATCGCGGCGTTCTTCAAACGCCTGCCGCATTTCTTCGACGGCATCTTGCGGCTGCGTCAATGCGGCGACAGCGGCTTTCTGCGCGATAGAAGTTGGATTCGATGTGCTGTGCGATTGGATGCGCGACATCGCCTGAATCGCGTCTTCGGGACCGGCGGTATACCCGATACGCCATCCGGTCATCGAATACGCCTTGGATACGCCGTTGACGACGAACGTTATCGCCTTCGTGGCTTCGTTGAAAGATGCGGGGCTCACGTGCGTCGCGCCATCGTAAAGCAAGGCCTCGTAAATCTCATCGGAGATGAGATAGACTTGGTGTTTGACGATGATTTCGGCAATCTGCTTGAGCGTCTCCACATCGTAGGTGGTGCCTGTAGGATTGCTTGGGCTATTAATCAGCACCGCTTTTGTATTGGGACTGATTGCCGCTTCAATCTGTTCTGGTGTCATGCAGAAGTTCTGCGCGGGCGTGGTATCAATCACGCGCGGAATGGCCCCTGCGAGTTTGACTTGTTCGGGGTAACTCACCCAATACGGCGCGGCGAAGATGACTTCGTCGCCCGGGTCGCAGATAGCTTGCAGGATGTTGTAAATGGTATGCTTCGCGCCACAGGAGACGATTACCTGCGAAGGGGCATAATCCAAGCCGTTGTCCCGTTTGAATTTGTCGGCGACTGCCTCTCGGAGTTCGGGCGTGCCGGGGACTGGCGTGTATTTGGTTAGCCCCGCGTCAAGCGCGGCGATAGCGGCGGCTTTGATATAGTCGGGTGTATCAAAGTCAGGTTCCCCTGCGCCGAATTTGACGACATCGATGCCATCGGCTATCATGGCGTTAATTTTCGCGGTAATCGCCAACGTGGACGAGGGTGTGACGTTTTGGCTTCGTTGTGATAATGCTATCATGAATTCTCCTTTTTTTGTTGTTCGCAAGGCGTTCGATAACGGTTGTCTGTGCAATGACATCCTTCTCCGTATATCCGTCATTGACGTTGTCAATGACTACGTTTGCGATGCTAATGAACATTTTGTTTTGAGCCAGTTGATGGGCCCCGCTCCCACAGATACCAGTTCTGAAAAGAAAAAAGTGGGCAGATTTCGTGCCGTTAAACTCTATGCTCACCGGTTTACGAGACAGAGATTTTCAGATACAAATCTCCCCGGCCGCCGTGAACTGCCGGGTAGCCTTGTCCACGAATCCGCAAGGTTTGCCCTTCTTTTGTGCCGGCAGGAATTTTAACAGTCAACTGTTTTCCGTCAACGAACATCACTGCGCGCCCTCCGCGTTTCGCGCATGTAGAACTAATCGTCAGCGTTCTGCGGGTATCGCCATCGCTAGTTTCGTTTTCAGGGATAACGTTTTCCTCAAGAAGATTCTTGAGCCATTTCAAGGCTTCCCATGCCTTCACGCCAACAACCTTTTCAAGTTCGGATTTTGCGGCTTCTAACTGCTCTATTTGCTGTTTAAGCCGTTCTAGCACGGGGGGCTGTTTCTTCCACTCCAGTCCGCGTTCCAACTCGGATTTCTGCTTGTTTAGCAGGTTAATCCTTTGTTGCAGCTGTTCAAGAGCAGATTGGCGTTCTTGCACCATAAAAACACCCTTCTCAAAGCGAGCACGAGGCACCTCTTTGAACTGATTTCGCCCCAGATTTTCGTGAAAAGTCCACAAATCGGGTTTCGTGTTATTGGCAAAGATGCCGAATGGCGCATTAACTGTGCCGAGGTAGGCCTGCAACTGCGTAATCCCATTACCTATGAACCCATTTCGTTTACAGACTGCGATGGCGACAAGGTTTCCTTCACCGTCACAAAGCACAACGTCGGCGTTGGAGGGGTTAGCCCCGATGCGAATCGGATAGTGCAGTCTGACAGCGAACGGAGATGGAAACAAATCAGATAGATAACGCTCAACTGCCTTTTCCACTTCACGTTGAGATTCCACACGCTCCTGTTGCGGAGATGTCGAAGGGTGCTGAACGGATATTTTAACGTATAAATCCCCCGGCTCTCCGCCGCCGATGGAGTAACCCCGGCCCTTCAAGCGCAAGGTCTGTCCATTTTTAATGCCAGCTGGAATCGTCAAGTGCAAGTCCTTGCCGTTGACATTTATTTGTCTCACACAACCGCGAGCTGCAGCTGTAGAGGAGATGGTTATCTCTGCGTGAACGTTATTTGCTGTGAAATTCATCACGTCCTCTCAAACTCCTTGAGCCATCACCGCTGTCTCCGCGACAGCGATTTCGCCTTTGCGGCTATCGGCATCCGACGGAAACCGGCACAGATGTTCGCGCCAAAGCACACAAAATCTCTCTATCCGCAAAAGGATTTGCCGACAGATGCTTCTGGAATTATTCCGCGGCATCCCCATTTTCCGAGGGCTCGGTGCCGTTGCTACTTGCCGCTAATGTTTGCACGAACGCTTCAAGACTTTGTGCATGAAACGCTTCACGGCGCAAATCTTTAAGACGCTGCAATTCTTCTATCGATTCAAGCGTTGGCTGCAAGGTTTTCGCAACGCCGGAATTGAACCGAACATCTAGGGCTTCAAGAATGCCTTCAATGATGCTCTCTCGCGCCCCTTGTTCAATCCCTCGTTGAAAGAAGTGTTGCACAACAGAAGATTCGTACATCGTTGCCTCCGAGATAAATTTGTGAATAATATCCCAATCGAATTTTAAGCCGCTCAAGACACCCAGACAGCCCAGATAATCCGCACGCTCCGATGCACCCTGAGGAAGGGACTCGGCGGCCTCAACACATCGGCTGAGCCACGCCTCATCGTCCAAACCCGCGGGCGGCTTCATCAACGGTGTAAACGGCATAATCCCTTTCAGTTTCGCATCCAAAACCGCTTGGCCCTCTAATTCGCACAAACGGATAACCTTGTAACGGATGAGGATTTCATACCCAAACCGGTCTTGCCGGTATTCGCCCGGGTCGTTGAGCCCCGCCTTCTCATGCAGATAAATGACATGCGAACATACGTCTTTCTGAAATCTTTCCAGCCCGCGCCCCGCATAGCCGGCGGCGCGATACGGCATCGGAATCTTCGTGCTGTCGCGCGTCTGAATCTCCAGATGCACGATGATTTCTTCACCGTCCACTTCCGACTCCATGAAAATGTCGGCACGATTGGATTTGACAGTCAGTTGCTCGGTTTCAATCACTTTAATGAACTTTGCATTCGGGATGCCGAGGGTGAAGCGGAGCCAGTCCTCTGGATTTTGCTGAATCATCTCCTTTGATACAATATCATATCGCCCGGCAGGTAATTCAGGTTTCTTCGGTTTTTGGGTTGCCATAGTCTATGTTCTTCGCGCCAGCATCGGAGCATCACCAGAGCGTTCCATCCATTTGCAGGACTTCCGCAAAAATCGTCCATTCAGGCTTTCACCAGCTCTCTGTCCGCCATCAATAAATTAATTATACCACAAAACTAATCTGCATGTCAAGAAAAAATCAACATTAATGAATTTTTTTCTCCGCAACCGGATTTTAATTGAAAATGTCACGCATTCATGATATACTATTTCTATGACGTTTACAAGGAGAATCCATGCAACAACTTTACGATACCCGCGCACCCAACCCGCCTTCACGGGCAATTCTCGTCGGCGTGAAACTCCGAGATGCCCTGATGCACGAAACGGAAGAATCGCTGCAGGAACTGCGGCAACTCACTGAAACGGCAGGCATTGAAGCCGTGTGCGAGACGATTCAACCGCGGGATGTGCCGAACCCAACCTATTTTATCGGCGAAGGCAAAGTCGAAGAACTGAAGACGCTCACTGCAGAACTCGAAGCGGACGCGGTTATTTTTGACGAAGAATTGTCACCGGCGCAAACGCGAAATATTGAACAAGCACTCAATATTGCTACCGTTGATAGAACGGGGCTCATCCTCCAGGTTTTCGCCCAACGTGCCTCTACCAAGGAGGCGCGCTTGCAGGTAGCTTTAGCACAACTGGAATACGCGCTGCCACGATTGACGCGGATGTGGACGCACCTCTCGCGCCTCGCAACAGGGGCTGGAGGCGGAGGCGGTTACCTCCGCGGTCCCGGTGAAACGCAACTGGAGATGGACAGACGTTGGATCCGCCGACACATCTCGCAGGTCAAAAAGGCGTTGGACACGGTGGAAAAGCGGCGGCACGTCCAGCGGCGCAACCGCGAGGAGAAAATTAACGTCTCTCTCGTCGGCTACACGAACGCCGGAAAATCGACGCTATTTAACGCGCTTACCGGCGAAAGCGTCCTCGCTGAAAACCAGTTGTTCGCGACATTGGATTCCACCACGCGAAAGGTGAATTTGCCGCAAAACCAGCAGATACTGCTGAGCGATACCGTCGGATTCATCAAGAAGCTGCCGCATCAACTCGTCGCGGCGTTTAAGGCGACGTTAGAAGAGGTAGCAGAGGCAGACCTGTTGCTCCACGTCGTTGATGTCAGCCATTCGGAGGCGGAAGCACAAATCGATGCTGTTAACGAAGTCCTCGCCGAATTGGATGCCACCGATATCCCGATGCTGATGGCTTTTAACAAGACAGACCGGCTTGAAACGGAAGATGCCCTCCAATTTCTGCGGAGCCGCTATCCAGAAGCACTGCCTATCTCTGCGCAACGCGGTGATGGCATTGAGGCGTTGAGAGAAGCATTGGCGCAACGTTTTGTCAATCGTGGTGCGATAGTAGCACTGAACATTCCCTATACAGCGGGAAAAACGTTGGACCTGCTCTACAAACACGGCACCGTGCTTGATACCGTATACGATGCGGAGGCTGTCCGCGTGAACGCGCGCGTGCCGAGTCGCTATCTCAAAGCGGTTAAACCGTTTCTGGTCACTGCAAACGAAGCGGAGGTTTACGCAGAATCAACCCAGTAGGCGCGGTTTGCAACCGCGCATCTCGTGAAAGGGGCGCGATTGGGGAAAGCGCGCTTAGCGGGACTTATGGATGCGCGCTTGGAAAGCACGCCTACCCGGGCTCATGGACTTCGGTGTCAACTTATGAACTGGATAGACGAAATTGATATCGGGCATGACTTGCAAATCTGTCCCGATTGTCACCGCGAATACGAGGTGCTAGATGAGTTTTTAGGCGGCACACCGGATGCCACGCCGTGGATTGACGCTGTCTTTAACGACGCGTATTACGTCGCTTTGCGGTGCCCGCAATGTCTTGAAACTCGGCACCTCTGCATCCAGTCGTTGACAACCGCGCAATTCTACACCGAAAAGGAGAGAAAATGAAGATAGGCGTTACTCAGATTATCCTCGGAAATATGTCGTTAGCGGATACGTTGTCCCTCTGTCAGGATGCAGGCTACGATGCCGTTGAGCTCACCTTCAACGAGAGCAAGGACACGGACATTAACATGAGCGATGCGGAACTCCGCGGCATCGCCGAGACATGCGAAGCCGCTGGCGTGGACATCGGCAGCATCACGGCTGGCTATGCCGACAGAGGCAATCTGCTCAGTCTCGATGCAACCGAGCGCGAAAAGGGTGCACGCTCCCTCGCCCGCGGCATTGAAGTGGCAGGCGCGCTTGGAGTCGGCGGCATTTTATTGCACCCCGGCCAACTCACCGTAGAAGGGACTTATCAGCAGGTTTGGGATAACCTCGTCGGGATTTTAAGAGAACTCGCGTCTTCTGCTGAAGCGCATCGCGTCGCTGTCGGACTTGAGAACGTCTGGAACAAATTCCTGCTCAGTCCAAAGGAGATGCGGGAAATTGTGGACGAAATCGGTAGCGATTGGGTGGGCACTTATCTGGACACGGCGAACATGATGGCATACGGTTACCCGGAACACTGGATTCGGGAGCTCGGTTCACGCATCAAACGGGTGCATTTTAAGGATTTCTCTCGCGGCGCGCATCAGTTCGTGAACCTATTAGATGGGGATACGGATTGGCCCGCAGTCATGGAAGCATTCCGTGCCATCGGTTATGACGGTTACGTTATCCACGAAGTCGGTGGTGACAGGGAAGCCCAAATCGAGTTGGCGCGGCGGATGCGCAAAATTGTAGCGATGTAAAAAAACGCGTGGGACGTAGGGCGAGGGCGCGTCCTTCGCCATGAAGGGCATCCGCAGAAAATCGCCATACGCGTTCACGCGGTTGGATGCCGGAGGTCGGACTCGAACCGACATGGGCCTAGGGCCCGCTGGATTTTGAGTCCAGTGCGTCTACCGATTTCACCACTCCGGCGTTTTTCGCAAGTTAGCATGTATATTATACCACATTTTCTGGCAAAAGTCAAGAAAAATTTTCAGTCTCCACGAAAATCATGAACCGACAACGCAACCGTGCATCTGACAACCTCTTTGAACGCATTTTTATTGCGACGCGAGCCTTTTTCGGGCAGTTGCTTCAAAAGGAGACGTGGCAGGCGTTGTGGCACTGGATGCTCTGGCGCGTCTCGCCGAAACGCAGGCGCATCCATAAATTGATGCGGCAACTCCAGCCTCTTGACGCAAACGCGCCCACCGAAATGCGCGCCCTGCGCGATGAAGTCTTCGCGAAAAGCTGCTTGGAACTTCAACAACTCGAAGAACAACAGATTCTGCTAGACATCCTCAACAAGGCTCACCGCCCACTCGGATTTGAGCAGGTATTTCTGGCGGCTATTTATCCCATTTTAGTCAAACGCGACATGGAAGTCATCCCGCTTGCCACCGAGGCAGAACATCGGCTTGATGTGGAAATCGGATACCTCGGACATAACGAAGACTACTTCTTTTGGGTGTTTGAAATTGACAGCACGAAACGTCTCACCTTGGAAACCCCGCTCGCGCCTCGTCAGGAGGTGCGCGACGATAAACGCTACGTCGTCTATCCTCTCGGAAGCGTTGGCTTGGTGGAGACAGATTACGCTGCGTATGCGGAGCAGTGGCTGCTGGAGGCACCTCGCTTGGCAACCGCGCTGCCTATCCTCGCCGCCGCGTATGCGGAGCAGTGGCTGCTAAACGCCCGGATTTACCTCGCGCATCTCCTCACAGATCTGAAGAAGCGAAACTACGAAATCACAGCAACGGCAATACCTGATTTTGAACGGGAGCGGTTGTCACTCTTACGCCGTCTTTCCCTGGACCGGCTAAGAAAACGTCAATCTCTGTCCGCACGCCGAACTCGGTAAGGTAGATACCCGGTTCAACGGAGAAGCAGATACCGGGAATGAGCGTGCGTTCATCGCGCGTCTCCAGATTATCCAAATTCACGCCGTTGCCGTGGATAGCCGTGCCGATGTTATGCCCGGTGCGGTGAATAAAGAAGTCGCCGTAGCCTTTCTCGGTGATATGCGCCCGCGTGCAATCATCAACGGCGTAGCCATAAATCGGCTCCTCTGCCGCCCATTTTTCACGGATGAACGCCACCGCTTTGTCCCGCGCCTCTTTGACAATCTCAAAGATTTCAACAATGCGTTCCGGCACCGTCGCGCCTGCGTAGGCTACCCACGTCGTGTCTGCGAAGACTGCGTCCGGTGCCTTCTGCTTCGCCCACAGATCGATTAAGATGAAGTCGCCTTTTTTGATAGGTTGCGTTTGCGTTGCGGTGGGTGCATAGTGCGGTTCACTGCTTTTCGCATTCACGGCGACAATAGGCGGATGGTCTGCCGTTAAATCCATCTCTCCAAACCGTCGGAGAATGAACTGCTGAACGTCGTATTCCGTGATTGCTTTGGCGGCGCGGAGTTGCTCCGTAATCCACGCGAATGCCTCGTCCTTTGCTGTTAATACTAACCGCGCCGCGGTTTGGTGTCCCTCGGCTTGTTCTTCAGTCAGACGTGCCTCAACGTGTTGCGCCAGTTCTGCAGACGTATGAACTTCAACGCCGAACGAACGAATCCACTCCAACGTGCCTGCATCGACGCGTGAAATGTAGGGAATCGCGGCGTGCGGTGAGTATTCCATTGCGACGTTGCGCACACCGGCGAGCAGGATTGCAATCTGTTCGTTAAGTTCCTGCCATCCGGTGTAGTGCGCGATGCTTCCCGGCACATCAACGAAATTCGATGTCTCGATGGCATGACAGAGCCACTTCGGTTCGCCGTTTGCGGGAATGAGACAGAACCATCGGCGTGTAATATGTGCATCGGTGAGTCCGGCGACATTTTGCGCAATCGGGTTTATTCCCCGAAAATCGTATAAGAGCCAGGCTTCCAGTTTTAATTCGGTGAGTGCGGTTTGGATTTGGGTTATTTTCATGGGCGTTTCCTTTGATTTTTTGTGAAAAAAGGGGTTGATGTCGGTATCAATAAAACCCGAGGCTATTGTTCATTTGCCCTACGGTTCAATTCGCGAAGGACTTTGAGACGTGCAATGCGCTCTTTCGACACCCCAGATGGGCCCACTTCAACGATTTTCAGAGGTCTTCTCCCGCCAAAGCCTGGTCAAGTTCAAGCAGGTGGATATCAGCGAGTACTGCAGCCCGGTTTTCCGAACGTCACCACCCCCGTTTTGATAAAATAGGATAGCGGCATGCAGCCG
>PYJE01000066.1:22934-31535 GCA_003635305.1 Candidatus Poribacteria bacterium | reverse complement strand
GGCTTCCGCGAGGTTCGCGTCTAACCGCAGCGCAGCATCCTGGTCTTCGATAGCCGCCTCATTTTGGCCGAGCAAGGTTTTCGCGAAGCCGCGATAGGTATACGCATAGGCATCCTCTGGATTGAGCCGAATCGCCTCATCGCAATCGGCAATTGCCTCGGCATACTGTCCAAGTAGCCGTTTTACAAGGCCCCGCTGTGTCCATGCCGCTGCATAAGCAGGGATAAGACAGATGGCTTTGTCACAAGCGGAGAGTGCCTGCTTCAATGCGCAGGTTGCGGCTTCTGAACGCAACCGCGCTTGTACCCAGACCGCTTCGTCTTCAAGCAGCAGTTTGCTGACAGATACCAGCGCGCGCGCGGCTGCCTTGTCGTCAATTCCCTCAACGACGTTCGCGAGGGAACGCCACTTTTCGATCGCTTCCCCGATTCTTCCTTCTTCTTGTAAACGTTCAGCGTCGGCTGTCACCCTGTCCACAAGAAATACCGCCGGGGGAACATGATAGGCTTGCAAAGCTTCTTCAACTTTGGGTGTATTCTGTTCGGTATTTTTCGTCACGGTTTGCCTTCCTCTCGGACGACGGGGGGTTACTCCGCTGTCGCCAATTCATCTTCGGCTGTGTTAACGCGTTCCAGCCACTCTTCCATCTGCGCTTCAAGCCGCGCGTTACGTACGGCTTTCGCGA
The DNA here is from genome assembly GCA_003635305.1 of Candidatus Poribacteria bacterium. Taxonomy (GTDB): domain Bacteria; phylum Poribacteria; class WGA-4E; order WGA-4E; family WGA-3G; genus AGPOR5. The sequence continues at coordinate 30,850 of PYJE01000066.1, read as the reverse complement.
TATCCAACGCAGTTTGGAAATTCTCACGTGCCTTCTCGGTGAGCCCCATGTTGTAAGCCGTCCCACCGCGTTTGACGTAAATATCCACGTTCTCCGGTTGGAGACGGGCCGCCTCGTCCAAATCGGCGAGTGCGGCTTCGCCATCGCCGTTCAACAAATTCGCCATGCCGCGGTTGATGTAAAGTGCGGGCATATCCGGACTCAACCGAATCCCTTCGTTGTAGTCCTCAATGGCAGATTCATATTGCCCCAGTTTCACTTTGGCGTTGGCGCGATTGTTGTATAATTCGGCGAAATCTGGCCCGAACCGAATCGCTTTGTCAAAGTCAGTGAGGGCACTCTCATGTTTGTTCAGCGCGGTTTTCGCGAGCCCGCGATTGGAGTAAGCTTCGGCATCCTCTGCATCGATGCGAAGTGCCTTGTCGTAATCGGAAATGGCGGCGCGATGCCTGCCTGCATCGTATTTCGCGCGTCCGCGCCGCGTAAAGTATTTGGCTTTTAGCATTCTCGTCTCCCTCTTCAAATAAGCGTTAATAATAAGATACCATATCCTACGGTGAAAATCAACCGATTTTTAACATTGACGCAAAAACGGCTTTTTGGTAAAATGCGTATCATAATGGGATAGGCGCAAAAGCGACTGCGGGAAGAGATTGAATTGCGTCTGTCCTGCACAACAGAACGAAAAGGAGCATCTCATGAATCGGAGAGATTTCTTAATGAAAGGTGGCACAGCGGTGGCAGGAATGTTCCTCGCGAGTTCGCCACTGAACCTTTACGCGGCGCACCACGAAGCTGCCGAAACAGCCCATACGTTGCCGGAACTGCCTTATGCGTATGACGCGCTAGAACCGCACATTGACACCCTCACGATGAAAATTCATCACGGCAAGCACCACCAAGGCTACGTCAATAAACTCAACGCTGCCCTCAAAGGGCACGATGAGCTCATGAAGATGCCGGTGGCAGAACTGTTGCGCAACATCGATAAAGTGCCGATGGACATCCGTCAAGCTGTTATCAACAGTGGCGGCGGACATGCGAACCATACCCTCTTCTGGCGCACGATGACACCCAACAAAGGTAGCAAACCGACTGGGGAAGTCCTTGAGGCGATTGAATCCACCTTCGGTTCTAATCAGGCAGGCAGCGAGCTGTTTGATAAAACCGCGCTTACGCACTTCGGTTCAGGGTGGGCATGGCTCGTCGTTGACGAGAAGAAAAAGTTGCAAATCTACGCGACAACGAATCAGGATAGTCCACTGATGAAGGGACATACGCCGATTCTCGGGCTTGATGTCTGGGAACACGCCTATTATCTGAAATACCAGAATCGCCGCGGGGATTACTTGAAGGCGTGGGAAAACGTTATCCACTGGGAACAGGTGAACGCGCTTTATCTCGCGGCAATGGGCCGATAGGCGCGGTTTCCGAATCGTGCACGAGGAACGACTATGGAACGCAGAGATTTCCTGAAACAGAGCGGCTTCACGCTCACCGCGCTGTTGCTGAGCCCGTGGAGTGTCTACGCCTTTCCGCGTCGGGAAGGCGAGGTGCTTATTCCGTTCGCAGATCAGCCGCCGGTATCCGAAAACAAACGGGTGCTACTTGACTGGAATCACCTTGATACGTTCATCACGCCGAACGAGAAGTTCTTCAACGTCTCGCATTACGGGAAACCAGAAGTAGCCCTGGGTGCGTGGAAATTAGAAGTGAGCGGTTTGGTTGACAACCCGCTGCTGCTCACGATGGAGGACATCAAAGCGCGCCCGCGCCAAGAGGTAACGTTCACCTTGGAATGTTCCGGCAATCACGGGTTCCCCACGTTTACTGGTGCGATAGGCAATGCGAAGTGGGCAGGCACGCCGCTCGCACCGATTTTGGAGGAGGCGCGCGTCCAAGAAAACGGCATTGAGGTGATTTTCTTCGGACACGATGTCGGCGAGGAGGAACGGCGCGGTGTCAAGATGCGTCAAAACTTCGCGCGCAGCCTGTCCCTCTCGGACGCGCTGGAGGATACTGTCCTTCTCTGCTATGAGATGAACGGTGAACCGCTGCCGCATGCAAACGGCGCGCCGCTGCGCCTGATTGCCCCCGGTTGGTATGGCATCGCGTGCGTCAAGTGGCTCAAACGGATTGAGGTGCGCGATACCCGTTTCATGGGACGGTTCATGGCACGCGATTATGTCACGATGCGGGAAGAGAAACGTTCCGATGGTGAATCGGTTTGGATGGAGTCCTCTGTCGGACGCACGAAACTGAAATCGTTAGCGGCGAAGGTGACGCGCCTCGGCGATAAATACTGCATCTACGGTGCCGCCTGGGGCGCGCCTATTGATAGGGTTGAAGTGAGCATCGACAACGGCGCGTGGCGAAAAGCGACGCTTGACACGACTGAATCCGCCGAATTTGCATGGAAAATCTGGCACTTCAATTGGGATAACCCGACGAAAGGTGAACACACCGTCGTTTCAAGGGCAATTGATACGAGGGGCAACATCCAACCCGCTGGCGATTCTGCCCACATCACGGGCAAACATACCTATTGGGAGAGCAACGGCCAAATCGTCCGCCGGGTTCATATTCCGTAAACGCGCCAGAACTATTGAGTGCTCTAATTCTGTCGTTTGCGGATGTCCGAGCGCAAACGAACAAGGCCGGAAACTCTGAACCTACGGAGACGAGACGAATCAACATTATTTGGAATAACTCTATGCATATTACCGATGAACAGAAACAGCAATTCCAAGAGGAAGGCTATTTTATCCTCGAAAACGTCATCCCTGAGCCGATGTTAGAACTCCTACGCGGCGAATGCGGAACGTTTATCAGTCAGATGGATGCCGAGATGGACAGGATGCAAACGGATGTCCTTGGCATTAACCATCGCGACAAGCGGTATTTTGTCTCAAACTGCTTTCGGAAGCAGCCGAAACTGCGCGAATTCCTCTTCAGCGATTTGATGGCAGAGCTCTGTCGCGCGACTCTCGGCGATACCGCGTATCTCTTCTGGGAGCAGTATGTCGTCAAAGGCGCGGAAGCCGGGATGAAGTTCAGTTGGCATCAGGATTCGGGATACGTCGGATACCCAGAACACAAGCCGTATCTCACTTGCTGGTGCGCGCTAGATGATATGTCCGAAGAGAACGGCACTGTCTATGTGATGCCGTTTTCGCAAATCGGCATCCGTTCGTGGGTGAAGCACATCCGCGAGGAGGGCAGCAACGACATGGTGGGCTATTTCGGGCCGGAGAAAGGCGTGCCGGCTATCGTGCCAGCGGGGAGCATTGTGGCGTTTACGAGCATCAACTTCCACTGCAGCGGCACGAACCATACGAACAGATTGCGCCGCGCCTACCTTGCGCAGTATTCGGCGGAGCCGCTCCTCGCTCACGATGGGACGCGCTTGTGGGGCAATGCAGAACCGCTGCTGCGCGATGGAAAGTCGGCAGTGGGAGAACCGCCGCCGGAGATTGCGTCGCGGTTTGATTGAGTTCCCAGCTCGGCACAAAGGCTGTCCCTGACATCGCGGAGGTGTAGGGGGCTTTTGTGTCGTTCAATGCAGCATCGGAGGTTAAGCATGGACAACTTTGAAAGGGTGATGGCTCTCGCGGAATTCGCTGCTAAAAGGCACGAAGAAAGAAGGCAAGTTGAGTTCAGAATCTTCATCACTTACCTAACTTTCCTCGCCGTAATTTTCTATCACTTTACCAAAAAAGAGGGTTTATCGGCCTCAATTGATACTTGGATCCGAGAGTTGATCACTCGGCTTGGTTTGTCTGCTCCAAGTTCATCGGCTCCCATTGATGCTTGGGTCCTAATTGTTGCTTTATTGCTTATCCACGTGGTTTACTTTTTCTGGCAGACAACCATAGGAATGGCAAATGACAATGACACAAGCCGGCGAAATTTTTTTTGATACGGGCTGAGTGTATCGCTCACTATTTTATTGAAAATCCTACTAAGGAGACATTTAGTCCGAGTGATCAAAAAAAGGTTCTGGTTAAGCGTGGCGGTAAAGATTGTGAAATCCGTGAAACGGAACTTTTCGCCGAACAGCATCCTGAGATTACTCTCCCTCCGTACTCAATAGGGATGGGTATAAAGTACTCGCCCAAATTTTGGAAAGATTGGTTTCGCGGATCCCAATTTGCAATTCCAACAATTATGCTAGGGGCCTTCTTTATTTTTCTGTTAGGTTGGCTGCAGGGTATAATCCTTATACTCGTTCTTGTACTCGCCCTTGGCTTTTTATGGTGGGTTTTAGGACGTATTAGGCGTAGAGCGAACCAAGAGGAAAGTTCATGAAAATCCAAGAATTCCAAAAGCTGATTGAAGCGATTTATTACCAACGCGATGCTGAACGCGGCGTGCCGCTCACCTTCACGTGGTTCGTTGAGGAAGTCGGCGAACTCGCGAAGGAGATTCGCAAGCATCCGCGTGACATGGAGCGGCTTCGCGAAGAGTTTGCCGATGTGTTTGCATGGCTCGCCACCTTGGCGAGCCTGCTCAATGTGGACTTGGCGGATGCGGCGCAAATCTACGCAAACGGGTGCCCGAAGTGTAAAGACACACCGTGTTGCTGCTAACCTGCGCCAATACCCTACGCCGCGTCTGTAGGGCGAAATCGCCTGATTTCGCCGCGTTCGGCTTCAGGCGAGCCCGAACAAACTATAGTGAGGGAAAACTCGCACGAAAACGTAGCGCGGGGGCCTGTCCCCCGCGAGCGCGGCATGGCGAAGAACAGGCCCTCGCCCTACGAGGACGCGGGACGATTGCTGAAATAAACCGATTCATTACTGAAACTTCAGGCGAGCCCGAACCATAGTGGGAAATGTGGTATTCTCTTATATGGTTTTAAGTCGGCACTGCAAAGCGAGGTTCGCCGCGAGCGTATCAGTCAACGCAATATCACGGCAGATAAACACCGAATCTTTCGATAACCGCAGGCGTTCTATATCCGTTTCCGCGAGCTCCTCGTCTAAACAGACATGGAAAGTTTGCATTCCATCTGGCACGACAATTCGGAAGACGGTGTTCGTTTGTAACCCGGCGACTTCTTCAAGCGTGCTGTCAAGCGGGTATCCCTCCTTGAGTGCGATTTCGTAAAGGACATCCTCAACGCGCCAGCCATCGCAGAGCGCATCGATGGCGTTCTCTAACTGCGCGATATACTTCTGTGCATCCTCAGCGATAATCTCGGCTTCCGTGCGATAATTAGATTCGGTGAGTTCAAAGACGCGGAAACCTATGTCCCCGTTGAAGTTTTGACAGACGTGCCGAATCCGTTCCTTCCCAATCTCGGCAATAGTCTGAAATCCTGCCTTGCGCGCCGCCGATTTTTCAGGGGTGCGTTCCGGCAGCTGCACCATGATAAACTGTCGCGTGCCCGAATCCTCATGATTCAGTTCCAGCACTGCCTCCGCTGTCGTGCAGGAACCGGCGAAGAAATCCAACACAACTGAATCGCTATTGGTGCTAAATTGGAGAAGGTGCTTGAGCAGCCCGACCGGTTTGGGGTTGGTAAAGATGCCATCTGCGTTGAGAAGTTCACGCAACTGTGCTCTACCGTGACTGTTTTTCTCAACATCGGTTAACAAACCGCGCGGGACTCTCCCACTTGATTCGTTCAGGTAACGTTTGTATTCCACGAGCCACTTCCCTTTTTGTGACTTCCGAAAAACGATGCGATTTTCCTTTTTCATCTGAAGGAAGCGGGACTCCAGTCGGTTCCACTCGTTGAAGACGAAAGAACCGTCCGGACATTCGATCTCATACCGCAATCCTGGTGACGGATGATCTGGCCGTCCTCTCGTGAAAGCATCGGTTTTATAGGGACCGCGGGTTGCATAATGCTCGTCTTTTTGGGTATAAGTGGCTCTCTCCTTTTCGGCGAGCGGATACCGAAACCTTCCCGTTACAGCGCGCTCTTTCGCGTAAGCGAGGATGTATTCGTGGTTCAGCGCGAAATGTTTGGCATCGTTACTTCCGCTAGCATACCGTTGCCACACCAATTGTTGCAGGCAGTTTTCCTCGCCGAAAACCTCGTTCATCAGAAGGCGGAGGTTGTAAACCTCGTGGTCATCGATACTGACGAAGATGATACCGTCTTCCGTGAGCAGTTGCCTCGCGAGGAAGAGACGCGGATACATCATCGACAGCCATGAGGAGTGGTAGCGGCCGCTCGTCTCCGGGTTGCTGGTTTGCAGATTGCCTTCGGTATCTAGTTGTCCTGACAATTGGAGATAGGCATCCAACGGTTTCGCGTAGTTATCGGGATAGACGAAGTCGTTGCCGGTGTTGTAAGGCGGATCGATGTAGACAACCTTGATTTTGCCGAAGTAGGGTTTGTAGAGGAGTTTCAGCACCTCCAGGTTATCGCCTTCAATGAAGAGGTTTGGGGTGCTATCAAAATGCAGGGATGCATCTCGGCGCGGTTTGAGGGTAGCCTCGGTAGGGACGCTAACTAGGCGGATGGCATCGCGTTTGCCTGTCCAGTTGAAACTATACCTATCCGATGTCTCTGGCTCAGCGCGTTTACCCCCCCCCTTCACAATCATGTAGGATATGCTGAAGTTTCTCCGCGTCAATATTGCCTTCGGTGAGGCATTCGGGGAAGAGCTGCTTAAGTTGGCGGAGACGTTCCGCGTTGGGGTTGGGTGTTGTTTTCGGGGTTTTCATTGGCGTTTTTCCTCGTATTCAGGATTCTCCTCTATCAACCTATCCGTGGTGTATTCGGGTTCGTCATCGCCGTAGGCGTATGAAAGCATCTGAAGGGAAAAGCGCGCCCAGGAGGCCCGTTCCTCTTCCCATTCTTGCTCTGCTAATTCACTGGGAGCAACAACCGAGTTGACACCGCATGGAATTTCATAGTCCGTAGAGAGATTTTGCCATTCCATAGGGTTTTATCCGCCAGTAAGGGCCAGACACTTTTCTAAAAATTCTTAAAGCATAGCCCCGAAGGTCTCGGAGTTACCTGAATCCTGTTGGTAGGAAGAACGTTTTGATTTCTAATCGCCATTTCCAAGAAGGGTTTGGAGCAATTCCTCAATCTCGGTTATGAGGCTCTTGTTGTCGGCTTGTTCTGCTAGTTCCAAGGCTTTCTGGAAGTCCGCCTTCGCTTCCAGAATCAGATTCAAGTGGATTTTCGTAGCACCTCGTATCGCGTAGGCTTCGGCAAAATCTGGGTCCAATTGGATAACCACACTACTGTCGGCAATCGCAGTTTCATATTGTCCTAACTCATATTTTGCGGCCGCTCGATAGTAGTAAGCATCCACATCATCTGGGACAAGCTGAATCCCTGTATCAAAATCAGTTATTGCCGCTTCGTATTGGCCAAGTTGCATTTTGGCAAATCCACGGATGAAATAGGTTTCGGCTTCGTCAGGGTTTAGGCGGATGGCTTCATCAAAATCAGCGATAGCAGCCTCGTATTGGCCCAGACTACCCTTTGCACGTCCACGTGTGGCACAGACAAAGGTATCTTCAGGGTTTAGCCGGAGTGCTTCGTCAAAATCGGCGATAGCAGCCTCGTATTGCCCAAGGTCTCCCTTCGCGATTCCACGTTTTGCGTAGGCCTCTGCGTCATCTGGTTTCAGCCGAATTACCTCGTCAAAGTCTGCAATAGCAGACTCAAACTGCCCGAGAAAGGATTTCGTAACTCCTCGATTGTTGTAAGAAAGCGGGTTATCGGGTTTGATTCGGATGGCCTCATCGTAGTCGGAAATAGCAGAGTCGTGTTGCCCCAGCACGTTTTTCAGGTTTCCGCGGTTGTAGTAGGCCTCGGCATAATCCGGCTTAAGACGTATCGCTTTGTTGTAAGCGGAAAGTTCTTCTTGCTCGCGATTGCTTTCCGACGAAAGGAGACTGCCAACGGATAACCAAGCGTGAGCAGCAAGTTCATCGTTGATGCC